>JAZRWW010000096.1:0-1840 GCA_045599865.1 Thermoguttaceae bacterium
CTTATTCGCGTCTTTTGAATTTAAATCGTTTTCCGACGTCATACTATTCCCCTTAACGTTCGAGTTTTTCGGTTCGAACGCTCTTATTATAGCGTTTTAAAACCTCCTTCGCAAGACCCGGCGCGTTCCTTTGGGAAAACGACGCGAACGTATCGACGCGCGACGCTTTCGCGGCGGTTCTTTCGCGTCGTTTTTTCGTGAACGCTTACGATTTTTAAGTTCGGCGGCGTTTCATTTGTCAAAAAATATTGTCGACGCTTAGAACCGTAACGGCGTTTTTTGAGATCGCCGTTTTGCGAACCGATCGATTCGGCGTTCGAAACGTCGATCACGCGCCCTTTTTATTCGGCAACTTGACCGTTTTTTGTTCCGATTTAACGACAATTTCCAATTCCGCCTCGTCGTTTGCGTTTCGTTCTTTCGCCGCTTGGTATTCCTCAAGTGTCTTCACTTCGACGCCGTTCAATTTTAGGATCAACGCGCCGTTGCGGACGCCCGAGGCGTAAGCCGCCTTACCCGGCGTCGCGTTGAGAACGATCAACCCGCTTTCTTGCGCGAATCCCAGTTTTGCCAACGCTTCCGGCGCGGCGGGTATGATCATCATCCCCCACTCTTTATCCATATAATGGGCGCCCTTTTGCGTCATTTTTTCCGCGAGAGGCACGCCGACGTATCCGTCCGGCTTAACGGCGAAGGTAATCGGAACGTCGACCGGCGTTTTCGAATTATAACGCAAGACGCGCAAGGTATAAGTCTTTTGAACGTCGGCTCGTTCAACGAACGCCTCGAAATTTCCGACGGATTCGATCGGTCGCCCGTCGATCGCAAGCAAGGCGTCGTTTGCGCGCAACCCTGCTTTTGCGGCGGGCGAGTCTTTAAAGGGCGCGCCCATTTTGACGCCGACGCGCGTTTCTAGTCCGAGTCTTCTCGCTTCGTTAAATTCAAGCGCGTAAATCGGCGCGCCCAAAAACGCGCGTTCGACCTTCCCTTTTTCGCGCAGTTGATTTAAGACCCATAACGCGACGTTCGAAGGAATCGCGAATCCGACGCCTTGATATCCGCCGTTTTTCGAGGCGATCGCCGTGTTGACGCCGATAACTTCGCCTTGCAAATTAACAAGGGGTCCGCCGCTGTTGCCCGGATTGACCGCCGCGTCCGTCTGAATGAACACTTTCGAATCGTCCGAAATGAAACGCTCCTTGGCGCTGACTATGCCCGCACTCACGGACGAGCCGAGCATAAACGGATTGCCGACCGCGAGAACCCAATCGCCTATTTCCGCGACGTCGCTGTCGGCAAAAGCGAGGCAAGGAAGAGGTTCCGCAGATTCGATTTGAATAATCGCAAGGTCCGACTTGGCGTCTTTTACAATTTTTTTTGCCGGAAAACTACATCCGTCGTTCAATTCGACGGAAATTGCTTTGCCGACGTCAAATTGTTCGACGACGTGACAATTAGTAAGGACGACGCCGCTAGGATCGACGACGAACCCCGACCCGGCGCCTTCGATTAAATCTTGTTCGGGCACGTCGGGCAATAAATCGCCAAAGGGCAACTTCGACTTGACGGAGTCGACTTTCGAGTCTCTCTTGACGATAATTTTAGCGGTCGCGGGCAGAACCTTTTGCGCCGCTTGTCGGAACGCCGACGAAATGGAACGCGCTTGATCGACCGCTTGAGCGTCGATCGACGCGTCTTGCGCCGACGTCGAAACGCTAAATTCTATGCGCCCAAACGCGACGATCGCCGCAAAAGTAAGCGTTAAAACGATTTTCAACGAAATCGCGCTTGTTAATCGTCGGTTTTTAACTCGATTAGAAACGTTTGCCATAGTATTGTG
>JAZRWW010000097.1:0-9748 GCA_045599865.1 Thermoguttaceae bacterium
ACCGGCGCCTTGGACGCGTCAAACGCCGTTCCTTCTATTTTCGACCGCGCCAATTACGCCGACGAAGCCCGACTAGTCGACGTCGCGATTCCTCTAAACGTACCCGCTTGCACGCCGACCGTCGAAACCGCCGAAAACTTCTCCGACGTTAATTTAACCGTCGACAATTTAACCGTCGACTCCGAAAAAATCGATTCGTCCCTCGAGTCGCAACGCGCCCTAGCGACGACGGGAACCGTTTGGACGGTAACCTCGACCGGCGATTCCGCGACGACAAACGGAACGTTGCGCTATGCGATTAACAACGCCGCCCCCGGCGATACCATCGTCTTCAGCAAGTCGCTGAAAGGCGCGACGATTACGTTAAGCGGGAAACAACTTGAGATTGACAAATCGTTGACGATAGACGCGTCCGCGTTATACGAAGCGGCGACGGGAAAGCCGGGAATAACAATCAACGCCGGCTGGCAGTCGCGCGTCCTCTTAATATCTGGCGGAACACCCGACGCGCCCGTTCAAATAAACGGTCTTACGATAAGCGGAGGTTATCTTTCGGGATACGACGACGAATATAGAGGGGGCGGAATTAGTACGATCGGCGCGACGAAACTGTTGAATTGTACCGTCGCCGACAATTCGGCGGATATCGCCGGAGCTATTTATTCGCCCTTCGGCGACACGGAAATTGTAAATTGTCAGATTGAAAATAATTCAAGTTATGGCGAACAATACGGATATGATTTGGCGCACGTCGTTTATATTGATAGCGGAACTTTTACGCTGACGAACTCTTCCGTGTCTAACAATTACGGCGGCGGCGTTTGTATTCAAAACGTTGACGGTTTTTTGAACGGCTGTTCGATTTCTGAAAATCGTTCCTTCGGGGTATGCTCCGGATACTTAGCTCGCGCGACGCTTGCCAATTGTTTAGTCTTCGGCAATCTTCTGGGCGGAGTTCACGTTTCCGGCGATTCGACGACAATAACGAATTGCACGATCGCCGGAAATTGCGGCTACGGAATTGACGCCGACTTCGGAGCGGCGACGTTGTACAATTCTATTGTCGCTTGTAATTTTGAAGCGACGTCGGACTATTATATGACGTCGTTCTATCCAATTTCGTCGGAAAGTTCCAATAACGCGATCAATTTCGATCCTGGTTTCGTCAACGCGCCGGTTTTCACAGACGACGGACGTTTGACAAACGCAAAATCCGTCGATTTGCATTTGAAAACGCGCGCTTGGGCGGTCGATAGGGGAGATAACGAGCGTATTGTCGAAACGTTTGATTTAGACGGAAACGCGCGTTTTGTCGCTTCTTGCGCTTCGAACGTTACGGTCGATATTGGAGCTTACGAATATCAAGATACGTTCGAGCGGATCAACGAAGACAAGTCGCTTGTCGTTACGACCTTGGAAGACGCGGTTGCCGACGATGGAAAAACGTCTCTTCGCGAAGCTATTATCAACGCTCTCGACGGAGAAACGATTACTTTTGCGGCTGGACTTGACGCAGGAGAGATCGTCTTAAACGGAAGTCGACTAATCGTCGACAAGAACCTGACGATCGACGCTTCTAGTCTGTCAAACGGCGCGACGATCAACGCAAACAAGAAATCAAGCGTTTTCATATTCGCCGACTATTTAGCGACGTTGAATAATTTGACGATTACTGGAGGAAACGCGAGTTTCGGCGGCGGAGTATATACGTATGACGGAGACGTCAACTTCATAAATTGTAAGATTGTCGACAATACGGCGAAGGAGAGCGGAGGAGGTTGTTACGCGGGATATCTCGCTTCTATTTCTTTCACAAATTGTACGATCTCAGACAACAAGGCGTCTTATGGCGGCGCAATTAATTCCGATGGAACTTTATATCTTGTCGACGTCGCGATTACGGACAATACGGCGTCGTCCGGCGGAGGAATTGCTTCTATGGGCTCCGCGTCGCTCTGTCGTTGTACTATTAGCGGCAACGTTGCGTCGCAGTATGGAGGCGGAATTGAATCCGAAGGAGCCGCATATCTTGACAACTGCGCGATTTACGACAATTCCGCTCTTTATGGCGGCGGAATTAACGCATACCAATATAGTCTATCTTTGACGAATTGCACCATATCTGGAAACATAGCGAATTACGGTAGCGGAGTCGCCCTTTTAAACAATAGCTATATGGCGTCTCAAAATTCAATAATTGCGCTAAACAACGGAGAAGACGTTTATTTCGGCAAGAACACTGTTGAAGGAACGAATAATTTGTCGACCTTTACGGCTTGGTCGGGAGGCAATAATTACGTATATGATACGACGTCGCCCCTCTTCGTCGACGCCGAAAACGGCGATTATCGCTTGGAGGCAGGCTCGCAAGCGATCGGCAAAGGCACGAACGAATACGTCGACTGGACGTCGCGCGATCTCGCCGGAAACCCGCGAATCGTCGGCGCCGTCGTCGATATTGGAGCTTACGAATTTCAATCGGAGGAACCTAGCGTCGAAACGCCATCGCTTGTCGTAACGACGGATATTGACGTCGTGGACGATACGGACGGTTTGATTTCCCTTCGCGAGGCGATTACATACGCTGGAACGGACGCGCTGGGAACGACGATTACCTTTGCTACGACGCTCAAAGGCAAGACGATTTTGCTCGACGGAAAGCAACTTGAAATCGACAAATCGCTAAAAATAGACGCATCTGCATTGTACGACTCTACAAGTAAAAAGCCCGGTATAACGATAGACGCCGGACAAAAGTCGCGAGTCTTCTATGTAACCGGCGGAACGAACGACGCGCCCGTCGAATTGATCGGTCTAACGATAACCGAAGGAAGTACGTCGGCAAACGGAGGAGGAATTTATGCGACAGGCGCGCTTAACGTCGTCGATTGTTCGATTCTTTCTAATACGGGAAATATTGGCGGCGGAATTTATAGCGAAACGTCTCTTGAAGTTGAAAACACGACCTTTGAATCGAACGTTGCGACTGGGAGTTACAACTATGCGAGCGGAGGCGCGATCTATGCTTATTCTTATTTAACGGTTGATCGATCGATTTTTACGGACAATTCAACGACTGCGACGAAGGGCGGAGGCGGCGCGATCATAGCTTACGACGCGATTTCGACGATCTCTAATTCAACGTTTGCGCATAACAAAGTAAACAACGAAGGCGGCGCCGCGTTTAAAATTGAATTCGGTTCGACAACCGTTGAAAATTGCGAATTCGTTGAAAACGTGGGTAATTACGGAGGGGCGTTTAATCCAGTAACCGCCGAAGCAACCCTTGTGGATTGCGTTTTCACAAACAACGACGCCCCGACAAGAGGGGGAGCAATATACGTCAACAATAGTACTGTAAATGTGGCGAATAGCGATTTTTACGGTAATTCGTCGTATCGAGGCGGCGCCGTTTACGTTGTATCTGGCGCTTTCGCTTCAACCGACTGCGTTTTTTCCGAGAACGTCGCCGCTCATGGAGGCGGCGCGATTTACAGTTACGGTACGTTTCTCTCGACTAATTGTGTTTTTCGCGCCAATTCAACGACCGATGAGGAAAGTTGGGGAGGCGTGATCTATGCTAAAAGCGGCAGTATTGCGACGTTCATAAATAGCGCCCTTATCGACAACGTTTGCGCGAGAAGCGGCGGCGCGATTTACAACGATCTCAGTACGGTAACATTAACAAACAGCGTTGTTTCTGGCAACGTCGCGGTGAAAAACGGCGGCGGAATTTATAATTACGGAACGTTGAAGATTAACAATTCGATCGTTCTTCTCAATACCGCTGGCAATCAAAACGATATTTATAGATCGACAGGAACAGTCGAAGCCAACAATTCGCTCTTTGCGACGACGTACTGGGATTCCGGCTTGAATAATTTGATTTATGATTCCTCGGTTCCGTTATTTACCGATTCGGCTAACGGCGATTATACGTTGGCGACAAATTCGCAAGCGACCGATGCTGGAAATGACGACTACGCCGTCGACGTTGATGGAAACGCGTTGACTACCGACTTTCTTGGCGCTACGCGAATTGTCGGAAACGCCGTTGATCTTGGACCTTACGAACGTCAGGTTACTACTGAAACTCGTTCGCTCGTTGTAACGACGTCGGAAGACGTCGTCGATGAAACCGACGGTTTAATCTCTTTGCGCGAAGCGATCCTATACGCAGGAACGGCAAATCTTGGAACGATCGTTACTTTCGATCCGAAGTTAAAAGGATCGACGATTATGTTAAAGGGCGCGGAAATCATAATTTCCAAGCCGCTGACGATAGACGCGTCCGCGTTATGCGACGCGACGACGGGAACGCCGAGATTAATAATCGACGCGGCTAACAAGTCGCGCGTTTTTAGCGTAATGGCGGGAACAACCGAATCGCCGGTTAAATTGGTTGGACTGAAGGCAACGGGCGGCGCGACTTCTGAAAGCGGCGGCGCGATTTACGCGACTGGAACGATTCTGCTCGTCGATTGTTCGATCATTTCGAACGAAGCGGCGTTTGGCGGCGGCGTTTACAGTGAAACGTCCCTTGTGGTCAAAGGTTCCGTCTTTGAATCGAACGTCGCGACTGGAAATCTCAACAATTCGGGCGGCGGAGCAATTTACGCTTTGACGTCATTGTCCGTCGACAATTCGACGTTTGTCGGTAATTCGACGACGCACGACTATGGCGGCGGCGGGGCGATCGCCGCATATAACTCGTCTTCTACGATTACCAATTCGACGTTCTATCAAAACGCGACAAAAGGAACGGAGGAAGGCGGTAGCGCGATCAAAAAGGAACAAGGCTCGATGACCGTCGACGGTTGCCGTTTCCTCGAAAACGAAGGAGCTTTTGGCGCGTTCTATATGTACGGTTCCGAAGCGACTATCACTAATTCCGAGTTTACAAGCAACCAAGGTTCGTCGATCAATGGTAAAGAAGGCGGGGCGGTTCGTGTTTACACAGGTTCGTTAAACCTTTCCAACAGCGTGTTCACGGACAACACGGCGTACCGTGGCGCGGGCGTCTACGTTCGTTCCGGCTCGGTCGTCTTGACCGACGACGTTTTCACTGGAAACGTCGCAATTCAGGACGGAGGCGCGATTTATAACAAGGCGACGACGGTCGCTACTCGTTGCGATTTTTCAAAGAACGTCGCGAAATATGGCGGCGCGATCTATGATAAGTCGGTGTTTCGCGGAATAAATTGCGTCGTTTCCCAAAACGTAGCAAACGACAACGGCGGCGCGTTTTGGCTTGATTCCCAAAATACGGAACTGACCAACTGTACCGTCGTCGGAAATTCGGCGGAAAGTTACGGAGGCGGAATCTATACGTACGAAACTTGCCCGCCGACGTTGCGCAATACGATTCTTACTGGAAATTTCGCCGGTATGGCGCAAGGCGATTTGAGTCGCGGAACGATTTCCGACGCGAGTTCGAACAACGCGATAGGGTTTGATCCAGGTATTAAGGTCGCGCCCCTTTTTAACAAAGACGGCGTTTTGACAAATGCCGAAACTATGGATTTACATCTTGTAACCGACGCTTGGGCGATCGATCGCGGCGATAATTCCGTAATTTCGGAAACGACCGATTTCGAAGGAAAAGCGCGCGTCGTCGGTTCTCTTGGAACGGCTACGGTCGATATTGGCGCCTTCGAATTACAAACCTCGACAGAAAAAACGCTTGAACCAATTTCGACGGTCGTAACGACGGTGGAAGATCGCGTCGACGACGCCGATGGATTAATTTCCCTTCGTGAAGCAATTCTTTACGCAAAGGAAGGCGAGACGATAACTTTTGCTCCGTCGCTGAACGGCGCGACAATAATCTTGAATGGTTCGCAATTAATTGTCGATAACGGCGCGATGATCGACGCGTCGAATCTGACGGACGGATTGAAGATCGACGCGAATCAAACGTCGAACGTTTTTACGATTTCAGGCGAAACTGAAACGACGTTGAAGAATATGACGATAACCGACGGCGCCGCCTTCTACGGCGGCGCGATTTACGCGACTGGAACGCTTCGTCTTGTCGACTGTTCCGTAGTTTCGAACGTTGCGACTTCAGGCGGCGGAATTTTTGTCGACGGCACGAGCGCGACATTTAACGACTGTAATTTTTCCAACAATAAAGGAATAAGTTCAAACGGCGGCGGAATTGCAATTGTTGATTCTGCGTCGTTCGTAACGATAACGGGCGGTCAATTCATCGACAACGAAGCGCAAAACAACGGGGGCGCTATTGATCTTAATGCGGGCGATTTGATCGTAACAGGCGTTAAATTCGAATCAAACAAAGCGGCAAAAGACGGCGGAGCTGTTGGGTCGGCGGGAACGGCTGCGTTTCTTTCCTGTGATTTTGTCGCCAATACTGCGGCAAACGCGGGCGGCGCTCTCTGCGCCTCGAATTTGACGCTTGACGATTGCGAGTTGATCGGCAATACGGCGCAATACCGAGGCGGCGCGATTTACAATAACAAAGGATCGATTGCGTTGACAAGTTGCGTCGTTTCGAAAAACGTCGCCGAAACGGTAGACCAAGCGTGGGGCGGCGCAATTTACAATAATTACGGCGTAACGACGTTGACAAACTGTCTCGTCGTCGAGAATACGACTACGCGATCAGGAGCCGGTTTTTACAATAAGGGCGGAACAATAACGCTAGTCAATAGCACGGTTGCGAGCAACACAGCGACGAAAAACGGCGGTGGAATATACAATGACGCCGGAACGTTGAATTGTAATAATTCGATCATCCTTCTCAACTCGGCAAGCGGTCAAAACGACGTTTCCAAATCCTCAGGAACAGTCGAAGCCAACAATTCGCTCTTTGCAACGACGCGTTGGGATTCCGGCGCAAACAACTTAATTTACGACTCGACGCTTCCGCTCTTTACCGACGCCGCAAACGGCGATTATACGTTGGCGCCAAATTCGCAAGCGCTCGATATGGGAAACAATGCGTACGCCGTCGATGCAGACGGTCGCCCGTTGTCGACGGATATTCTCGGCGCTACGCGAATCGTCGGATACTTCGTCGATCTTGGTCCATACGAAAATCAAACGCCCCTGGAAACGCGTTCCGTCGTCGTGACGACTACGCGGGACGTCGTAGACGCATACGACAATTTAATATCCCTTCGCGAAGCGATTAGTTACGCCGGTACGGCAAACCTTGGAACGACAATAACCTTTGACGCCTCGCTTAAAGGTTCTACGATTACGTTAAACGGAAAGCAACTTGAGATAAACAAATCGCTGACGATAGACGCCTCCGCGTTGTATGATTCGACAAACCAAACTCCTGGCATTACAATTAATGCCGACAAAAAATCACGTGTTTTCAGCGTAACGGCGGGAACGCCAGACGTGCCTGTGGAATTTATCGGGCTAACAATAACAGGCGGCGAAATTCCCGAAGGAATGGGAGGAGGAATTTATCTCATTGACGGTGTGCTAAAAACGATCAACGTCACGATTTCTGGAAATACGGCAGATGGTGGTGGCGGCGTTTACGTCGGTTACAATGGGAGTTTTACGTCAACGAACACGACGTTTTCTAAAAATAATGCGGTCGCAGGCGGCGGAATTTACGTCCAAATGGGAAATTTTACGGCTACGAACGTAATGATTTCTGAAAATGAGGCGGATTCCTTCGGGGGGGTTTATGTTGCCTATGGAATCTTTACGTCGACAAATACGACGATTTCGAGAAATATGGCAAAGTACGACGCTGGCGGCGTTTTTATCAACTATGATGGTGAGTTTAGGGCGACAAATACAACGATTTCTGGAAATACGGCAGAGCAGGTGGGTGGCGTTTACGTCTATAGCGAGGGAACGTTTGCCTCGACGAACACAACGATTTCTGGAAATACGGCGAAGTATGTGGGCGGTGTTTACGTCTATCAGAACGGAACGTTTACGGCAACGAATACGACGATTTCTGGAAATACTGCGAAGAATGTGGGCGGTGTTGTTGTTTACTATGGAACGTTTACGGCGACTAACGTTATTCTCTCTATGAATTACGGCTTGAATCTCTCCGGCGAAATTTCTTCCGAGAGTTCCAACAACGTTATTGACGACGATCCTTCGTTTATTTGTAGTCCCGTTTTTGATGAAAACGGAAATTTACAAAATCTCGACAAGATCGATTTACGTTTACGAAGCGATTCGATCGCGACCGACGCGGGTTGCACCGCCGCAGTCGACGAGGCGTCGACCGACCTTGACGGCAATCCGCGCATTATCGGCGACGCCGTTGATATTGGCGCCTACGAATATTATTACATACCGACGGAAACGCCGTCGACGGTTGTAACGACGGAACTTGACGTCGTAAACGCCTACGACGGCTTGATTTCCCTCCGCGAAGCGATCGATTACGCTGGAACTAACGATCTTGGCACGACGGTAACCTTTGAACCTTCGCTCAAAGGCAAGACGATCAAGCTGAAAGAAGGACTTCAAATTCTCAAAACGCTAACAATAGACGCGTCGGCTCTTTATGATTCGGCGACCCAAACTCCCGGAATCACGCTTGACGCTGAAGAGAAATGGAGAATTTTCTTCATAAACGCAGGAACGACCGATGCGCCCGTTGAAATTAGCGGTTTGACTATAACCGGCGGTAAGATTGCTAGCGGCGGCGCGATTCTCAATTTTGGCGCGTTCGTTCTGAACGATTCTAAGATTACGAATTGCCTAGCGACTCAGAACGGCGGCGCGATTTTCAACACCGGCGCGTTCGTTTTGAACGATTGCGAGGTCTCGCATTGCGAAGCGTTAAGTTATGGCGGCGCCATTTGGAACTACGACGGCGACGTTGCGTTAAACGACTGCGTTTTTGCTTTCAACAAAGCCTTGTACGGAGGAGTCGCCGATAATACAGGGACGCTCGAAGCGACTAACAACCGAATATACGGCAACGAGTCGACGCGCGGCGGCGCTTTCTGGAACGCTTATTCAAGGAGTCGTTTAACTCTTGTCGATTCCTTACTTAATGACAATAAATCGACTTATGGCGGCGCTATCGGCAACGAGGGAACGTTAATTGCGATAAATTGCGCGATAACGGACAACGACGCGGAGTATGGCGGCGGCGTTTACGTTGATTACAATGGAACTTTTACGTTGACAAACTCGACGATATCCGGCAATTCGGCGTCTGACGGCGGCGGCGTTTATGTTTGCAGCAACGGAACTTTTACTTCGACAGACACAACGATCTCCGTCAATTCGGCGACAACATACGGCGGCGGCGTTTACGTTGGCGGCGACGGAACTTTTATGTCGACGAACTCGACGATAGTCGGCAATTTGTCCGAGTACTTCGGCGGCGGAGTTTTTGTTTCCTATGGAACTTTTACTTCGACGAACGCAACGTTTTCTAAAAACCGTGCGTTCACCGGAGGCGGTATTTTCGTCCAAGGCGGTAATTTTACTGCAACGAACGCAGCGATTTCTGAAAATGAGGCGTATCGTGGCGGCGGCTTTTGCGTTACCTATGGAACGTTTACGACGATAAATACGACGATTTCAGGTAATACTGCGGACGAATACGGGGGCGGCGTTTACGTCGGTTTTGCCGGTAATTTTACGTCGACAAACACAACGATTTCAGGAAATACGGCGTCGGATAGCGGCGGCGTTTACGTCTATAGCGAGGGAACGTTTACGGCGACAAACGTTATTCTCTCTATGAATTACGGCTTGAATCTCTCCGGCGAAATTTCTGCCGAGA
>JAZRWW010000098.1:0-11868 GCA_045599865.1 Thermoguttaceae bacterium
CCTTTGCCGATGAGCCGCACGATGACATTGTTTGCTTTGAGAAATTCATAGATCTGCGGCGCATACGGCGTAAGGCAGACGATGAAATTCGTTTTTGTGTTGATGACGGTGAATTCCGGCCGTTCGAGCGATTTGAGCATCTCATAAAGCCGTTCCTTGCGCGAAATGAGCTGATTGGTGAGATTCCGCAGATACTCTTTGTTTTTCAGAACCGCCGTTCCCGCCGCCTGCGAAAGCGCGCTGACGTTATAAGGAACTTTCGCCTTGCGGAACATGGAAACGATCCTTGTGTTCGCGACGACGAAACCGATTCGGAACGCCGCGCTGCCGAGTGCCTTGGAACAGGTCCGCAGAACGAAGAGATTATCATATTGATTGATCAGCGGCATGACCGTTTCGTTGTCCGACCAGAAATCCATGTACGCTTCATCGGCGCAGACGGCGCAGTCCACCGAGGAGACGATCTTTTCGACCTCCGCCGCCGTGATGCCCTGTCCCGTCGGATTGCACGGATTGGAAAAGATGATCAGCCCGACGTTGTTTCTTTTCGCGCATTCGATCACGTCATCGGCACGGAAGTTGAGGTCTTCGTTTTTCGTCAGACTGATGACCTGTCTTCCGTACAATGTCGCGTAAATGCCGTATACCGAGAAATCGGGAGTCAGAACAAGAACTTTGGAATTTGCCGGAACCATGACGGAAAAAATCAGAACGAGAAGCTCATCGCTGCCGTTTCCTGCCAGAACGTTTTCCGGATCGAGTCCGTGATAATCGGCAAAAGCTTTGCAGAGCTCCGTCGCAAATGCGTCGGGATAACGGTTGAATGACTGTTCGCGGATCGCCGCCAGCACCTTCGTTTTCATTTCGTCCGGCATATCGGAACAGCTTTCGTTCGCGTCAAGCCGTATCATGCCCGGTTCATAGCGGAAAGGAGTGTATTCTTCAAATCCTTCCAGTTGTCTTCCGAAATTCATGTCAAAATCCTGCTTTCATCAAACGTTAATCTTTTCTTATGGTAACGGCGTTGGCGTGAGCCGTAAAGCCCTCTGCCGCCGCGAGTGCCGAAATGTCGTCCGTCGCCTGCGCGAGGGGCGCCTTGCGCGCGATTTTTAACGACGACGACGAAAACGCGTCGAGATTCCGTTTCATTTGCGTTTTAGGGGGGGTTGAAAACGCCATGTTCTTCTCCCGTAAGCATGCTTAAAAGAACGAAACTCGGGTTTTTTGGGGTTTTGTCGCAAGTCGTTTAATTGCAAGATTTGCGAAGTGTTTTTTCAGTCGCGCGCTTTCGCGTCGCTTTCAACCACGTTCTTAACGGCAGACTGTCGCCAAGCGCGCGCAACGCGAACGCCAGCGCGACGATCGCGCAAACTCCTTGTCCGCTTACGGCGAGCGCAACGCAAATCGCGACGCAAACGACGACGGAAACCGCTTTCCTTACGCCGCGCCAAGTCGACGCGTTCTTGTCGTTCCGTTCTTCCTGCTTGCGCTTTTTCTCCAATTCATACCGTTCTTTTAAAAGTTCGCGATTCGCGACGACGCACGACAATACCTCGCCGACGACTTCAAGCGCTTTCGCTCTCACGTCGCAAGGAAGGGAACTTTCTACGACGACTTCCCAAACGTCCTTCGCCGCTTCTAATAACGCGGAATCTTCGGCTCGCCCCGCGCTCTTTATCACGACGGCGCATCTTGCGACGACGGACAGCGCGTCGACCGCGACTTTATGCCTCTGCTTTTCCCCCTCTTTTGTCAACGCAACCCTCCGGCGACTGCGGCGTCGTCAAGAACGCCTTGGAACCATTCCAGAACTTCTAAACATTCGTCGTTGTTAAGTTCCCTCCCCGGCGCTCTGTTGCGAACGCAAGCGGGAAGTTCTCTTATCGGGTATTCGTCCCTGTCGCTCGTCCGTTGCCTCGTTCGACAAATTTTCTCTCTTAATTTCCGCGTCTTCCTGTCGCGCGCGGCGTCTCCTCTTCTTGTCATCGACTCCCCCTTTGCTCTTCCTTTCCGTCGCGTCTTGCGCGACGTTTTCGCCTTCATTATACCCCCTTTTAAAAAGATTGAAAGGAAGGGGCGCGCGTCCGCGAACGAACGCAAGCCAAAAAAAAACGCCGCGTTTTTAGGCGCGACGTTCCGCTTTTATTCGCCGGTCGGATTCGCATCCGGCTCCGGCTCTTCGTCCGGGTAGTCTTTTCCGACGTGGATTCCAAAGTCGACGTAAGAAGGCAGTTCTTCGTCCGCTTGCAACGCGTACGCAAAACGCGCGTCGCTTACGTCGTAACCGTTGGCTTGCAACGTTCCTCGCATCGCGCCTTGACAAGCGGTCGCGATTCCCTCCGTCAACGGGGTCGCGTCGTCGACGAACGCGACGCAAACGACCGCCTGCTTCTTACCGCCAAGGAACGGAACGCGCGACGGGGTCTCTTGCGTTCCGGTCGTTAGGTCGAGTCGATACGGCATCAGACGGTCCCTTCCGCGATCGCGACTCCGGCGCCATCCTGTTCCGACGCGGCGTCGCCCAGCTCGCCGTTCGGCGCCGCCTCCCCGTCCGGCTCGTCGTTCAAGCCTGCCGAAGCAAAGAACGCGTCCAAGCCCGCTTGGGCTTTTTCGCACGCGGCGCCGACCTTTTGAAGTCGTTCGGTCGTCGCGATCGCGCTGGACTTGACCGCGTTGTAAGCGTCCAACATTGCAAAGAGTTCTTTCATTGGTTGTTCTCCTTTCGAAAACAAGGTCGAGTTAAAAAGCGACGCGACGCGCGCCGCTCGATTCACCGAAAACAAAGAGTCGTCGATAGCGTCTTTAATCGTCGTCGGCGCTCTTGTCCAAAGCGCGAACCCGCGCGCCGACTCCAACGCCGCGCGCGCTTCGAGCAGTTTTTCTTCAAGCGGGTTCATCCTCAAAGCTCTCCAATAAAACCGTGTCTCTGTCTTCCGCCGTCGAATGTTTGCCGACGTAAGCGAACGGACCCGAAAGAACGGCTTGCAACTCCCCGTCCGAGTAAAGGTAGTTTTTGATCTGCGCGTCGGATTCTTCTTGCGACAAGTTTTTATTGTCTTTTCTTTCGTCGACGACGCGGATTCGTCTGTGTTCGCCTAGCATAAACGCGCTTAATTTATCGGGCGGAAATTCCTCCGGCGTAAAATGCAGTCTAGGGTATGTTATCCCGAGAACGCGTCCTTCGGGGCTGCGTTCGATTAAACTAAGGTCGAGCGGAAAACTCCCGCCTTCCGGTCGACGACAGCAAGCCTTCTCGACTTCAAAGACGCATTCGGCGCCCGCGTAATAATAATCGTGTTTCATCGCGCCCCCTCGTTCGTTCGTAACGCCGCTTCGAACCGCTCGTTTTGCGCGTCGACCTTTTCCGCCAAGGCGCAAACTTGCGCGGTCGTCTCAAAATGCTCTTGCGCCCTTTGTTCGTTCGAAACGACCATTTGAAATAGCGCGACAAGCCCGCATATTACCGCGATCAGCTCCCGTAAAAATTTCAACGTCTTCATTATATCGCCGCCTTCGCCGCTTGCCGCAACGCAAAGAAAAAACCAAGGATCGCGCACACGATTATTACCGCGACCCATTTAAGAACGCGGGACGCCAGCGCTTCTATTTCTTCGAAAAGCTCCTTGCGAAAAGCCGCGATCTCCTTTTCGGCGCGTCCGAACAACTCCGCCTTCGCCGCGTTCAATTCCGCGACCGCCGCGCTTCGAACGTCCGCGCCGACCTTGTCGCCGATTCGTTCCAACTTGGCGAACGCGTCCGCTTGGAACGACTCGATTTTCGGCGCCAAGCCTTTTAAAAGAGTAGTCGCCGCGCGATCCGCGATTCGATCTCCGAGCTTTGCGCGTTCAAAGTCGCTTTCGTCCTCTTTTTGCTTAGGGGCGTTCGGCGAAAAGAACCCGCCTTGTGATTCTTCGTCTTCTTCGAACTCTTCCGCGTCGTCGTTTTCGTCGTCGTCTTCGCCGCGTCTGTTCCATTCGTCCAAGGACTTGTCAAGAAAGCCCGCGTCGACGAACGGTTCCGAAACCGTCTTGCGATTACGGAAATCTTCTTCCGCTTCTTCTTCGTCTTCCGCTTCGTCTTTCAACGCGTCCAATTCCGCCAAGGCGCTTGGCGCAAGTTCCGGCGACGTTTCGTCTATCGTTTCCGACGTCTCCGGCGCCGTTTCTTCTTCCTCGACCGACGCGAGCGGGACGCCTATCGGCTCTTGCTCGTCGACTATTGGAAACTTGGCGCGTATCGTGGCGACGATTATTCCGGCTTTGCCCGATCCGTACCAGCGCCCTATTTCGACCCCTTGCGCGCTCGCAAGTCGCCAAGCCGGACGAAGACGCAAATTGAAGCGCCGCGCTTCCGCTTCTCCGGCTGGGTCGACGCTCGTATTGACGCAACGAACGTCGATTCCCGCTCCGGCGATTTCCGCGACGTCCTTCAACGCCGCGACGCAAGCGGCGCAACCGTTCATCGAATATTCGGTCAACGAATAACGCGGATCGGCGCCAAATACCGACGACGCCGCCAAGCCCGCCAAAAAGTAAAGTCCGATTAAAATTCGTTTCATTTTAAAGCCCCTTTCTACTTAAATCGAACGCAACAAAAGTACCGACCGCGCTTTTTTACGCAAGCGCAACCCGCTTGCTGGTATTTTCGCGTTCGGATCGCTTCCCTGTGTCCTTCCGTCGACGCGTCCCATTGCCGGAGCGCTTCTTCAAACCCGGTTCGATTTTCCGCGATGATTTCGCAACGCGCGCCGCCGTAAAGTCGTCCGTGTTGCAAACGTCCGAAGTCCGCGTTTTCAAGCGCCGTCTCCAACGCTTGGCGTTCCAATTCCTTGTCGGCTCGCAAGGGCGGAAGTCGACGCCTCGCCCTCCATGCGTTCAACGTCCCAAGTTGTTCCGACGCGTTCAAGATCGCGACGTCCTTAGGCGGCTTTCCCTTCGGCGTATGAACCGCCGCTTGAAAACAGCCGTAAGCGATCCCCGCGACTACGACCGCTCCTATTATTTTTTCGATAGGTTTTAACAGCATTCCGCGTCTCCTATTTCCCTGCGCTCCGTCTTTTCGGACGGCGCCAGTAACGAACGGTTTCTCCGTCCTTTTTTAGAAAGTAGCAATACGCGCGCCCTCGCTTCAGGAGTTTCTGCAACGCCTTTAAGACGTGGAACTCCGCGAAGTCCCAGTTCGGCGCGTATCGGTCGTTTTCCATGCGCTTGTAAATCTCCGTCGTCGTTTGTCCGACGTCGCCGATGATTTTTTCAACGTAATCGGCTAAATCGCGCATCGCCTCTTGATATTCGTCCGGCATTCCTCGGCTTCCTTTCTTCAATCCATATTCGACCCTAAAAACGACTTTCGGCCGCGCGACGCTTGCCAAACGGTTTCCGCGTCTTGCCCGCGTCGTCGATAATAGGAAGTCGCGAGTCCTTGATTGCGGAGTTTTTGCAACGCGTCTAAAACGGCGTTTTCTCCGAAGACGAACCCGGCGAAAACGCGCCCTGCGAAGTCGTCGACAAGCTCGCTTGACGTTCGCTCTCCTTCGACGTAAAGACTTCGCTCAAGCGCGTCTTCAAGCGCGGTCAGCGCGTTTTCATAATTAACGGACATTCTCGATAAGTCTCCGGCTCCTAGTTCGGGACCAGTACGTTCTTTTTTCTCCTCCGCGTCCTCTTGAGCGAGAATAGACGCGACCTTGTTTCTGAAGTTCTTCCAACGCGTTCCAGACGCGCGCGCCGCCCCAAACGCGCTCTCGCGCCAAAGGATTCGCGCAACGTTCCTTTATTTCTTCGACTGTTTGCTCGAGTCCGTATTCAACGACCTCGATAACGTCTTCGGCGAACTTTTTTATTTCGGCGAGATAATCATAGGACATTCTCGATAAGTCTCCGGCGCGCGCCACGGTTCCTTTTCCGACGTTCGTTGCTTCCCCCCGAGCGCCGCCCACAAGTTAGCGACGGGAATGAACGCGCCCCTTGAATCGTCGGCGCCCTCTTGACCGACAAGCCAAGTCAAGATTCCAATGTTCCAAGGTTTGCCGTCGATAAACCCGACGATGGCGGAACCGCTTTGACCGGGATAAGGACCCGGAGTAAATTCCGTCGTGCGGTTGACGTTAAGGATTCCTCCGTCCCACCCGACGACGAACTGACCCCGAGGACAGCCCGCCGAGTCGAAAGCGAACCCTTCAAGAATCCGCGCCTCGCCGCCCGCCAAAGGAACGTAAGGAAGATTCAAGCCTTCCACGAACGAACGGTCGATCGCGATCAGCGCGAAGTCAAACGGCTTGTTCTGATCGTGCGCGCGCCAAACGATCTCGCCCGTCGTCTTTGAACGCTTGCCCGAATCGTCCCAAAATTCGCAAGTCGCCTGTCGACTCGTCGTCACGACGTGATAATTCGTCAAGACGAGATATTTGTTCAAGCGGTCGTCGAGTCCGATAATCGAGCCCGTCCCGCGCGCGTTCTCAACCCCGACCCGGCAAGCGGCGCGCCTTACGTCGTCGACCGTCTTAGCGCGTCGCGCCTCGTTTGCGAACGTCGGAATGATTTGTCCCGCGAAAAGGAACGCCGAAAACAATACGCTAAAAATGAACTTCATGATTCGTTTCTCCTTGCGCTTCGTTTCTCTAAAATCGTTTTCCTTGGATAAATCCAAGCCGTCAGCTCTTGAACCTTTTCCGACGGGGGCGACTCCGGCGGAAGCGTTCGCCCCGTCGCTTTAATAAGAACGCAACTCCGTTTGTCTTGCCTCGCCGGCGTCTTGACAAGACGCGCGACGCGGACTTGCGCGTCGTCTTTCCAGAACCCTGTCTTTGTCAGCGCGTCGAAAACCGCTTTAACCCGGTTGTCGACGTCGTACTTTCGCAAGTCCGGCGGTATGAAAATTAACTCGACGTCGTAAAATTCCGCGCGTTTCGGCGCGGGGATACGCCCGTCGCAAGCGGCCGCGAAAACTCGACCCAAAAATTTCTCATACGCGTCCGAACGATAAACGCGCGGCTTCGTCCAATTTTTACTGAACGTTTTCCCGATTCGCCAGTTGTGGTTCAGCGAAGGCGGCCACGGCAAAGCGAACTCGACCGTTTCCGTTCGTTCGTCCTCCGCCTTCAAGTCCAGCGGCTTATAGTTTGCTTTCATTGTTTGCTCCGAAATAGGCGCGCGCGCCCTTGACGAGACGTTGGTAAATAGAGTTTGCCGCTTTATAATTGACGCCGCGCTTTTTCGACGCCCCTACGATCGTCTCGCCGTAAACAAAGTCGCGCATAATCTCTTTCGCTTTCGACGACCCTATCGTTCTGCGGGTATCGACGTAAGCAAGGAGTTTTCGGCGTTCTTCGTTCAGTTCCGCTTGCGCGGGCGCGTCGTCCGATTTTTTGTCCGACAAGACGTCTAACAGGTTAAGCGTCTCGCCGCTCTTGGTTTTCTTTTCTGGAAACTGAAACAAGGAAATCCTCCGCGCGACTTTGCCGCCACCCGACCCGTTGTATCCGAAACGTCGGTCTAAAAGAATCGCGCTTTTGATCGCCAAGCCTAGATACGCCGTCGCGTGTTCCAGTTCCATTTCTTTTAGCTTTTCCGCGTAACGTACCCGCGCCTCCCGACCGATTTGCAAGTAGTCTTCCCGCGTGTTGAAAGACCCGTAAGGGCGCCTTAACGCCCAGCGCGCCATATCCTTGACGACGGCGTCGTATTCTTTTTCTCTAGCGTCCTCAACCATTGACGCGCCTCCGACCGACGACAAATCGCGCCCCGGCTTCCAGCGGCGCCAAGACAAAGACCGCGAACAGCGCCAAGCCAAGGATATAAGCGTTATATAGTCGCGTTCTCATTCGTCGCCTCCTCGTATTCCTTCAAACAGTCCCGAACCGCCAAGTTCGTCTTGTAAAACGCGTCGACGGCAAAATTGCGCGTCTTCGCGTGTTTCTCGTGTTCCTTTTCGATTTTGTCGAATCGTTCCGCGAGGTCGTCGAAACATTCCCGAAGCGCGTTGACGAGTTTTTTCATTCCGTCGTGTCGACCCGCCAACTCCGCGATCCGCGTTTCGTGCGCGTCCAGTCGCGCGAACCCTTCCTTCTTCCATTCGAGCGCCGCGTTCGCCGCCGATACGCATTCTTTGCGCAAATTGTCGACGCTCGCCTTCGCTTCCTTTTGAACGTCGTCGATCGCAACGCAAATCGTATTCAATCTAGCCTGAAGCTCGACGACCGCGTTTCCGAGAGATTCGACGCTTTCCTTCCCTTCCTGATTCGAACCCGATTCAATCCGTTCCTCCAACGCCCGCGCGCGACGCGCGAGCTTGTTGACCTTGTAAAGAACCGAGACGACAAACGCGGACGCAACCGCGCAACCTACGATAGCGCTGATCATCTTTTTTACCTTTCTTCTATTGCGGCGTTCTTTTTCGCCTCTTCCTGGATTTTGCGCGGCAAGATTTCGTCGACGACGTATTGCGCGAGAAGCCGCGACGCTTCAAGCAAATCAAGACCTTTTTTAATTACGCCCGTCGATTCAAGATAGCCGAGCGCGATCGCTTCGCGTTCTTCGCTCGTCGCGCGTTCGTTGACGACGGCGTCGGAAACTTCGGCTAGCTTCGCCAACTCCGCGTATCGCGTGGCGGCGGCGATAACGATCTTGTCGTCGCCGTTCATATGCGCGCGTTCGATCGTGCCTTTTAGGATCGTCAACATCTCTCCAAGCGCCTTGCGTCCGTCCATCGACGCAAGGCTCGCAAGGTATTCTTCCGCGCGCGAAATTTCCGTCGGCGACGCGAACTCCTTGGCTTCTTCGACGCCGTGAAGCGCGATTTCAAGCGCCAGCTCGCGCGTCTTGCGTTCTTTCTTCGACTCGACGTTCGCGTCGCTCTGAATCTTGTCCATTCGCCGCCTCCTAAAATTTTTTCAAAAACAAACAAAACATATTTTTCCGACGGAATCGCGCGCCCTCTGGAAAACCCGGTCGAAAAGTACCTAACCCCCCCTTGGGGGGGCTCGAGGCGCCGCGCCTGGCTCGCGCCTCCGGCGCGCGCGAAAGCCGCCCGCATTGCGGGCGGATGGGTTGAATCAGACGGGACGTTGGTCAAAAAACAGTCTGGAGAACGCGGGTTTTACAACTTTCTTTCGTTGCGCATATGAGTTGTTGCAATACAAATAATGCGAAAACGCGCGTTATACTATCGTATTTAGAGCGCGTAAAAACATCCGTATTCGCCGAGTCTCGTCTGATTCAACCCATCCGCCCGCAATGCGGGCAGCTTTCGCGCGCCGGCTTTCGCCGTCGATTCTTGCGCGCCGCGTATCCCGCGTCAATTTGCTTCGATTTCAAAGTAAATCGGCGCGGGGTTGCCTTCGTTCATCTTGATTGTTACCAAGATAGTATATTTCCCCGGCGTCGGAAAAATCGGGTTAGTCGTCGTGTCGGGCTCGAATTTCCAGTTATAGCCCGTCTGGTCTTTCGTCCATTGCGCGTCGTTCGTAACGAGTTCGTCAAAGACCGTGTTGACAGGAACGGAAACGTTTTCGTGTCCCTCGACCGGGGATCGCGACTCCTTGCCCCATACGACGCTTCTTTTGTAACACGTATAGGAAATAGAATCGACTTCGGCGCTCGTCAACGGTTCCGACGTTTCCGACTTCTCGACTCTCGCGCGTAAAACGATCGCTTCCAACGCTCTGCAATATTCGCTCGCCATAATCCAGTCCGTCGTAATTTTCCAGGCGACGTCCGTTTGAACGGCGACCGTCTTGACATACGTCAGCCACGTATGAGACGGGGCGCAATATACGGACGTCGTAATAAATTGTTCGCCGTCAAACGCGCGCAACTTCGTTTCTCGCCCTTGCGCTTGCGCCGTAAACGTCGCGTCCGTTTCTTCGGCTTCTAAAAGAATCCAATCTTGACCGACAAGAACTTCCGTCAAATACGGGATCGTCGCGTCTTCTCTTGTCGCCGTCGCGACGACGTTAGCCCCGTCGGTAGAATAAGCGGAAAGCGCCGACAAGCCCGCCCCGAGTTTGCAGACTCTTGCGTCGGCGCTTTCCAATTTGCGTAAATTAGTCGTCGTCGCGTCGGCCGGCACGACGAAATATCCTTTGCCCGCCAACGTCGTCGTTCCGCTAAACGTCGCTTCCGTCGCAACCTTCAAAATCGCCCCGTTCGAAAGCGCGATCGTCGCGCCGCTCTTGGTCGTCAGACTTACGAACGTCAAATCCGCGTCGACGCCAAGCGCGCCGTCGTTCCAAAGCGTCAAGTCGACGACGCGTTCCAACGAAACGTTTGTCCAGCCGTTCAATTCGAGCGTCGGAACGTTAAACGTCGTCGGCGTATTGCCCGTTTCGGCAAGTTCCGTCAAATACGCGCCGACTTTCCAAGTTTCGCCCGTCGCGTCGTCGCCAAGAGCGACGTAACCGCTCGTCGTTAAATCGTCGACGTCGGCTTTGCCCAACACGATTAAATATCCGTTAATCGTCCAATTGACGCCGTTGGCGTTTCCGCGAATCGACGCGTGATCGGCAAGTAAATAATCGACGTCGGCGGAATCGCAAGCGAGCGATCCGACGTCCCAATCGTCGCCCTCTACCGCCCCTGCGTCGACGGCGCCGTCGCAAGTCAGTTCCGCAATCTTGACGCTCCCGGCGCTTGTCAGTTCGTCGACGCTCCACGACGTCCCTTCGGCGCTCGCGCATTGAATCGCGACGGAACCGCCGCTCGCGCGCGTTATCCTATCGAGCCGGAAGGAAAGCGACTCGCTGGAAAAAGATAACGCGCCCGAGACGGCGACGCTAGTTTCGGTTTCGGATTCTTCGTCGTAAGAGATCGCGACGTCGTTCAGTTCAAGCGAGCCTTGAATCGACGCGGCGCTATTAAAAGAGACGCTCCCCCCGGAAAGAGAGAGTTGCGACGATAGGGGGAGCGTAAAATTAGATAAGAACTCGACGTTTGAATTAAGTCCGACGGCGGTCGTCAGGGTTGCGCCAGCAAATTGAGCAGCGGAAGGCGTCGTTCCTGCAAACGAACCGCCGTCGAATTTAATAGTCGTTCCAGCCGGAATTTCCATTGAACTTCCTTTGTGCTAATAGTCGCCGCCAACTCGCGCTTTATGCGTGAAAAATTAAAATTTTCTTAATTTTTCCCTTGTTTTTCTTTCATTTTACGGGGTTCGAAATTTTTTCAATATTTTTTTATTTCAAGCCTTCTTAGCAAACGATCGATTTAAAAGCGCCCTTTGCAAGGGAGAATTTACGTAATATAATAACCAAAAGCGCGGCGACTTTCGTCGCGCCGAATAACCACGTTTACCCGAGTAAAGATATGAACAACGCGGAATTTTTACGCCAAGGATTGTTGGCGCGTCGACAAGAAGAGTTGAGCGCCGTCGCTTTCCACGCGGTCTTGGCTCAAGCGGGCGGCGCGCTTCTCCCGTCTTCTCGCAACGCCGACGCAATGGGCGTCGACGTCAGTTGTTGTTTTCAAGGCGTTTTTTCGCCGCGTATTAGCGGTCTAACGTCTACTTCGCTTCACGTTCAACTTAAGTCGACGCGAAGCCCCGTCTCCGTTGAAAAGCGCGGCGCCGAATATTGGCGTCTTGACGTTCCCGTTGAAAAGTTGCGCCGTTATATGTCGTGGAATTTCGAATTGATTCTCGCGCTCTTCGTTCTCCCTTCGGAACGCGACGAACGCGCTTGGGTAACGGTCGACCGGGACGGCGTAACCTTGCGTAAAAGCCTTTATTGGACTTCCCTTGTCGGGTTTCCGCTTGACGACGCCAAACCGACGAACGCTTTGTTCATTCCGCAAACGTCGCTGCTAACGCCCGACGCGTTGCGCGGCGTCGTCGCTTCCAAGGTAGAAGGAAAGGGGGCGCGTTAAGTCGGAGGCC
>JAZRWW010000099.1:0-10765 GCA_045599865.1 Thermoguttaceae bacterium
CGTTTCGTCGGTCGGCTCTTCTCGCGACGCTTTTTCATAAACGGCGACCGAAGACTCGAGCGCTTGCAACGCGTCGTCAAAAGCGCCGGACTTTTGATGCAAGTCGCTCAGTTCGACGAACGTTTCGGCAAGTTTTACGGAATATTTACGGGGATTATTACGCGTCAATTCCTTGTATTTTGCAATAGCCTCGCGATAACAAAGCGTTGCGTCGTGAAAAGAGCCGAATTCGAAACGAACGGCGCCCAAACGCGAATAAACGTCGGCTAAATCGCTTTTATATCCCGCGACGTCGGGAAAGCGCCTTGTCAAATCGAGCAGAAGCGTAACGGCGCGTCGATATTCTTCTTCCGCCAATTCCTTACGATCCGGGTCTTGCAAATGAAGACTAGCCAAACTACGCAACGTTCGCACGATCTTTCGACCGTAAGTTTTCGGTTTGGCGCGCTCTAAGTTTTCATAGACGCGCAACGCCTCTTCGTACAACGGCTCGACTTTTTCGAAACGCGAGGGATCGGACGCGTTGGAACGATAAAGCGCCGCAAGATTATTCAACGTTCGCGCGACGTTTTCCGCGTGTTCCTCCGGCTTGGCTTTTGCCAAAGCGCGTTGAATTTCGAGCGCTTCGAGATATTCTTTTTCCGCCTTGTCGACGACGTTCAATTTTTCGTGAAGCGCGGCGGAATTGTACAGAGTCGTCGCAAATTCAAATTCAACGGAGTTTGGATTCTTTTCGCGCAGGCGGCGATAGAGCGTCGACGCCTCGCTATAGTTCCGTTCCGCGACCATATAATCAAGAGCGGACTTTGATCCGCGCTCGGAATTGGAACGCAACGTCGCCAAGTTATTAAGAGACGAGGCGAGTTTGTGAACGTAAGATTCGTTCTCGAGATCGCTCTCGCTCAACTCGCGAAACAGCTTTTGCGCGACGTCGTAAGATTCTTCCGCTTCGTCCCAACGTTTCGCGCGCTTGAGTAATTCCGCCGACTGAAAGCGCGCCGTCGCGATTTCCAAACGATAACGCGACGCGACGCCCCCTTGCGCCTTGTCCCAAAGTTCCAACGCGCGACGATATTCTTCGATCGCTTCTTCCGCGCGATTCGAACGACGAAATAAATTCGCCAATCGAACGCGCGCCGACGGCGTGATCGGATTAAACGCTTCGTCGTTCGCGCCAAGAGCTTTTAACGCTTCGCGCAACGTTTGTTCCAATTCCTTCCAGCGCTTTTGACGTTCGAAATACGCCGCAAGATTCAGAAGAACGGCGGTAAACGCGTCCGAATAGGCGCGGTCAAAACTTGATAATTCGCGCAAAATCGACGCCGATTCGGTAAAACACGCCTCGGCGTCTTCGTACTTGGACAGTTTCGGCTGACAACGCAAACGACCAAGTTCGTCGAGCGTTTCCGCTAAACGAGCGCGTCGTTCGACGTCGTTTTCTAACGAAGACGGCTTGCGATAGATGGAAATAGCATTAAGGTAGAGCGTCTCGGCTTCTTGTAAGCCGCCCCAACGCCAAAGACGCAATGCGTCGCGGCAAAAGTTTGACGCCTCGTCGCGAAGACGAGCGTCGTTTTTCTTAGTTTCGCCTTCTCCGAACGCCTGCGAACGTTCGCTCAATTTGCGGCGTATGCGATCAAGAACAAATTCGTGCCTTGAAACGTCGACGGATATTTTTTTGAGGAACCCCGACGCCATGCGCAACGCGCGTTCGGCGTCGTCGTAGCGACTCGTCGCGCAATAAACTTCCGCAAGGCATATCATCGTAAAGAAGCTGGATTCGCGTCCTTCCTTGGGATTCGCGGCAAAGATTTCGCGATAGAGACTTGTCGCTTCAAGGCACGCTTCTTCCGCGTCGGCGTAACGCTCTAATAAACAATAAATTCCGCCAAACGAGGTAAGCGCAAGCGCCAACGAAGAAGCGCGTTTTTTGTCAAAGGCGACGAGACCGCGCCAAATACTTAACGTCTCGCGAATTTTTTTAACGTCGTAAGTCTTCAGTCTTAGTCTTGCGACGTGTAATTCTTGAAGCGCGTCGGCGACGTTGGACCAGATCATATTGGGATTCCGACCGACAAGATCAAGGCTTCCGGAAAGAATACGTTCGCAGTCTCGTTCGCGCGCGCAAAGACGCCGTGAAACCTCGACGTCGACGATAGGTTCGGAATCGGACCAAAAGGCTATCAACGTCGCAAGCTCTTCTTGTCGAAGTCGTTCTTCGTTTTCACGCGTCTGAGTCAAACGTAATTTGGACGAATCGGAATCGTTATCGTGAAAAGATTTCATCGTTCTTTCTCCCAATAAAACGTTAAAAGCACAGCCGTCCCGCTCTAAACGCGCGATCGTTTGCGTTTCATCTAACGACGTTGCGTAAACGCCGTTTAAATTATACGAAACAAACCGCGCGACGTCAAATAGATTAATGCGCGCAGGCGCTAAGGTCGTCGTAAGTCAAATATGAACAAGCGACGTCGCTAAAAGAACGCTAAATTTACAAAAAATTTCCAAAAAAACATAATCTGGAAGTTGCAAAGCTATTCTTCACGCGTTAAAATAAGCGGAATAATTTGCGCGCGTTTCGACGCGCTTTTTTAGAATAAAAAAGAAATTGAGAGGAATAAAAAATGAACGCGGAAACGATCGCGGCGTCGGTAAGAAAACTAGAGGAAAATATAGAACGCGTTTTTATAGGAAAAAAAGAAGTCGTTCGACTGGCTTTAGTCGCTTTTTTTGGAGAAGGACATCTTTTGCTCGACGACGCGCCGGGCGTAGGAAAAACGCTGTTGGGGCGCGCCCTTGCGAAAAGCCTAGACGCCTCGTTTTCACGCGTTCAGTTTACTTCGGATTTACTTCCTTCCGACGTCGTCGGAGGAGAGTTCTACCGTCCCCAAACTCAAGATTTTCAATTCCTACCCGGTCCAATTTTTGCAAACGTCGTCTTAGCGGATGAAATCAATCGGACGCCGCCGCGAACGCAAAGCGCGACGCTTGAAGCCATGGGGGAGCGTCAAGTCACCTCGGGCGGCAAGTCTTATCCTCTTCCTCGTCCTTTTTTCGTCGTCGCGACGGAGAATCCGATCGAATTTGAGGGCGCGTATCCGTTGCCCGAAAGCGAACTCGACCGTTTTTTTATGCGAATTTCGATCGGGTATCCCGATCGCGAAGCGGAATTGGCGATTCTAGAAACGCACGGACGCGACGACGTCGTAGAATCGTTGAAGCCCGTGATTTCGCTAGACGAAGCGCGCGAAGTTCAAGAGGCGGCGCGCGAAGTTCGGCTCTCGTCAGAATTGGCAAATTACTTGCTTGAAATCGTCGAATCGACGCGTCGCTCGGACGAGGCGCTTGTCGGCGCTAGTCCTCGCGCGTCGCTCGCTCTAGCTCGCGCATCGCGCGTTTTCGCGCTTCTCGACGGTCGGGACTACGTAATTCCCGACGACGTAAAACGGCTTGCGACGCCGACGCTGGCGCATCGCGTCGCGTTGCGCGGCGGACGTCGCGAGGATAGTCGACGCGCAAACGAAGCGTTTATCGAGCGCGTTTTGGCGTCCGTCGAAACGCCCGGCTGGCGCGCTTCTCGCTAGAAGAATAATCTACGCGCAAACAACGTCGCGCAAACGACGCGTGCAAACGACGCGCGCAACAACGTAAACGAAACGCTCCTTAGTCGCGTTTCCATAAACGTTTCTTGTCGTTTTTACTGTTCGCGTTTTCAACCTGCGCGCGCTCGCGCGGTTTGCCGAAGCGTCGAACTTTTTAATCGTTAAAAAACTTGAAAGAAAAGATAGCAAAAGGAAAATCAAATGAACGAACGAGCGACGATCGTCATATCGGGAAAAATCTTGGACGCGCCCTTTTCATTAGACGCTCTTGACGCGATAAGAACCGCGATCGAACGTAATTTGTCGGATAGAAACGTAACGGTAACGCGCCGCGTCGCTACGTTGGCGCAAGAACGTTATATTGCCGCGCCCCATTTTTTGATAGCCGGTTTTGAAGCGATTCCCGCCGACGACGAAGACGTCCAAGCGGCGGCGACGTTAATAGCGGCGGCTTCAAGTTCCAATCCGCCCGACGAGCTTGTTTTTATGCTTGGAGTTTCCGAGCCCGTCGAATTATTGCGTCTTCTTGCGGGACGGACGCGGCGCGTTCTGATTGTTCAAGACGCGCCTTCCGAACTGCTGACGCAAAACGTTGAAAAAGTCTTGAATATCCGTGAAATACTGTCCAAAGAAGGAATAGATTGGAACAAGTTAGACCTTAAAGATTGGAACTGCTGGGTTGAAGAATTTGATTCGAAACTTGACGATTCCAACGCGTCGGCGTCGCGCGAGAGCGAAGACAAACGACGAAACGACGAAATCGAAAATCTTTGTCAGACGGCGCAAACGAACGTCGTAGAAATCGCGACCCAAACCGCCGACGAGTGGAACGCCGCGTTAATCGAACTATTACTGGACAACAATAAAAAATGTTCGGCGTTCAAAGCGACGGAACGTTTGGCGAGCGACTTTCCCGAATTGCACGAACTCTATCTCTACTATCGAGAAGACTTCATACGATTGTTATCGCCGAATATCAGAATGACGACCGACGAAAATCAAGCGGGATTTTTATATCACGTTTCGCATCCTGAGATCGAACGCGTTTCAGCAGCCGACGCCGTTGGAAGAATCAATATCGGGGGCGCCGCCCCAGAACCCGTTGAAAACGATTCTAAATATACCGTTTTTGCAAAAGCCGCTAGTTTTAAAGAAATTTCAATTCGAGCCGACGTCTTACGCCGACAGTGCAGATGGCAACTTGATCGTAATCAGTTGATCGCAAGCGGCGCGTCCTTTGAAGATTCCATTAAACCGCAAGATTTAGAAATTATCAATCTTGCGAAAGAAACCTCGACGTTGTTATGGATGCGCAAACAGGAATTGGATTCCAAGCAACTCAACGAGGCTGGCGCTTCTTACGAGTTGATGAGCAAGTCGTTTGGACTTTTAGCGCGAGTCGCCGACGCGCGCGACGAATTGGAGCCGCGTTTTGTCGTCGAAGCGATGCAACTAGCCGCAGATTCCCAATGTATGGTCAAATCGATGCTCTCGAATTTTGGCATAAACATCAACGTCGATTCGGTGCAACGAGACGCCTTTGAACTTCTTTCGAGCTTCCGCGAGACGAATTATAAGACGAACGTTTTAACGAATATGAAACGTAGCGACATACTCGAACAATCGCATCGCGACAGTCTCTTAGAAAAATATGAAGAACTGAACGCGCGATTTGACGAATTGCGCAACAAAACGAAAGGGCTGCGCAACGCGGTCGGCAAATTAGAATATTACGTCAAAAAGCTCCGGGAAAAACTTAATTCGCCCTCTCGTGAAAACGGAATAAACGAGTGGAACAACATCGTTCGTATTACGACGATTTTGTGCGACGATTTTCGCATTCCCTATTCCTCTTTGAGATTTCGCAGTTTACTCCAAGACGTCTACGAACAAATTCCCGACGAAGTCGAGACGACCGAAACGTATTGTCGCGTCGTTCAGTCGATAGATATGGAAATCGCGCGAGAGAAAGAGCGCGAAGAGGAAGAATTTCGTTCGGTAACCCCTTGTTTCGACGAAGATTATTATTCGCCCGAGGTCGAAGTGGTGCGACGTCGATACAACGGAGCTAAAGCCGTTTTTATCGGCGGAGTTCCGCAAGATCACCTCCGCGCGCGAATCGAATCGAAATTGAACGTGCAACTGATATGGACGGAAACGGATCACGGCGATTCGCTCGATCGTTTCGGAGCCTGTTTGCGCGACCCGGAAGTCAAACTTTTCTTGATTTATATTCCGTGGTGCAGTCATAAACATTCTGAAGAGTTTGCCGCTTACGCAAAGGACGCCGACAAAGATTTCGTTCGACTCCGCAAGGGTACGAACCCGGAAATCATCGCGCAAACGATCTGCAAACAACTCAATTTGTCGACTGAAGGAGTTTGACGTGTCGTCAACGTCGAAAGAAGAGTCTCAAAACGCGGCGAAACCAATGCGCGAACGTCTTATTGTCGCGGCGCTTAAAGAATTAGAAGAAGTCGGTTTCGCCCGTTTTTCAGTACGACGCGTCGCTACCGCCTGCGGAGCCTCCTGCGCGGCTCCGTATAAACATTTTAAGAACAAACGCGAATTTTTTGAAGAAATATTGCGTTATATCAACGGCGTTTGGCTTGAACGACAAGAAAAAGTTTTGGTAAATATGGAAGGCGCGACGTCAAGGCAAAAGTTGGTCGAGCTTGCCCTCGATTATGTGCGTTTTATGGTCGAGAATCCAAGATTTCGAACCGTCTTGATGATTAAAGACGACACGTTCGACGACGGATATTTACAAATCAAAGCGGAACTCAGCGCGCGTTCGAAAGAATTAATTCGCCTCTATTGCGACGAAGTCGGCATGCCGCCGTCCGTCGCCAAAATCAAGATGTACGTCGTGCGTTCTCTGATTTACGGCGCCTCGCTAATGTTTGGAAACGGCGAACTCAATTATGACGAACAAACTATGCGTTACGTTCGCGCTACGATCGAACGCGAGTTCGATTTGCCTTGGACGTTTGGATTCGAGAAAGAAATACCGATCGACGACCCTCGTTCCTTCTCCGACGTTTTTTACGGGCGCGCTTGACGCGACGCGCGTTTCAGGTATACTGCAGTTATCAGTGATAACCTGAAGCGCGAGTCGTCGCGTCGGTTCGAGACTCCCGTTCGTCGCGCGACGTTGAAATCGCGTTTAGCATAGCCGTCGTCGCGCCTCTTTTCAGGCGTCTTAATGCAAGGAACGACTAATGGACGCTCTTCAACTAGTCGCGTTTAGATTGGCAAAAAAATTAGGAATCGACTCTTCCGAAATTACGGCGGAAACCGATCTGTCGACCTTGGGCGTCGATTCGCTCGACGCAGCCGAATTGCTGTTGGAATTGGAAGACAAACTGGGCGTCGAAATAGAGCCCTCTCATAAACTTGCTAAAGTTAAGGACGTCGTCGCTGAAATTCACGCGATCGTCGGCGAAAATTTCAAAACGAGCGACGACTGTCTATAGGTCGGCTTTTTTAACGGAAAGGGAACGAAATGAATCGTCGCGTCGTCGTTACGGGCATAGGCGCCGTTACGCCCGTCGGAATTGGAATCGACGCCTTCTGGTCGAATTTGAAGGCGGGAGCGTGCGGAATCGGAACGATCTCAAGATTCGACGCCTCAAACGTTCGTTCAAGTCTTTCGGGCGAAGTTAAGGATTTCGATCCGTTGAAACATCAAGATTTCAAATCGGCGCAACATACGGATCGTTGCGGTCAATTTGCGTTGGCGGCCGCGCTTGAAGCGGCGGAAGATTCCGGCGTTTTGGGAACGGTCGATCCTTTCCGCGCTTGCGTTTACGTCGGCACAGGCGTCGGAGGATTCGAAACGATCGAGTCTAACTGTCGGAAAAACGTTGAAAAGGGACCGCGACGTATCTCCCCCTTCTTCATTCCGATGATGATTTCCAATATGCCCGCCGCCTTAATCGCGATTCAGTTTGGGTTCCAAGGTCAAGCGATCCCGACTGTCACAGCCTGCGCTTCCGGAGCGCACGCGATCGGCGAGGCGGTTCGCGCAATTCGACACGGTTACGCCGACGTCTGCGTCGCGGGCGGCGCCGAAGCGCCAATTACCGAAGTCGGCGTCGCGGGTTTCAACGCGATGAAAGCGCTCGCGACGACCGACGATCCGAGCGCGGCGTCTCTGCCGTTCGACAAACGTCGCGGAGGGTTTGTCATTGCCGAAGGCGCCGGTATGTTGATCTTGGAAGAATACGAGCGCGCGCGCGAAAGAGGCGCAAAAATATACGGCGAAATCGTAGGGTACGGAACGACTTGCGACGCCTACCATATCACGGCGCCGAAGCCGGACGGCTCCTGCGCGGCGCGCGCCGTCGGTCAAGCGTTGCAAGAAGCGAACTGGACGCCGGGCGAAAACGTCTACGTCAACGCGCACGGAACGGGCACGGCGCTCAACGACGTCGCGGAAACAAACGCGCTCAAAATCGCGTTTGGCGAAGAGGAAGCGCGCAAATTAACGATCAGTTCGACCAAAGCCTCCACAGGACATATGCTCGGCGCCGCCGGAGCCGTCGGCGCGATCGTTTGCGCCTTGGCGTTGCGGGACGACGTCGCGCCCCCTACGATCAATTTGCAAGAGTCCGATCCCGAGTGCGATTTATATTATACGCCGCTCAAAAAGAAAGAGGCGCGATTCGATCTCGCGATCTCCAATTCGTTCGGATTCGGCGGACACAACGCCTGCGTCGCGCTGAGACGTTGCAAGTAAATTTCCCCTAAACGTCGCGGCGCTCAAATTTGGGTAAGCGTTCACGGAAAGCCGCATATCAACGATACGCGGACTGTTTCGGCCCTCGACGGCGCGCGATCTAAGACGTCGGTTTAACGCTCTTCAATCAAAACGACGCTTCCAACGACTTGTCGAACATGAGAAAACTTTCAAAGTATTAGCTTTTTACTGTTCGCGACGCCGTTTTGGTAATTCAACGTATCCGCGCGTCGTTGATGCGCGGCTTTCCGTGAACGGTTACAATTTTTGCTTGAGCGACGCGTGTTGACGACGCGTCAAGTTTTTTATGTTAGTTGAAGATATTGAAAAATACCTGCCTCATCGCAAGCCGATGTTGCTTCTGGATTCCGCCGAACTTGAAGAGGGCGTCGCGCGCGGAAAATTGCAAATTAAGGGCGACGAATGGTTTGTGCAGGGGCATTTTCCCGACGCGCCAGTCGTACCGGGCGTGATTCTTTGCGAAATACTCGCGCAAACGACCGCGTTCCTAATCGCCGACGGCGTGCCCGAAAACAAGACGCCCTATCTTGTCGGGTTGGACGACGTTCGGCTCAAGCGTCCCGTCGTTCCTGGAGATTTGTTCGAATCGGAATGTAAAATCGAACGAATCAAAGCGCCTTTTTATTTTACCGACTGCAAAGGTTACGTCGGCGGTAAATTATGCGTCAAAGCGCGTCTTTCTTTCGCGTTAATCGACAAAAAAGACTAAAAGAAAAATTTGCAAATCAAGCCAACGACTCTGGAAAAAGTAAAATGAGCGACTTGTCTCTCGTAAACTCAAACGAGATTTCGTCTCCGTCGATTCGACGACAATTCGAACAAGAATTTGATTTTCTTCACGTCTTTGAACGCAACGCGCGGCGTTTTGCAAAAGCGATCGCGTTGAGCGATCCGATAAACGGTCGACTCTGGACCTATAAAGAACTGGACGAACAGGCGAACCAATGGGCTAACGCGTTGCGCGCGCTAGGGTTGCGGTTTGGCGACGTTCTAACGGTAGCGTTTTTCAACAGCCCTGAATTTGTATTCGCCTACCTCGCCTCCGAAAAAATCGGCGCCGTCTTTTGTCCGCTTAATTACAACTGGGCTCCCGACGAAGTAGCATACGCTTTTGAAGATAGTCGTCCCAAAATCTTCCTTTACGACGCCGAACTTGAAGAACTAGTCGTCAAAGCCTTTGACCGCGCGAAGGATTTGAATTATTACGCGCCTGAAAAGCGATTCGTCGTCGGCGTCAAGCGGGACGAGGCGTCGCTCGGAACGCCTTGGGAACCGTATTGTACGAAATTCGGAATCGAAAAGTCAAACGAACCGCGCGAAGGGACGATTTTCGACGAAATCGCGCGCCTGTATACTTCCGGGACGACGGGACGCGCCAAAGGCGTTCCGATCAGTCGCGTGAACGAAACGGCGTCGGCGCGCGAAGTCGCTATGCGTTACCCGATGGACTCGCGCGACGTAACGATTAATACGACGCCTTGGTTCCACCGAGGCGGATTTCACGGAGGATTGACCCCGACCCTATATGTTGGCGGCGAAGTCGTCGTATTGCGACGTTTTAACGCCACGATCTCTCTAAAAATCCTACGCGAGCGTCAAGCGACGATTCTATTGGGCGTTCCGTCGACGACCGTAACGGTCGCGCGGAAGCAAGAAAAAGCCGAGGTTCCGATCGATCGCGTCAGATTGCTCGTAATGATGGGAAGCGATTTAGACAGGGCTACTTGCGAATATTTGCAATCCGTCTTTAAGCGCGTCGGATTGATCAATTGTTATGGAACGACGGAATCCTTTCTTAATACTTTCCTAGATTCAAGAGATTTGCCGAAAAAAGCCGGCTCTGCGGGGCGCGCTAGTTACGACGACGACGTCGTGCTAGTCGAACCGCTCGAAGACGGCTGGGGCGATCCCGCCAAACCCGTCGCAAGGGACGGCAAAACGCTTGGAGAAGTCGCCGTGCGTTGTTCGACCAAAACGACCGGCGGATATTTCAACAAACCGCAAGAAACGGCTCGAAAATTTCATAACGGCTGGCTCTATACGGGCGATTTGGCGACTTGGGACGACGAAGAATACGTTTATATCGTCGGTCGTAAAGACGATATGATGATTTCGGCGGGCGAAAACGTCTATCCTCAACCGATCGAAGAGGCGATTTGCAAACATTCCAAAGTTGCCGACTGCGTCGTTGTTTCCGTCGTGGAACCGACGCGCGGTCAGGCGCTCGTCGCTTACGTCGTCCGTTCCGACGAGTCGTTGACGGTTCGCGAATTGCTCAAATTTTGTTCGGAATCTTCAAGCCTATCAAGTTTCTCGACGCCTCGATTCTATAAATTCGTCCGCGAACTTCCGTATACGCCGACCGGAAAGAAACAACGCTACGTTCTCAAAGCGCAAGCGC
>JAZRWW010000100.1:0-7925 GCA_045599865.1 Thermoguttaceae bacterium
TTCACAGAAAAGCGTCGAGGACGAATCGGCGCGTAAGCGCCGCGCGATAAGCCGCTCGTCTTTAGACGAGCGGACGGCGCTTCGCTTGACGTAGCGCCAAACCAATTTTTTACGTGTTTCACAGTCGACGCGTCGTTTGAATGCGCGTATTTTTTTGCAGACCACTCAAACGTTAATTTTTCCGATGCGCGTTGATCGCAGTAAACGGGCGCTTTGAGGTTTGGCGGATAATTTCGCTTTTATTACGGACGCGTTTTCGGCGGCGCCGTCCGCTTATCTAAAGATAAGCGGCTTATCGCGCGCGTCTTACGACGCGATTCCAACGCGAACCTTGTTCGAAAAATTCCGTGAACGCTTACAACGCGTTCAACTCGTCGCAAAAATTCTCGAAAGAAGGCGCGCGACAAACAAGGCTAAAGATTTGACGCAACGCTTCAGGCTTAAGCGCGGGCGAAAGAGGCGCCAACGCGGGCGAGTCGTCGGGATAATTGGGAAAACGTTCCTTTAAGACTTTGACGACGGACTCAAATTCGAAACGTGAAGAAAGCGAATACCGCTCCGAATCCGCGTTTATAGAGTCTTGGAAATCTTGAAGTTCGCTCATAGAAGTTTGTTTCCTAGTAATAGATTACGAAAACGCGCGCAAACGGACGGCGTAACCTCGTCGCGCAGTCGCCGTCGATTCGCTAAACGACAAATTCAAAAAACGCAAGAACCTTCGACGCCTTCGCGCTCCGACGCGACGTTATAATCGTCGACTAAACGACGCGTCTTAACCGAGGGCGTCGGTCGATCGACGTTACGCGAACCGACGCCTCCCGCGCGCGTCGTCAAACTCGCGAATTTCCGTCTATCTCAATACTTCGAAACGTACTGAATAAACCCGTCGAGCAACGCTTGAGCTTCGGGAAGGTCTTGCATAACGTTAAGACCGAAAACGGCGAGAATCTTAGCGCCGTTTTCCTCTTTTTCGCCGACGTAAATCGCATAGTCGTGAAGCAATTCGCCCAACGCGAGCGGCTTGTATTCCCCGACGACCTCCGAGACGGGCATAGGATCGTCTTTAATCATACGATACCACAAGGACGGAACCATCGCGTTTTTATGCGGAAAATCGCCGAAAGCGGGCGAATCGGCAAACGCCGTGCCGAGTTGCGCGCCAAAAGACCACCAGCCGAGAGAGAAATTGTTGTTTCCGTCGGTCGGTCGAATCGCCAAAATTTTACGTCCCTCTTTGACGCCCTGCTCGTAACTTTCCGTGCCGAAAGAAGCGATCAGCGTTTTATTTGCGTCTTGCGTTCCGTTCGGATCATACGCTTCGACGTCTTCGTATCGTTCGTTAAACCATTCGAAGAATTCCGGCGCGACGAGACATTTCGCCAAAGAAAGCGTCTCGCGTTTCGGGAATCCCCAGACCGTCTCGTTGTTTTCAAATTCCGTTCCGGCAATTTTGACGGTCAATTTCAATTCCGCCGCTTTTGGCAAATTGGGAATCGTAACGTCGACGGTCGCGGCGACGCGCGCGTCTCCAATTTCGAAGCGTTCAAAGGGCGCCTCGCCTTCGACCGCCAAGTCTTCGGCGCCGACCGGCTCAAGGCGCCATTCAAGTTTGCCCGATTCGAGCGGTTCAAATCCGAAATTGGCGATCATAACGTTCAACGGAACCGTTTGACCGGCGACAAAAATATCGCCGACCGAGTCGAACAAGGGCAAAATCGCGACGGACGAATTGAACTTCGCAAATTCTTTCGGGGTTATGCCGCCGTCTTTCACCTGATAAAACGCGTTCATATACCCTTGCGAGGTGTAGACGCCGTTCTGAATAACCATCTGATCGATGAAATTCCAGAAGCAATATCCGTCGCATTCTGGATCGCGTCTCGCGGATTCCAAGCCTTCTTTTTGCAAATACGCCTGCAATCTTCCCGCCGCGCGAATACAGGCGTCGCCCCATTCTCGCGTCAATCCGAGTTCTTCGAGTCGCGCTTCGTAGTCTTTAATCGAAACGAGCGGCGGAATAGCGCCGGTAAAGAGCGGCTCCAAGCGCGGATCGAGCTTGACCGTCAAATTGAGATATTCGTGCGCGACAAACGGATAAGGCTCGCCGTCGAAGGCGCCCGGTTCCCACGGCATAATCGGACGCGTCAAGAAATCGGAATTTTCGGGCGAGTTGGCTCCTCCGTCTTGCAGCTGGCAAACGCGATCAGGATCGTTTTCTTTGACCCAACGATAGAGCTGTTGATTCGTTTCTTCGTCGAATCCCCCCTCGTTGCCCATACAGTAGATCATAAAGGACGTATAACGTCGGTAATGCCGATAGAGTTCCTGCAAATCCAACATTGGATCGAAATCGAACCCTTCGCAAGGAACGCTCGAATAGTACGGGAGTTCCGGCTGAATCAGGACGCCCGCCTCGTCGGCCGCTTCAAAATATTCGGGTAATTCGCAATGCGTGTGCATGCGCGTTTCATTGAAGCCCGATTCTTTGATAATCGCAAAATTTTTGCGGTGAACGTCGCGATCAGCGGGAGAAACTAGCGTTTCAGGATAAATAAACGTTTCGCCGTAACCGCGAATGAAGAAAGGAACGCCGTTGAAAAAGAAGCGTTTGCCGATCTTTTCAAATTTGCGGAATCCAAACCGCTCGATCCAGCCGTGTTTCGTACCGTCGCTTTTATTGGCGATTTTGACGTCGGCAAGATACAAATTCGGATTCTCGGGCGTCCACAACGCGACGTTTTCGACGGGCACGTCGACGACCAGCTCCGCTTCTTGCGCGTTCGTCGGCTCCACTTTTACCGTTTTTGACGCCAACGTTTCGCCGTCGACCGATTTGATCGTTACGTCAAGTTCGACCGATTCGTTTTTTTGCGCGGTTTTAATCGTCGTATGAACGCGCGCGGTTCTGGTCGGCTTAGACGACGACTGGACGCCGAAATCCTTTCCCGACTCGGAGATTTGACCTTGAACCCAAACGTCGTCGAGCCAAGTTTGAGGAGTCGCTTCCAATTCGACGTCGCGATAGAAACCGCCGAATTTGTGGTAGTCGCACATCTGCCCTTTTCGACTCGGAATATCGTTGCGAACAAACGCGATAAGTTCGGCTTCTTCGCCCGGCGTTACAAAATCGGTAACGTCGAATTTATAGGTTCCGCAATAATTATTGATCGTTCCGACCGAATTAGAATTGACGATAAATTTCGCCTCGGTACGAACGCCGCCGACTTTCAGCCAAACGCGCGAGTCTTTCCAATCTTGCGGAATTTCGACTTTCTTGCGATAAATCGCAACGCCCGAGTAAATATGTTCGAGCGGGCGTGGATTGCAGTCCCATTTGCAGTCCCACGTTTCGCTTATTCCGGGCGTTCCGACGCCTTGCGCTTCCCAACAACCGGGCACGTTAAGGCTTCGCGCGTCGTCCCAAAAATCCTCGGGAATATCGCCGAACGTTCTCACGGCGGTCAACGTTCCCCAGCCGTTTTCGTCCGTTTTAAAATCCCAAGCGCCTTTGAGCGAGACGATTTTTTGCAAGGGCGAAACGACCGCAGGATTGACGACGGCGGGCGTCGGCGCGCATTTGCCCCAGCCCGTCGGATTAAATTCTTGCCCGGCGGCGTCAAACGCGACGCAAACGCAGAGCGCGCCGAGCAAAGACGACGCGAGAAAACTCAACGATTTGTATTTCATAACATTGCCTTGTTGAAAGGAAGGTTGCCGTAAAAAATCGCAAAACACGATAGAAACGAATTATTTCACTGTTTGGCGAATATTTGGAACAGCGCGCGGCGAAAATCCGCCTCGCCCGAAAGAAACTCAACGCCGATTCCAAGCGCGTAAACGGGCGCGGAATCGTCGACAAAGCGTTCCAATTTGACAAAATCTTTGGTCGTCGTTACGAACGCGTCGGCGCCGACTCGCGACGCCTCCTCGCGCAAACGTCGAAAATCGTCTTGCACATAGACGTAATGATCGGGAAAGGTAAGAAAAGACGCGACGTCAAGACCTTCGCGTTCAAGCGTCGCTTGGAATCCTGCGGGCGCGCCAAGTCCGCAAAACGCGACGAACCGTCGTCCGCGCGTCGATTCGCGCCATTTTTCGACGTCGATTCGTTCGATTTGCGCGTCCCTGCGCCGCCTAAATACGTCGCGCGGTCGTTGCGCGATTTCGCCCCAGAGCGCGCGCGGAACGATTTCAGCGACGCGCGATCGTATTTTGACGCACGCTGTTTTGTCGACAAGATCGGCGCGATTGAGCAAAACGACGTCGGCGCGCCTCAACCCGGAAATCGGCTCGCGTAGATAACCGGCGGGAAAGACGCGACCGCCGCCGAATGGATTGAGCGCGTCGAGCAAAACGACGTTTAAATCGCGCGCTATGCGGCGATGTTGAAAGGCGTCGTCGAGTAATATCGCGTCGACGTCGGGGCGTTTCCTCAGAAGCGCTTCGGCGACTTCAACGCGCTTGGCGCCGAGAAAATGGGGCGTCGACGGAAAACGCAAAGCAAGCTCGCGCGCTTCGTCGTTAAAAATTTCATAACGAGCGAATGGATCTGCGGCGCCGATCGTTTCGGACGACGAAAACGCCGCCGACTGCTCTTTGTTTTTATACCCGCGACTAATCAAGCCGGGCGTATGATTTGCACGTTCCAAAACGTCCGTCAGCCAACCGACGAAAGGCGTTTTTCCGACGCCGCCAAGCGTCAAATTGCCGATCGAAACGACGGGACGCGCCGCTCGCGTTGTCCTCAAAACGCCTAAATCGAAAAGTCGACCGCGCAACCTGACGACGAGAGAATAAGGAACGGAAACGAAAGACAAAAGAAACCGACAAACGCAAGCGAACGCGCTTTTATCGGTTCCGTCTACGACGCTACGAATCGTTGCAACTTGCGGACGTTTCATCATAAATCAAGGAAGTTGAAAAAAAACGTAAAAAACGAAACGAGACGCGCGTTTAAACGTTTAGCGAAAAACTGGAGCTTCACGATTTTGACGAATCGCCTCATAATCGTCGTTAAGTATAAAAGTTTTTTATTCTTTTACAAGACGAGTTTGAAATCGGTTCTTGCCAAAATGGTAAAATTGGGTTAGAATAGGGACAGGATTCTTGCGCGTCGCCGCGACGCGTTGCGAAACCCTTGAAAACGGTCTCAACATTGAAAAGACTCAAAAGCGACGCGTAGAGACAAGCGTTCGCAAGGGGCTTATTGATAATGACGGATAATTTACTTGTTTCATTGGTCGCTTCAACTGCCGACGCGCCCGTGTTTGGCGTTCCCGCTTGGCTGAAAGCCGCTTCGACGTTCGATTCTTACGCTTTGGGCGTCGTGGTCGCCTTTATCGTCTTAGTTTGGGCGATGCGTTTCATCATTCCGAAAAGCGGGGCGATCGCTTGGGTCACCGCCAAAGAAACGTTGATGCAACCGCTCTTTCTTATCTTGACGCTGGTAGGGCTTTTTGGACTCTTTATCTTCCCTTTCCTGCCGTATCATACGCTCGGCGAAGACGTCAAAATCGTCGTTTCGCAGGGCTTGACGCTCGTTAAGCTGGCGTGCGTCTTCTTGGCGATCTGGACGGCGAGCGTTTCGATCGCCGACGAAATCGAAGGAAAAACCGCGTTGATGATTTTGGCGAAGCCGGTCGGACGACGCAGTTTCGTGTTCGGAAAATATCTCGGCGTTATGGTCGCGGTTACGGCGCTCTTCCTAATCCTCGGAATTTTCTTCCTGAACACGGTTTCTTACAAGCTCGTCTACGACGCGCGCGAATCCGCGAAGGAACTGCCGACGGCGATCGAGTGCGCTCAATACGTCCAAGGCGTCGCGCCCGGTCTTGTGTTGGCGTTCTTCGAAACGATCGTGCTAACGGCGATCGCGATCGCGATTTCGACCCGTTTGCCCTTGTTGCCGAACTTAACGATCTGCCTAACGATCTACGTTCTCGGGCATATCGTGCCGATGATCGTCGCCTCCAGCGCCGTTGCGGAAATGCCGATTATCGGATTCTTCGCCAACTTAGTCTGCGCATTCTTGCCAATATTAGACCATTTCAATATGGAAACGGCGATCGCGATGAATCGTTCGGTCGACTGGAGCTATATTGGCGTCGCGGGTTTGTATTCGCTACTTTTCGCGGGCGTCGCGATGTTGTTGTCGTTGACGCTCTTCGAAGATCGCGACTTGGCGTGACGGTTGTCTTTTAACGCGAGAAATTTTTAACGCGAGAAACTTTTGAAAAACGCGCGGCGTTTCGCTTGACGGACGTCGCTTTTTTTTCGACTTGGCGCGAGTCTTTTGACGCCGACCGACGCGCCCTCTTGACGCGGCGCGCGTAAAAACTAAAATATTTGCTTTGAAGCGCCGTTTTTGCGACGAGTTCGCTTGTAGACCGTATTTCGCGTGTTGGCGATCGTTGGAAATTGTCGCGCTGATTTAACGATCGGAGTAGCGTCGATGTCGTCCCTTATTTTCCCGTCCGGATATGTCGCAAAACTTGTTCCCGAACTGATGGAACAGGCGATTTTCTTCATTAAAGAGGAGTTTCAAGCGAGTATCACGACCGAATTGAATTTGCGTCGCGTTACGGCTCCTTTATTTGTTCTTTCCGGCACGGGCGTGAACGACGATCTTAACGGTTACGAACGCGCCGTCTCTTTTCCCGTCAAATCGCTCGACGACCGACGCGCCGAAGTCGTCCATTCGCTGGCGAAATGGAAGCGTATGAAGTTGGCGGCGTATCAAATTCCCGCCGGGTACGGTATTTATACCGATATGAACGCAATTCGAGCCGACGAAGAATTGGACAATATTCATTCGTTGTACGTCGACCAATGGGACTGGGAACGAACGATCGAGCCGGAAGACCGCAATCTTGATTATCTTTGCGACGTCGTAGAAGGTATTTTCGAATCGTTAAAAGACGTCGAACATAGCGTTTATTGCGAATATCCGCATATTAGACCTATCTTGCCCGAAAAAATCACGTTCGTTCAGGCGGAAGACCTATTAAACGAATATCCGAACTTGTCGCCTAAGGAACGTGAAAACGAAATCGCGCGAAAATACGGAGCCGTCTTTTTGATCGGGATCGGACACGCGCTTTCGAACGGCGAGAAACACGACGGACGAGCCCCGGACTACGACGACTGGAGTACGGAAACCGATCCCGGTTATTACGGGCTTAATGGCGATATTCTCGTTTGGAACCCCGTTTTGAAACAGTCGTTTGAACTTTCCTCTATGGGAATCCGCGTCGATAAAATGGCGTTGCTGAAACAACTGAGAATCGAGGGTTGCGAAGAGCGTCGCGAGCTGGCGTTCCACAAAGCTCTTTTAAACGACGAGCTTCCTCTTTCTATCGGAGGCGGGATCGGACAGTCGCGTCTTTGTATGTTCTTTCTCCGTTGCGCGCATATTGGCGAAGTGCAATCGTCGATTTGGCCGACTAGTATGATTCGAGAATGCGCCCAAAACGGAATATTCCTAAGATAACCTCCCTCTTTCGCGGTAGAATCTTGGCAAGCGCTAACGATCCCGCCTAGGGTAGAAATACGCGAGTTGATCGACTTTTCGGCGCCAAGCGATCCACGCGCCGACGTCGAATCCGAAATCGACCGGCGTTTGGTAACGCGCTCCGACGATCGCGACAAGCGCTTCGTGAGCCGTCTCGTTTTGACTAAACTCTTGAATCGTTTTCACGCGCGCGCTCCCGCCGGGCGAGAATCCGCTCATCTTACCCGTCGAATCGAACGTCGCGCCCGTCTGTTCCGTGCCGACGACAACTTGGCGCTTGTGCGTCGTAACGAGCGCGTTGATTAGATCGGGAATCGCCGCCTGAGCTTCCAATTTGCCAAGCGCGTACGCCGCGCGATTGATCGTGGCGACGTCGTCGGAGCCGCGCAACTGGCGTCGGAAAAATTCGATCGCT
>JAZRWW010000101.1:0-6786 GCA_045599865.1 Thermoguttaceae bacterium
TCTTCTTCTTAATATCGCGTCAATCTATTATTCCAGTTGCCCGCAACAATAAATTTCGTTCTCTATTCGCTTTCTAAAAGAAAGCTAGAAGTCGTAACGTTTTTCGAGTATTCTTGTCGCTCTATTGATTTTGAACTCTATCGTCAAACTTACATTTGACGCTATCGACAAAATTATAGTGTGTTCTACGCCACTCTTGCATTACCTAATTGTAAAATATCTTCGAACTTGCGTTCGATCAAGCAAATCGCGCTTTCGCGGGGTCTGCTTGCTTGTCGTTCAGTTGCGACTTGCGTAAGTTTAGCAGGTCTTTTTATTTCGTCAAGCGGTTTTTTTAAATTTTTTGATCGATCGCGAGGTTTGTCGACGTTTTTTTAGTAAAATTGCACGCGCGTTTCGCGGCGTTTTCCCGTACTTTCGCAAGGGGGTTCTTGATCCTAACTTTTATAATAAACATAATCGTTTATGGGAAGCCGCCAAATGAATTCGGGGGGAGTTATCCCAAAAACAACGATTCAGGCGTGTTTCCGGGCAATTATTGCGTTTACTATCCAAAATCAACGCCTTTCCTCGGACTTTTTTAACCTAATTCACAAAAATTACGTCGTCCCTCGTTCCAACCTAACCCCCGCATTATATGCGGCGGCTTACCGTGAACGCTTACAAGAAATTGTCAAACGTTCGGAGACGCTATTGCAGAATCGCACAGATTTAAAGTCGCTTCAGAATGGAAAAAAGCGCCTTTTGGACGCGAACATTAGACAAAAAAAGAAGAAAGCGCGTCTGCTTCCAAACGCGCTCAAATTGCGTTCAATCGAGAAAATCGCCCTCTTTAAGAATACGCGGCACGTATTCTTCCGTCATATAACTAATACTTCGGCTGACTAGCGCTTCGACTTCGAGTTTGAACCCGTTTTTTAACATCGTGTCGATTTCTTTTTGCCAATCTTTTTTATGAATAAACCACGGATATTCGGCGATTTGCTTGGCGCGCTTGCGGTCTATGTCGCCGAGGGAGATTTTAACGCCTTCAGAGAGTCCGCAACGTTCAAAATCTCGACTGCGCAAGCCGATAAACTTCGCGTCGGGCGTCGCCATTCGCTCCGATTCAAACGCAAGATTGATCGAACCTTGCTTAATTACGGAATAAATATAATATCCCCACGGGTCGTTGTCGAGCAGACAATAGACGGGCAACTTTAATTCGTTGTGAAGGCGATTGAGCAACCTTCGCACGCCACGGGGCGGCTGTCCGTTTCCGTGCGTCAAAACGCAGTTGTGTTTTTTCCAGAATTTATCTTCGTTGAAACGTTGCCAGACGGTGTTTTTTTCAACGTGTAAGACGAATTTCGCTTTGCATTCTTTGAACTGAATGACCGACGGCTCGACGATCGACGGAATCGCGTACCCGCCCGAGCCCATACGCGAACAATCGATTTCGTCGCCCGAATCGACGATCTTAATGTTGCCGACCATATCGCCGCGCTTGTCGGCAAACAAATGCAACTCTTCGCGCAACGCTTCCAGTAAGACTTCGCAGTCCTCGATAATGGGGTCGCATTCGCCCTGATCGTGAAAAGTCGGCTCTTTTGTCGGCTTAATGTCGTGCTTGAGCATATAGTAGAGTCCGCGGATGCTCGTCGTCTTGCCCATTTCGACTAGTCGTTTAGCGCCCGACGCGACGAGCGCCGTCTGCATAAAACTTTTCGCTTGCGACAAATTAAACAACTCGCGACTCGTTGTTTTTTTGCCCATTTGCAAGACGCGTTTCTCTTCGTTGAAGGAAACGTTTCCAAGGGAACGCGCCGGAATCGCTAAGACGGGCTCGGCGTCTCGTTCGACAAGCGCGGCTATTCGCGCGGCAAAATCGTAAATGCTTCCAAGAGTTCGTTCGTCTTGCTTCGATAAAACCGCCGGTTTCGAAGCGTCGTCGTTAAAAAGCTCGTTTTGATTTGACGTCGATCGTTTACGCTTTGCCATTGTCCAAACTTTTCCCTTTCGCCGTGTTTTCTCTATTTGCCAAACTCGTCTCGAAAACGCGCCGAACGTCGTTCGCCTTTCAACGAGCCCTGATTTCTCGTCTATTTTAAACTGGAAACGTCGAAGCGACAAGGGCAAGTTTTGAAGAAACGTTCACTCCGTCAGACTACAAATTATCAAAAAAATTGTTAAATTTATTAAAGTCGTTTTTTAGTAGGTCGATAGTGAAAAATAGCGGCGTAAACGTTATTGCGCGTTTTGCCGCATATCCCCCCCGATTTAACTTTTATTCGTTGAGAGTTCGCGCTATGTCGACGTTAAGCCAAGCCGCGCCAGACGCCGTTAAATCCGACGCCCTTGTTCGATCGAAGGTCGTTCGTTTGGAACCAGAAGAAACGCCAAGCGCAACGTGTGAAATTTCCGCGCGAACGTCGGATCTCGACCGACGCGAAAGCGCTTTGAACGCTCGTCTCGCCGCGTTTGAAGCGGCGGTTCGTCGTTTTGAAAGCGAGCGAAACGTCGGCGTTTTCAACGAAAAAGCTCAAGCGTTGGACGCCAAAGAAGCGTCGTTGAGCGCGCGCGAGAAGGAACTGGAAACGATCGCGCTCGAATATGAAAAACGCGTCGAAGAGTTGGCGCGTCGCGCGCAAGAAATCGAAGAGCGCGACGTGAAAAAAACGACCGAAGCGGACGCCAGAAACGCCTTGCTCAAAGAACAAAGCGACAAATTGAACCGTCTGGCGGAAGATTTGGAAACGCGCGAGACGGAACTTGCCGCGCGCGCCGAAGAATTGGCGCGACAAGAACGTCAATTCCAAGCTCAACAGGCGTCGTCTTCGTCGTCGATCGAAAAACGACGAAAAGAACTTCAGGAAAAGACCGAACGTCTTAAAGAGCAAGAATCGAATCTTAGCGCGCTCGTTCTCGACTTGGAAACGCGAGAATCAAAGTTGACGCGTCTTACGATGCAAAGCGACGAGTTGGACGCGCAAACGCAAAAACTCGAAGAACGCAAAGCGGAAGCGGCTCGCTACGAAGCGCAACTCTTGGCGTTCGAAAAAGAACTTGGACGAAAAGAGGCGTCTCTTGATTCGCGCGAAAAAGAACTCGAACGAAAATCCGCCGCGCTCTTGACGCGCGAAGAATCAATGCGCCGCCTGCGCGCTGAAAACAACGTCGCGACGTTGCGTTTGCTCGAAACCAAGGACAAACTTGACGAAAAGGAACGCGAATTTCAAGAACGTTCGCAATCGGCGCTCGACACGATACGCAAACAAAAGGAGATACTCTTCCAACTCCGTCGAGATTTCGAACGTCAAGTCGCCTAGAGCTCGGCGTTTCGGCGCGCTAAATCGACGCGCGAAAGTCGCGCGCAATTCGGAAGCGACGGCGGCGTTTAGTCGCGCGATCAAAAATTAGGCGTCGCGAACGCGGGAATTTCCGCAACGACGCTAAGGAAACAAATTTCTATGAACGAACGCCAAGACGTCCAATTTTCGACAAATTTTGACGAGTCGGAGCGCGATTCGCTTTCTTCGCGCTTCGAATTTGAAGCTATCGTCAATATCTTAAAGGAACGTTTTCCCGATTACTCCGACGACGCGTCCGCGTTGGAGCTTCTTTCGCCCGCGCTTAATCCTGAAACGTCGCGCCAGATTTTCAGGCTTGCTTGCCGCGCGCCGTCCTTTGTCAAGTTTTGCGCGGAATTAGACGCGTTGCGCGCGTCGCAAGCGCCGCAAACAAAGGCGTTCGACGAAGAACTGCGACGCGAACTTGCGACGGCGCAACTCTTCAATAACTTCGTCGTCGCGATTTTGGAGAAACGACGAAGAATCGGCGCGTCGTTTTTGAGGCGCCACGTCGAGGAAATATCGCCCAAAGTCGCGCAAGAACTCGATTTCGACGCTTATTCGACGGAGCCGACCGTTCATATTTTCGGCGCGCAAGTTTCCCGACTTTGCGATCTCGTCTTTTCGATCCCTTTCAAAGACCGTTCGAAGGGCGCGCAACCGGTCGTCGTCCCAATGGAGCATAAGTCGACGCAAACGCGCGCCGTCGTCTTCCAACTATTGACGTCTCTAGTACTAGTTTTACAATATATTCAGCGTCATAAGGAACGTTTTCAAAGGAACGACAAGAAGTTCGTTTGGCCGTTTTTGTCGCTGTTTTACACGGGCGCCCGACCTTGGAAAAAAGTTTTGAATTTTCCCGATTTATTCGCGACGCCCGACGCCGAACTCGACAAACGGTGGATTTTTAAGTTGCCTTTTAAATTCACGAGCCTTTTCGCACGTTCAAAGAAACAAATTGAGAACGATCCTTGGTTGGAAGCGTTTCTCGAATTGACCAAGGCGGCGGAAAGGATCGTCGCCAAGAAGGACGCGACGAAAGAAGACTGGAAAAAAGCGTGGAACGACGCCTTTGACGTTCTTAAGGGGAAAATCGCTCCTGACGACGGCGAAGAAGAAAGGGAAATTTTTAGCGATTTTCTCGTCTTTGTTAGCAAAGTCTCAATTCGACAAGGCTGGATTCCGCCGACGCGCGAAGAAATTACGTATAAATTGGAGGAATTAGGAGACGCCAATATGAAGTTTGAAATCAATAGCATCTACGATCTTGGCGTATTGGAAGGCAAACGAGAGGGCAAACGCGAAGGCAAACGAGAGGGTAAACAAGAAGGCGAACAAGCAGGCGTTCGGAATATGTTGGAACAATGCATAACGCTCCGTTTTCCACAAATCGCTCGTTCTACGATGAACGCCTTATTGTCGATTACCGACGTCGAATTACTTAAATCGATTTTTAGAGTCGCCTGTACCGCCGATTCCCTTGATAATTTTCAAAGAGATATTCGAGGAATAGCGTCGGTAAACTGATTACGGAACCTCCCGTTTAGGCTTGTTTGAGCACGCGAACCTATGAAGAGGTTATGCGCAAATTAGGGAATTAGGAGGCGCCAATATGAAGTTTGAAATCAATAGCCTCTACGACCTTGGCGTATTGGAGGGCAGACGCGAGGGCAGACGAGAGGGCAGACGCGAGGGCAAGCAAGAAGTCGTTCGTAATATGTTGGAACAATGTATCGTTCTCCGTTTTCCGCAAATCGCTCGTTCTACGCTGAACGCCTTGACGTCGATTACCGACGATGAATTACTGAAATTGGTTTTTAAAGTCGCCTGCACCGCCGATTCCCTTGATAATTTTCAAAGAGATATTCGAGGAATAACGCCGACAAATCGATCGCAGAAACCTCTTCTTTAGACCTCCTAGAGCGCGCGACGGAGGCGCGAAGAAATTGTAGTCGTTTAATGAAAATTTGACGTCGTTTTTTAGAAAACGACGCGCCGTCAAAATCCGCTTTTTGCGGACGATCAACGTTTTTCACGCAACGAGAACGTTGTTTATCTTAACGAAGCGGACTTCGATTTCCGCTTTTCCGACAAGCCAACTTTCGGGGTCGTCAATGTATCAGATTTCGCTTCGCGTTCGCCGTCGCGCCCTTTGGTCGACGTTTCGCTTGTTCTCGATTTTACTCGCCCTTTTCGTCTTTGCGAACGCCGTTCCAACGCGCGCCCAAGACGCGTTTGCGCCCTTTGGTCTCGACGCCTCTTCCAACGACGCGTTTCCCTTTTCTCCCAAGAATTTCGGCGTCGATCTTGGAACGTCCGGCGACGAGTCGGCTCCGAAGTTGACGGCGACGGCGGAAATAGTCGGCGTTCCGAAAGATTACGAACTTGATTCAAGCATCGTCGGCTCCCCTAACGTCGTCGGTTTCCTTGTAGTTCGCACGAGCGTCGCGCAAGGCTGGCATATTTATTCTCCGACGCAAGGGGTTGGCGGCAAACCGACGCGGTTCGTCGACGTAGCGTTTCGTCCGCTCGACGTCGCCGCCGATCTGACCGTCTTTTCGCCTGAACCGACAACTTCCTACGTCGTCGCTCAAGACGCGTTAGGCGAGCGTCTTGAAGAATATTCGGGCGAAGTCGATTGGATCGCGCCGATCGCGGCTAAAACCGTCGACGTCCGACCAACCTCCGAAACGTTCGCGACTTATCAAGTCTCGGGCAAGATCGACGCGCTTGCGTGTTCCGAAGGCGAAGGCGGAACTTGCGTCCCGGTAAAGGTCGAGTTTGAAGCAAAGCACAATGCGACTCGAGACGTCGCCGATTTGCTTGACGCTCTGAAAAATTTGAAGTCCGCGCAAACGGAAACGTCGGATGCGTCCGCAACGGAAACAAACGCGTCCAATGTTCGCGCGAGCGTCGACGACGGAACGAACCTCGACGACGCCCCAAACGTCGCTTCTTTCGCGTCGCGACGTTTTGCAGTTCTTCTTTTAACGGCGTTTCTCGGCGGTCTGATTTTGAACGTAACGCCTTGCGTTTTGCCGGTCGTTGGTCTGAAGGTTCTTTCCTTCTTCGAACAAGCCGGACGCAAACGCGCCGAAGCGTTTCTATTGAACGTTTGGTACGCGGCGGGCGTCTTGATCGTGTTCGGCGTCTTGGCGTTCGCTAGCGTCGGTCTGAGCTTCCTCTTCACGCGCGCGATCTTTCAAATAATTATGAGCGCGATCGTTTTCGCAATGGCGCTCAGCTTGATGGGCGTCTGGGAACTTCAGACGCCCGCCTTTCTTGGCGGCGAAAAATCGAACGAACTAACGTCGAAAGAGGGCGCGGTCGGAGCCGTCTTCAAGGGAATTGTCACGACGTTGCTCGCAATTCCCTGCGGCGCGCCGTTATTGAGTCCCGCGCTCGACTGGGCAAGCGAAACGACGCGTCAGGGCGAAATCGGACTCGTCGTCGTCGT
>JAZRWW010000102.1:0-13630 GCA_045599865.1 Thermoguttaceae bacterium
GCAAACGATACCATTGAACTTGAAGCAGGCGCCGCTCGGGGATTCGTTTCTCGCGGAAGCGAAAAACGCGCGAAAGCCGCCTGCATTGCAGGCGGATGGGCGGAATTTTACGAGACTCTCGACAAACGAGTTCATTGAGCGCCTAATCGGTTCCGTATGTAGATTTCAGAAGCGCGGTCATTCGCAACCCATCCGCCCGCAATGCGGGCGGCTTTCGCGCGTCGGCTTACGCCGTCGATCCTTGCGCGACGTTCATTCCGAATCAACGCGCGCGTTATTTCGTCAATTTTTCTTGAAACGCGGCGTCTTTCGCTTCGATTTTTTCAACGAGCTTCTTCTTGAACGCTTCGAGCGCGTCGGCAAGTTGCGGATCGGCTAACGCGAGCATTTGCACGGCGAGAATACCGGCGTTTCGCGCGCCGCCGGAGCCGGTTCCAACCGTCGCGACGGGCACGTCGCCCGGCATCTGCACGGTGGAAAGGAGCGAGTCGAGTCCGCCTGCCAAGTCGGTCTTTACGGGGATTCCGATCACGGGCAGAGTCGTGTGGGACGCGACGACGCCCGCCAAGTGCGCGGCGCCGCCCGCCGCCGCGACAACGACGCCCAAGCCTCTTTTTTTAGCGGTCGCGGCGTACTCAAGAACCTTGTCGGGAGTTCTGTGCGCGCTCATCACGTGGACTTCGTATCCGACGTTGAATTCGTCCAAGGCTTTGACGACGCCGTTAATTTTTTCCCAGTCGCTGTCGCTTCCCATCAAAATTCCCACGCGTGTTTTTTTTTCGCTCATTTTCCCCTCTTTTTGTCGTTCGCGCGCTTTTCTTAGCGTTGGAGACTTGTTTTTTTCTTTGCGCCGCGATACAATCTTTTTGGCGCCGATCATTCGCGCGTTTGACGCGCTTTCGTCGGTATTTTACACTTTTTTTCATTTTTTTCAACGGCGCGCGCAAAAAGGGCGCCTTGTGTTGAAAAAGGAAGTTTAAAAATGAAAAGTCGACCTTTTATTTCCTTATGTTTGGGGGTTTGCGCGTTCGTTAACGCGTCGACGCTCGCGATTTTTGGCGCGGAGACGCGCGACGCGCCCTATTGGACGTTCAACAACAGTTCGGAAGCCAAGCGCTTGGTCGTCGGTCAGGGGCAAATTTCTACGGAATTTGGTCTAACGACGATTCGTTCGACGGGAACCGACTGCACCGTCTCGATTCCTATGGAGGAAAAGGAATCGTTTAGCGCTTCGGAGCGTCCTTTTTTTGCGTTGCGCTATAAGATTAAGTCGGAAATTAGCGCTTGCGGATTGTTTTTTACGAACGACGACAATTTGAGGACTCTCTCGGACAAGAGCTATTCTCAATTCAATATCGACTCCGACGGGGAATGGCATAACGTCGTAGTCGATATGCGGACTTTTGCGCATAAGAATTGGAAAGGGAATATTACGTCCTTCCGACTCGATCCGACGAATCCTAGCGACGGGAACTCGATTTACGCGATTTCTCGTTTGGGGTTCTTTCCTTCAAAAGAAGAAGGGTTGGCTTTTTTGAAGGAAGCGAACGACGAGCCCGATTTCTCGCAAGACGCGTGTTTGTTCGACGAATCGCAACGTTGTTTCGTACCCGGCGGCGCGTTGACGCTCGATTATAAACGTTCCGACTACTTGCTTTGCAACGTCGACGAGGCGCGAATTCTTGTGCAAAACGCCCCGCTCGAAAACGTCGTCGTCGCGCGCAAAATCGCAGGCGGGTTCGTTCCGGCGCTTTTGTGCGATTTCAACTCGCGCGGCTTCGCGACGTTTTGCGCGCGCGAGCCCGGCGAGTGGCGCGCGATCGTCGTTAGGGATTCGTATGAAGACGCCGTAGGACGACCGACCGAAGGCGCGATTCGATTTGTCCTCTCTCGAGGGCTGATGACGCCTCGAGGCGATCGTTTCGAGCCGACGGCGCGATTGAATTCTGACGAAGCGTCCGAGCTTAAGAACGTTTTACGCTCGCTGGAAGAATACGGCGACGTCGGCGCGCAAGTCGCCAAACTTGCGGAAACGTTTGAAAAGGACGATTTGCCGACGCGCGAAGAGGCCGCCGTAGCAATAGCGGACGCCGTGAAGCAAGCGCTTGGGACGGCGGTCGATTCGCCCTATTCTCGCGAATATTTCGAGCGCGAGCGCATTCGAATCGGCGCGTGGGGCAATTTCCGACCCGACGACTATGACGAAGAATATATGAAGACTTACGCCGATTGCGGATTCGACTATCTTCAGGCGATGAGCGGAATTCCGACAGTCGAATTATTGCGCGACGGCGCCAAATACGGCGTGGAGGTATGCGTCAACGACGGCTCTTTTGTAACCCCCGGCGAAGGGGACCGCGAGTATTGCGATTATCCGAACTATACGGGCTGTTACGTGACCGACGAGCCCGGTTCCGATTCTTACGACGAACTTGCGAAAAAATGCAACGCTTACGCTAAGGCGACGGGCAAAACGCCCTACGTCAATTTGCTCCCGATGTACGCGAACGCGGCGCAACTGAAATACGGCGCGGGCGCGGCCGCGATCGAATATTACGACGCCGATCCCGACTTGTTCCGAAAGTATTGCGCCGATTTTTGCAAGAAGTTTGACGCGAATTATATTTGCACCGATATTTACCCGTTAAATTGGACGAGCGGGCGCGTCAAAACGACTTACGCCGATTACGTCGAATCGATCAACGTGATCGCGTCCGTCGCCCGCGAGTACGACCGCGAATTCTGGTGCTATATTCAAACGTTCGCATGGATTTCGAGTAAGCGAACGCCGACGGAAGCGGAATTTCGCTGGCAGTGCTATTCGATGCTGTCCTTTGGCTGTCGTTGTATTTTGTGCTGGACTTACGCCGGTTACGAGGACGATTTCCCGTCTCTTGTCGACACGAAGAGTCGTCAAACGACCGCGTGGTACGACGCTCGACCCGTCCTCTGGGAATTGCGCCGCATTTCCGACGAATACGTGAAATACCGCAATCTTGGCGCGTTTACGCACAACTGCACGGAAGAGACCCCCTACTTGAAAATGAGCGGCGAGTACAAAGATTTTAGCGCGATCAAAGAAATCGACTGCGCCGAACCGCTTCTCGTCGGCTGTTTCGAAAAGAAAGACGAATCGAAGGGCGCCGCATTTACGCTCGTCAATATGTCCGATTTACAAGAAAATCGAGGAACGACCGTTCGAATGAAGTTGCAAGGCGCCGAGGCGACCGCTTGGTATCGCGGCGCGCCTCAGACGATTAAAGCGAACGAGGAAGGTTGGTTCGATTTCCAACTTGCCTCGGGCGAGGGCGTTTTTGTTACGATTCAATAACGCTTAATAACGATCATTCGCGTTTAAGTTCTCCGCGCCGACAAAAAGACGCGGAGGTTTCCAAGTAGGAACAAATAAAAAAGCGTCGAAAGAACTTCTCTCGACGCTTTTTACGTTTCTAGCCGACTTTTATGTTTCTAGCCGACTTTTATGTTTCTAGTCGTTCTAAACTACAAGCCTAACGCATCAAATCAAAGCGCGGCTTTCGCCAAATCGACGATCTTGTCGAACGCGACGCTATCGGCGACGGCGACTTCGGCGAGCATTTTACGGTCGATCACGACGTTGGCTTTTTTCAAGCCGTTGATGAATTGACTGTAGCGGAGTCCGCGCATACGAACGGCGGCGTTGATACGAATGATCCACAACTTGCGGAAATCTCGTTTTCGGGCGCGACGGTCTCTCGTGGCGAACACGTCGGCTCGCAAGACCGTTTCTTTTACGGTGCGCAACAGTTTGCCGCGTCCGCCGCGAAAACCCTTCGCTCGCTTGAACAATCGTTTCTTCGCTCGACGACGCGCCGCGCCTTTGGTAACTCTCATCTCTACTAATCCTTTGTGATTAAATATTCTATCGGTTCCGCGCGGTTTGCAGTTCAAACGCGTTCGCTTGCGGAATCGATATTCAACGAAAACTAGGCCCCGAAATCATTTGCGCTAATTACTAATTATTCGCCAATATCATTTCGGCGTTGTCGCCCGTTTCCAGAAACCGCGCGCGCTTCCTTAGCGACAAAGAAACGCGTCGGAACATGCGACGCAAGGGGTCTTGCGTCGGAGCGTAGTCGATCAGAAGCCGCCTTTTCCGAGCGCTTTGATCAGTTTCTTTTCTTCGCAAGTCGCGACGGGATCGGTTCCGCGCAGGTTGCGGACGCGCTTGCTGGTCATACGCCAAGCCAAGTGGCTCGTGCCGCTGTGTCGGTGTTTAACTTTTCCGTTAGCGGTAACGCGAAAGCGCTTGGCAACTCCCTTATGAGTCTTTTGCTTAGGCATTTTAGCCCTTTCGTCTTTTAAAAACTTTCGTCTCTTAAAAAGTCGCTTTGACGACGAGCGAAACGCTCGTCGCTCGTCCCTCGGAGAACGCGACGCCGAACAAGTCGACCGTTACACCGCGCCAACAGTCAGGAACGTTTGATGATTTTATTCTTTTTTGTCGTCTTTACAAGGGGACGTTCTTTTTTTTGAGTATTTTTACGTTCCTTGTCGACGCGAGCTACAAAATTTTGTCGTTTTAGTTGGAGAAATTGCGTCTAGGACTTGATTTTGCGCCTAAATCGCGTTACAATCCTAGCAAGACGTAATTTAGTTTTGTCCGCGCCGAAATAGAAGGAGGACGACCGCCTTGAATCTAAAATTTTTGAATTTTTCGGAACGTTTGTTTTTTTACGCGTTTTGGGCCGCCGAACGATCGACGAAGCCGCTTATGGGGCTTTTGAACGCGGTTCTGCGCGAGGCGGGGTTGTTTCAGTTTAAGTCGTTGACGATAAAAAAACCTTTGCCGGAGAACTGGAAAAACGAAAAGGAGTCGATACTCGACTTTCGCGTCGTCGATGAAGATGAACGCGAATACGACGTCGAAATACGACTTCGTCTCGAGATACGTTACTATGGGCGCATCGTTATGCCTACCTTCCAACTTTGCGTTAAGCAACTGAAAGTTGGCGAACAAAACGGAGCGGCGCTTAAACGCAAAATCGGAATTTCCTTTACGACTTTTCCCATAGATTCGTCGTTTCCCGATTTATGCTTTGACGTCTGGACGCATCATTCCGCGCTTGATGCGGAACTTGGCTTCGACGACGCGACCAATATTTTAGTTCGTATTCCTTTGAGTTGGATCCGTCGACCCGTCGGAATTAACGACCCTGAACTATTGAACTGGCTCCGTTTTATCGCGTATTATCCTCGGTATTTAAGCGACGAAGAACTCGCGACGATCAAGGAGTCCGCGTTTGGGATAACCGAACTTTGTCGGGAGGTCGAAACGTTTGTCGAAACGAGAGACGACCTCGGTTTTATGCCGACGCGAGAACCGCGTCGACCCGTATAAGCGATAAAAATAAATTTTGTTATCGCTTTTTTTGAAACGCCCTTCACAATAATTGGCGGAGCGTCTCGTCGAGTCGCTCGCGAATATTTTGGACAATTTACAAAGGAACGGCGAAAATGGCGAATAAATCGGGCGCTCTTTCCGTATTGAAGATCGTTAAAATGAAAGAGTCGGGCGAAAAAATTGCAATGACGACCGCCTACGACTATCCAACCGCGCAAATGGCGGACGCCGCCGGACTCGATATGATTCTTGTCGGGGATAGCGTCGCGTCGGTCGTACAAGGTCGTTCTTCGACGCTCGGCGTCAAACTTGAAGAAACGATCTATCACACGGAGATGGTCGCGCGCGCCGTCAAACGCGCGGTCGTCGTCGCGGACATGCCCTTTCCGTATTGTCAACTTGGCGCGGAAGAGGCGGCGCGCGCCTGCGCTCGCGTTTTGAAGGAGACGGACGCGACCGCCGTAAAAATCGAGGGGGGCGCGAAACGCGCGTCGACCGTTCGCGCGGTCGTCGAGGCTGGAATCCCGGTCGTCGGGCATTGCGGTCTTGCGCCGCAGAGCGTCAAAGCGCTCGGCGGATACAAAGTTCAGCGCGACGTCGAACAGTTGCTTGAAGACGCCCTTGCTATTCAAGAGGCGGGCGCGTTTGCGATCGTTCTCGAGTGCGTCCAGCGCGAATATGCGACGGAAGTAACGCAAAAATTACGCGTTCCGACGATCGGAATCGGCTCGGGCGCCGGTTGCGACGGTCAAGTGCTTGTGTTTCACGATCTGTTCAATTACGCGAACAAAGAGCCCGAAGAGACGCCTAAACACGCGCGCGTCTATTGCGATTTGCACAAACTGATCGACAAAGGGTTCCGCGATTACGTCGCCGACGTCAAATCGGGCGCTTTTCCGGGGGACGCCGAGTCCTTTGGCGCTAAAAAATAACGGATTTTTGCGCGCGCGTCTCTTGGACGAGACGTCGATTCGATTAGAAAAAGGGATTTTTCAATGTCGTTAAGATTCATACACGCCGCCGATTTGCACGTCGATTCGCCGATGAAGGGACTGCGTTCGAACGATCCGAAAATTGCGGAAAAAGTGCAACGCGCGACTCGCGACGCCTTTAGTTCTCTTGTCGATTACGCTCTCGAAAAGGAAGTAGCGTTCGTCGTGATCGCCGGCGATATTTTCGACGGCGCTTGGGACGATCGCAACACGGGCTTGTGGACGATCCGACAGTTGCAACGTCTCGAGCGACAAGGCGTTCTCGTTTTCGCGGTTTTGGGAAATCACGACGCCAAAAATAAGATTCTCAAAAATCTTTCTTTTCCTAAGAACGCGAGGTTTTTTTCGTCTAAAAAGCCCGAAAGAGCCCTCTTTCCCGATGATTTTGCGAGCGCTTTTCCGCAATGCGTCGCGCGCGCGGACGGCGAGCGCGTCGCGTTGACGGGGCGTAGTTACGCCAACGAAAAAGAACCTAAGAATATCGCGCGAGATTATCCAAAACGCGAGCCGAACGCTTTTAACGTCGGCGTGTTGCATACCGCGCTTGGCGGGCGGGACGGCGATCTCGACAATTACGCGCCGACCGATCTCGCGACGTTGGAAGAGAAAGAATACGATTATTGGGCGCTGGGGCACGTCCATCAGCGTAGAACGATCAAAGAACGCGATCCTTGGATCGGATATAGCGGCGTTTTACAGGCGCGTCATATCAACGAGCCGGGCGTCAAAGGTTTTTATCTTGTGGAAATTGACGACGGCGAACTGATCGCGCCTCGTTTTGTTCCTTGCGACGTCTTGCGCTGGAAACGTTTGTCGCTCGATTTGAACGGACTCGATTCTTTAGACGCGTTGCGCGAACGATTCCGCGACGCCGTCGACAATTTGCTCGACGAAGCGCAGGGACGCGAAGTCGCCGTCCGCGTCGAACTTGTCGGCCGGACGAAACTGTGTTCCGAATTGCGTCAAGCGCGCGACGAATTGCGCTTGCGCGATTTGTTCGGAGAGTGGGCGTCCGACAAACCCGAGTTGATTCTCGAGGAAGTACGTTTGGACGCGAAGCCGATCGACGCGAGCGAAACGGGCGTCCTTGCCGACGTCGCGAAGCGTTTTAACGAAAAGGATCGCTACTACGCCGAGAAAATCGACGCCTTGGAGCGAGGCGAGTTGCTTGGAAATTGGGACGTCTATCGGGACGTCGAAGCGCTCGACTATCTAAAAAAAGCGTTAAGCGCTTGTTTGTCCGAATTACGCGACGATGAAAACGGCGCGAGCGTCGATTTTAACGATCCCGCGACGTTGCGACGTTGGAACGCGGAAGCGCTCGAAATTTTAATCGAAGAATTCGACAAGGAGGTTTGAATGCGCGTCGATAGAATAATTGTCGATTCTTACGGAGAGAAGTCGGGCGAGCTGGATTTTTCGCAAGGGAATTTTCGCCTGATTTACGGACGCAACGAGGCGGGCAAGTCGACGCTGTTGAATTTTATTCGCGACGTTCTTTTCGGCTTGCCCGGCGGAAATCGTAACGCGCTATTTGGCGACGAGATCGTCGGCGGTTCGATCGAATTTAGACTCAAGGACGGTCGCTCGGGCAAAGTTTCGCAAAAGTGGTCTCGCGTCGGTAGGAAGTCGGAAGACGTTTTTTACGCGTCGGTACGCAATCCGCAAACGGGCGTCGACGACGTTTTGGAACGCGAGGCTTTTCAAGCGCTTCTTGGAGGCGCGGATCGCAATCTTTTCGCGCGTTATTTTGGATTTACCTATCAAGACTTAGTCGACGGGAGCGCGTTGCTGGACAAGGGGAGCCTTGATCGTCTCGTTTACGGTATGATTCTTGGCGGCGCCGACCGACTCGAAAGGGCGCAGAAGACGACTTCAAAGCGTTGCGAAGACCTTTTTCTTCCACGCGGTCAACGAAAGACGATCAACGAAGCGATCAAACGTCTCCAAGAGGCGAAAGCGGCGCGCTCCGCCGAGTTCGGGACGAGCGCGTACAAAAAAGCGCTCGACGAACGAGACAAAGCGGCGACGCGCGTCGCCGAATTGAAAACGCGTTGCGAGGAAGCGCGCGGGAATTTGCGACGTTGGCAAACGCTTGACGACGCGCGCGAGGTTTTCGAGGCGTTTTGCGCGCGTCAAGTCTCCTACGACGCGTTTTTAGCGCAAACGCGTTTCGCGAAAGAAAGACTGTCGTCTTTCGACGAAACGCAAGAGGACGCCTACGCGCGTTTGAAGCAACGTCGCGACGACTTGGACGACGATTTGCCCGGTCTGGAAAGCGAGACGAAGACGCTTGAAGAAGAAGTACGACGACTTGAAGCGTCGCGCTCTTCGATCGTCGAGTACGACGCGCAAATTGTCGAACTAAGCAAACAAGTCGAATTAATTGCCAAGACGCGCGACGATTTGCCGAAGCTCGAACGCGACTTGACGCGCGATAAAAAACTTTTGCTTGACGAGTTGCAAACGCTTGGGTTTTTGAAATCCGATCTTACGGACGAGAAAGTCGACGAGACGATTAAATTGCGACGCGCGCCGATTCTTGCAAGCGTTTTCGACGAGATAGACGACTTGGCGGACGACGAAGAACGACTTGAAGGGAAAATCGACGAATTAAACCGAAAAATCGGCGACGCGCGCCTTGATTTGGGGCGCAGAACGCAGGACGAAGAAAGCGCGCGTCGGGACTTCGTTGAAGAATTCGGAGAGGAAACGCGCGAGGAAGGCGCTAGAGAACTTGAGGAAATCGACGCGAATTTTGCGGTTTTAAAGAAGGACGTCGCGAATCTGGAGGAGAGGAGAAGGGAACTTGACGACTTGCGTCGTTCTAACGACGAAACTTCGCGCGCGCTTGTCGTTCGCGTTTGCGGAACCGACGTCGACGACGAAGAATTTCAAGAAGTCGTTCGGTCTTTCGGCGCCGAGAACGTCGCGGCGCCGCTCGACGCGGAATTCGGCGCCATTGAAAACGAGGACGCGACGACGACGGAGGAAATCGTCGGATTACAAAAAGATTCGGAGCGTCTCGGCAAAGAATTAGCCGCGCTTGCGTCGGAAATTCAGAGCGTTCCAAGCGACGTCGTTTCCTTCGACGAGTTGAGCAAACGACGCGAAGAACGGCGCGTCCTTTGGGGATCGTTTAAAAACGACTTGTCGGTCCGAAAGAATTTTGAACCTTGGGAACTGGAAAGAAACGTCGACGCGTTGGAACGTCTTACGCGCGAAGTCGACGAATTGGCGGATCGTCGATACGAACGCGCGGAACTTTCGGGAAAATTGGAAGAACAACGCCGAAAATATCGCGAAACGTTCGACCAAAAAACGAGCGTCGACGAAGAACTGAATCGGCGATTAGCCAAGCGCGAATCGTTGCAAAATCGCGCGAACGAACTTTGGAATCGCGTCGGACTTGGACGTTGCGTCGCGCTTTCGATAAACGCCGGGCGCGAATGGCTTAACCAGTGGAAGAGTTGGCGCGACGAACGCGCGGAGATATTGCGAAAAAGCGCGGCTTGGGACGCCGATAGAAACGACGTCGTCGAACGGTTGCGCGAGGCGTTCGACGTCGCTTCCTGTTGGGACGAGTCGGAAGCGTTTGAGATCGATTCGCTCGACAATGCGGTTCGCGTCGTCGAAAAGACGTTGAAAAACGCTAAGAGACGCTTTGAAGCGTATCGCGAAATCTTGGGAAAAATCAAAGCGCAACGCGACGAAATAGTAGCGACGGAACAAAGAATCGCGGCTAACGAACGCTTGTTGACGCAAACGCTCGAGGCGCGAAAAATTTTGGAGTCGCGACTCGACGATTTTTGTCGACGTCGCGGTTACGAATACGACGCCGCGACGAAGAAGCCTTGCGCGCGATCGAACGAGACGTTGCGACAGTTGCGCGCGTGGCAAGCAAAATACGACAAATGCGACGAACAATGCGAAAAAATCCAAGACGAGAAGAAACGAATCAAGGATTTTGAAGCTCGAGTCGACGCGTTGAGAGTCAAACTTCAAGAGACGCTCGTTTACGAACGCGCCGAGGATTACGTCGCTAGTTGGGAACGTCGCTTGACCTCGGCAAAACGAATCGAAGAGGACTTTAACGCCGCAAATAATTTGCTTGCCGCTAAAAGCAAAGATTTGAAAACGAAACGTGAAACGAGAGAATTAGTCGACGCGAAATTGGCGGAAATTGCCAAGAACGCGGACGTCGCGCGCGAAGAATTCGCTTCTTTTCGAGAAGACGCTAAAACTTATCGCGACTTGACCAGTCGGCTCAAACAAGAGTCGAGAATCTTGCGCGAAAAACTGGGCGTTAAGAACGACGATGAGTTTAGACGCGATTTTGAAGAGTTGACGAACGTCGATTCGGCGACGGTTAAAAATAACTGCGCGCGTTTTGCGTCCGAAGTCGCTAAACTTGACCAAGAACATGAAGAAAATTCCCGCAAATGGGGCGAATTAGACGGCGCGGTTAAAACATTGGAAAACGAAGGCGATCCCGCGGCGCTTCACTGTCGCTACCAAGAAGCGTTGAGCGCGTTACGCGAAGCGATCAACGTTTACGTTCCGACCCTCTTTGCGCGTCGCGCGCTGGAAGAGTCGCTCCGAATCTGTAAAGAAGAGAAGATACCCGAAATTCTTGGGTACGCGCGCGAGTTGTTTAAAGGCGTCACTTCTGGACGCTACGTGTCGATCGAAGAAATCGAGCCGACCGGCAAGGTCGGACGAGGCGCCAAAGCTGAGAAAGAAGGGCTTGGTTTTCGCGTTTTCGAACGCGGCGGCTCGCTGAAGACTGCCGGACAACTGAGTTCGGGCGCTCGCGATCAACTCTATTTGGCGTTGCGTTTGGCGCATATTCGACAATACTGTCGACAGGCGGAGCCGTTGCCGATTTGGGCGGACGACGTTCTTCTTTCCTCTTCTCACGAGCGCGTCGAGAGACTGATCAAAGCGCTGAAGAATTTTGCCGACGAAGGCTATCAGGTCGTATTGTCGACTTGTCAAGCGTCGACGCTTCGCGCTTTTGAAAAATTTGTCGGCGAAGAGTTCGCGACGAAGCTCCGTCCTAGAAAGCCAAGAGAATGAAGCGCGTTTCGTCGTTAGTCTTTCGACTTGTCGCAAGTTGCGTTTGGGTCTTTATCTTTGTCTTTGTCTGCGCGCTTTGGTGCGTCGGCTCGGAACTTGAAGACGCCTTTTTCGAGATTCTTTGGCGTTGCGATTCTCCTTGGCTGACGGAACGCGACTATGCCGAGGACGAATTGACAAAAAAATTTGTCGATTTCGAGCCGATTTGGAAAAATCGCGAATTTTTGACCGACGGGCAGATTTCTGCGGAGGCGCGTCAACGCTTTGAACTTGCGGAAGCGCGTTGGCGACAAAACGCGGCGCAAAAGACTTACGATTCGTTCAAGACTGAATGGAACGTCGGGGCGCCAAAAAGCGACGACGAAGGAGGTCTAACGCGTCGGCTCGTCCTTCGGGTCGAATGGGACGCGACTTCGCGAATCGTGTATTTCGTTCCGAAGTTTGACGCGTTGTTTTGGCGGGACGAGACGGACGGAAGCGTTTGGCGCCCGGTTTCGCGCTTTTCGTCGCCGGAACTCCTGCCCGAACGGGACGTTGCGTCGTTGGAAATAGAGACGACGTTGGAACGCGTCGAAGGAGACGAAGCGGAAAATAGCCGAGCTTCGAGGTCTTTGTCTTTTGAAACGCTGGTCGGAATCGACGCGCGAACGCTGGAAATCGAGGTCGGATCGACGACGACGGGAAGGATTCGATCGGGCGCGTTGACGATCAAGGACGCGACGGGAACGCGGACGGAACGCGGCGACCTTCTCGTTTCTTTTAGAATAGATTACGACGCCGCGCTTGACGCGTTCGATTCGCATCGCGCTTGGTTCGAAAAAAACGATTTTACGTTGAATCTGGAAGGCGCGGAAAACGGTCTTGTTCCGAAACGTATGAAAACGCGAGGACGCGCAAACGCGGGAGTCGACGTCGAGCTTTATTTCGATTCGAACGACGAATTCGACGCCGCGTTCTTTTCCAAACAGGCGCGCGTAGCGGCGCGTCTGCCTCGATTCTTCGCTTATTTTGAAAAAACGTTTGAAGAGCGCGATTAAATCCAGTCGAGTCCGACGTCGAACGTTTTGGCGGAATGCGTCAACGCGCCGACGCTGACGCGCTCGACGCCCGATTCCGCCTTGGCGCGCGCCGTGTCGAGGTTAATGCCGCCCGACGCCTCGAGTTCGCACGTCGCGCCCGAATCGTCCCGCATTTTGACCGCTTGACGCATCGTTTCCGGGGACATATTGTCTAGCAAAACGACGTCGGGATTTTCCGGGAGTACTTGCGCCAGTTGGTCTAGCGAATCGACCTCGATTTCCAACATCGGAAGTTCGGCGCGGTCGGCGAAACGCGTTTCAAGATATTTTCTGGCGCGTCGAACCGCTTCCGCCGGTCCGAAATCAGAGATTCCGCCAAACGCTAGGTGATTGTCTTTGATCAAAATCGCGTCGTAAAGACCCGAGCGATGATTGCGTCCGCCTCCGCAACGCACCGCGTATTTTTCAAGTCGACGCCAGCCGAGCGTCGTCTTGCGCGTGTCGTAGATATGCGCCGTCGTTCCTTTGATCGCTTCGACGTATTTGCGCGTTTGAGACGCAACGCCGGAGAGACGACCGACTAAGTTCAGTAAAAGCCGCTCCGCCGTCAACATCGAAAGAGTCGGACCGAAAACGACGCCAAGTCGCGCGCCTTTTTCCACTTGCGCGCCGTCTTCGACCTCGCCTTCCCAAACGAGATTCTTGTCGATCATACGCAGGAGTTCTTGCGCGAAGACCAGACCGGCGACGACGCCCTTTTCTCGCGCGACGATCGCGGCGCGACCGGGCGCGTCGTTCGGAACGAGCGCCAAGCTGGTTATGTCGCCTTCGCTACCCGAGTCTTCGCGAATCGCCAAGGAAATGAGACTTCGCATATCGTCGAGAAGTCCGTCGTTAAACGTCGTCTGATGGAAATCTTTTTTTTGCTTGTCTTGAACCATTTTGCGCGCCTCGACTACTTGTTGGAGATAAAGAAAACAGAACGCGCGTCAAACGGCGTCAAACGAACACGGCTTCAAACGAACGCTGAGCGCGCAACAAAAAAACCGCTCTAACGACGAATCGCAAGAGCGGTTTTTTGCAATGACCCCAATGGGACTCGAACCCATATTACGGCCTTGAAAGGGCCGTGTCCTAACCGACTAAACGATGGGGCC
>JAZRWW010000103.1:0-13533 GCA_045599865.1 Thermoguttaceae bacterium
ATTTGGACGTCGGCGTTTTGGGTTGATTTGAGCGTGCTGTGAAGGGCGGCGTTGGGAAACGGCGCCCTTTGTCGCTTGAAACGGACTCGTCGTCGGCTTGCGTCGTTGGGACGTTTACGGATTCTAAAATTCTATTTGACGGTTTACCGTAAGGGGAAAGGAATTGCAATGTTGCTGAGTATGACTGGATTTGGCGCGGCTTCATCGCGCGAAAACGGCTTTCTCATTTCTTCCGAAATCAAGACCGTCAACAATCGATACCTCAAGACGTCGATTAAAACGCCCGAAGGATTCGCCGCGTTGGAACCGCGAATTGACGAGTTGCTTCGCAAGAACATAGAACGAGGTTCCGTCAATTTTACGTTGAAATTGGAACGTGAAGCAAATGAAAATTCCATTGAATTGGATTTTGGCGCGTTGAAAAAGTATCTTGCCGAGGCGAATAGATTTGCAAAAGAAAATCCTGATTTTGCGCGATTCGACCGCCTAGGCTCGTTTGCCGATTTTTTAAAATTGCCCGGCGTCGTTTGCGATAAGTCAAACGCCGTCAGGGAAGATATCGCCGAATCCCTTTGGCCTTCGATTCAGAGATGCGCCGTCGACGCGTTAGAGAAAATGCAGACGATGCGCCGCGTCGAGGGCGCCGCGACCGCGACGTATCTTAAGGAAAATCTTGTTCAGTTGCAAGAACTTATCGGCGAAATTAAACGGCTTGCTCCTCTTGAAGTGGAAAATTATAGAATCCGTTTGACTGAACGCGTGTCGAAAATTTTAGCCGAGAACGGAGCGGTTTTGAATCCAGCCGACTTGATTCGCGAGGTCGCCGTCTATACGGATCGCGTCGACGTTTCCGAAGAAATCGCGCGATTTTATTCCCACCTTGCTCAGTTCGAAGAGACGATGAACGGCGCGACTGCGTGCGGTAAAAAACTTGATTTTATCACGCAGGAGATGAATCGAGAAGCGAATACTATCGGATCCAAAGCGAGTTCGCCCGAAGTCCTCCAGCGCGTCGTCGAAATGAAGTCGACGGTTGAACGCGTGCGTGAAATGATTCAAAACGTCGAATGAACTATTCGATTACGAATTGAACGCGTTTACGAAAGCGTGAAAAAAACGAGAAAAATAATGACCGAAACTGCAAAAGGGCGCGTTTTAATTTTTTCAGGTCCGTCGGGAGTCGGCAAAGGAACTCTTCTCAAGAGGCTCTTTGCAGAAACGGACTTTCCCTTGATTTCAAGCGTTTCGGCGACTACCAGAAAGCCTCGAGTCGGAGAAAAGAACGGCGTTCATTATTGGTTTTTAAGCCGAGAGGATTTTCTTGCAAGACGTGAAAGAGGCGAATTTCTCGAGTCTTTTGAAGTCTACGCCGGAGGCGCTTGGTACGGAACCTTGCGGCAAACTGTGCAAGAAGGCGTCGAAGCGGGGAACTGGGTCGTCCTAGAAATAGACGTCAAAGGCGCAAAAAAAATTGTTGAACAGATTCCCTATGCGCAAACTTTTTTTATTGCGCCGCCGAGTGTTGAAGACTTGCGAACAAGATTACTGAAACGCGGCACGGAGGCGGTCGAAGAGATCGATAAACGGGTTGCGCAAGCGCAAGAGGAAATCGACGCCGGAGCTTTTTATAATTTCCGTATCGTCAACGACGATTTAGACCTCGCTTTTGCCGAAATTGTCAACATTTTAAAACAAGCGAAGGACGTGAATCGATAGAGTTCGTTAAATAGAACGACGACGAGTTCAAGCGTTCGAAAATATGATCGCGCGATCGTCCCATTTTTCGATAGAGCGGGCGTTGCGCAACGTTTATGGAGAAGTTGCAATGATCGAAGAACTCAAAGAAGAAAAGTTGGTCGAAAAGGTCGGAGGGCGCTTTCGATTGTCTTCGTTGATTCAAAAACGTTTAGTCGTTTTAAATAGGGGATCCGCTCCTTACGTCGACGCTGCGGATAAAAAAGACAAGTTGCAGATTGTCGTTCAAGAAATTTTGGAAGACAAAATTTATCTAAATATGGACGGCGAGCTTGTGGAAAACATTCAAGAACCGCTCCCAATGACCGACGTTCCGCCCGTTCCTGCGATAACGCCGGAACCTCGACTTGACGCTCCGTTTGAACCGCAATTTGAAGTTCGATCAGGCGATTTCGTTTGATATGGAAAAAGCGAAAGATTTTGAGTTGACCGATTTAAAGGGACGCAAGATTTTGCTGGGCGTATGCGGAGGGATCGCCGCCTACAAAATTGCGTCTCTAGCAAGTATGCTTGTCAAGTCGGGCGCCGAAACAACCGTCCTTATGACTGAAAACGCGACGAAACTGGTCGCCCCGAAAACGTTCGAAGCGTTGACTAGACGACCTGTCGCCGTCGATATGTGGGAAGCTAGAATGGTTCATCCGCATATTGAACTGGCGCGACAAGCAGAAATTTTTTGCGTCGCTCCCGCGACGGCTAATATTTTGGCCAAAGCGGCGGCGGGAATCGCTGATGATTTAATGAGTTCCACAATACTTGCCTTTGACGGTAAAATGTTGATGGCGCCCGCTATGAATTCCGTGATGTGGAACAAGTCGGCGGTACAAAGAAACGTCGCGCGAGTAGTGGAAGACGGAGTAAAAACAATAGGTCCCGTAGAAGGACGTCTGAGTTGCGGAGAATCTGGCGAAGGAAGAATGGTTGAGCCCAAAGAAATATACGAAGAAATCGTCAAATTGTTAAACGACTAGAGAAGTAGGTTGTTTCTAAGTATGGTCAGAACGGATATTTGTTGTTTTGGAAACAATCCGCGTTTTTGACGTAACTATAAAATCTTAATATTAGATTAAATCTTGTATAAAATTTGAATAGTCTTAAAAAAGACCTCTTTACAATAATCTTTTGTCTGTTAAAATAATCGAGCTTGCAAATTACCGACGACAAAGAGCGTCGATAGGCGCCGCTTACATATCTTGGATTGTAAATGCGCTAGCCAAATCGCTCGTTTGAAGAGCCTCGCGACGGTTGCGAACTTTCGCGATATGATTTTGGCGTCGACGGTCTTTGTAATCGTTTGGATCCTCGTTCGGTTACGGGTAGATCGAAAGTCGGCGACTGTTAAGCGACGATTTGATTTAACGCTTCTTACGGGCAGGCGGAATGCCGCGCCCCAAGAATTTTAAAGCGCGGAACGTCTTTTAAAGCGAGTATGAAGAGACGTCGGCACGCTGGGATATTTGTCAACTAGGATAGGAAAGTACGGAGTAAAAAGTGTCTACTTCTGGAAACGATATTATCAGAATTAGAATGGAAGCGTACGATCACGCCACTCTTGATCAAAGCGCTTTGGAAATTGTCGACGCCGCTAAGAGAACCGGCTCCATTGTTCGAGGTCCGATCCCTCTTCCGACTCGTATCGAAGAATATACCGTCCTTTCCAGCCCTCACGTTGACAAGAAAGCCCGTCAGCAATTCGAAATTCGTACGCACAAACGCGTTATCGATATTGTTCAAGCCACCGCTAAAACGATCGACGCTCTTAACAAGTTAAGTCTGCCCGCTGGCGTCGACGTCAAGATTAAGGCTACCGGCGCGCGTTGATCGTAGGATATTGACGTGTCGTATCGACCTTCACGAAAAAAACGGGTCGCAATGCGACGTTAAAAATCTGTCTGAAAAGGCAAGAAGGATAAAATAGATATGGGTATCGGGTTACTCGGACAAAAGATCGGTATGAGCCAACTGTACACCGAGCAGGGAGAAGTGATTCCTGTAACGGTTATTCAGGCTGGTCCTTGTTGCGTTCTTCAAGTGAAGACGCTTGAACGCGACGGATATGAAGCCGTTCAACTTGGTTATAAAGACAAGCCTCGTCGTCTTGCCAGAAGAAGCGAGCGAGGACACGTCGCGAATATCGATAGTAAACGCCAAAAAGCCGCCGCCGCCTCCGGCGCCGAGCTTTCCAAAAAAGCCGGTTGCGAACCGAAGAGATTCGTTCGCGAATTTCGTATGCCGGTTGAAGGTTTCGAAGTCGGCGCCGTTTACGACGTCGAGGTCTTTAACGACGTTTTTGCCGTCGACGTCACCGCCAACAGCAAAGGACGCGGCACGGCGGGCGTTATGAAACGTCATAATTTCAGCGGTCAACGCGCCACCCACGGCGTCAAGAAATGCCACCGACACCTTGGCGGCACGGGCTGTAGTTCTTATCCGAGCAGAACGCTGAAAGGCAAACGAATGGCAGGGCATTACGGAAACGCAAAATGCACCGTTCGTAATCAAAAAGTTGTCGTTATCGATAAAGAAAATAATTTGCTTGTTATTCGCGGCGCGGTTCCCGGTCCTACCGGCGCGTTCGTCACCGTTCGACCGACCAACAAATTGCCTGCTCCGAAACATAACAAGTGGCGACTTGCCTGAGCGTCGGGTCGTAGCGTTCGTTTAGATAACAATCAAACATAAGCATATTGACAGTAAAATGACAAATTTACCGATTTACGACAAGACCGGCGCCAAAGTGGGAGATTACGAGATCGATCTCGAAGCGCTTGCGCCTAAAGTGAGCAAGCAGTTGTTGCACGACGCCGTCGTTATGTATCAGACGAACCTTCGACAAGGTTCCGCTAAATCGAAGACTCGATCCGAAGTTTCCGGCTCGCGTAAAAAGATGTATCGCCAAAAGGGCACGGGCAACGCGCGCGCCGGTCATAAGCGCAGCGGTATTCGTCGAGGCGGCGGGCATATTTTTGCCAAGGCTCCGAAAGATTGGTCGTACCGATTGCCTCGTAAAGCGTTGAAAAACGCCACGCGTATGGCTATGGCTGAAAAAGTTCGGGCCGAGTTCGTTACCTTGATCAACGCGTTTGACTTCCAAGCCCCAAAAACAAAGGACGCCGCCGCGATTCTCGCGAATCTTTCTATGGACAAAACCGTCCTTGTCGTCGTTGACAAATACGATAAAAACTCGTATTTGAGCGTTCGAAATATCCCGATGGCAAAAATTATGCCCGTCTCTGATTTGAACGCCTATGAAATTCTTCGACCTAAGCGTCTCCTAGTTACGAAATCGGCGATGGATCAGTTTATTGAAACTCGCGTTAAAACGAGCGTTGAAGGCTGAACGTTTTCGCGTTTGTCGTATGTGAGTGAAATAAACAGAGTATAAGGATAATTAAAATGCCTCAATGCAAAGACGTTACCGATACGAGACTCATGCTCGAGCCCTATCAGGTTATCATTCGCCCGATCGTAACGGAAAAAGCGTACCGCACTTCGTCGGCGAAAAACACGTATACGTTCGAAGTTCACAAACTCGCGTCTAAGTTCGACGTCAAAGAGGCGATCGAAGCTCTTTACGACGTGAAAGTCGTCGCGGTGAACACTCAAAATCGCAAGGGTAAGAAACGCCGAACGCGAAAGGGCGTCGGCGTAACGAGATCGTGGAAAAAAGCGATGATCACGTTGGACGACGAATATCGTCTCGATATTTATTGATAACTTGCGAATTCATCGAATATAATCTAAAGAAGCATAGCGAGATAGAAAAATGGGTATTCGACGTTATAAATCCAATAACGCGGGTCGGCGAAATATGAGCGTCAGCGATTTTGCCGAACTCACGAAGGGCGCGAAGCCGGAGAAAAGTTTGCTTCGTCCTAAGAAGCGTTGTAGCGGTCGTAACAACCAAGGCGTCATCACTGTTCGCCACCGAGGCGGCGGACATAAACGCCATATTCGTTTGATCGATATTCGACGTAATAAAGACGGGATGGTCGCTCAAGTCGATTCGATCCAATATGATCCGAACAGAACCGCGCGTATTGCCTTGCTCGTTTACGAAGACGGCGTTAAGCGATATATTATCGCGCCCGAAGGTTTGACGGTCGGTATGAAGGTCGTCAGTGGCGCCGAAGCCGCGCCTACCGTTGGAAACTGCTTGCCTTTGAGCAAGATTCCTCTCGGTTCCGAAATTCACAACGTTGAGATTCGACCTGGACGCGGCGGCTGTATGTGCCGTAGCGCCGGAACGAAAGCGGTTCTCGTCGCTCGTGAAGAAAATTGGGCGCAGATCACGTTGCCAAGCGGTGAAATTAGACGTGTTCCGAGTTCCTGTCGCGCCGTCATTGGCGTCGTTGGAAACGGCGAGCAAATGAACATTGTTCTCGGCAAAGCCGGGCGAGTTCGTTGGCTTGGTCGTCGTCCCTATGTTCGCGGTACCGCAATGAACCCGATCGACCACCCGCACGGCGGCGGCGAAGGTCGTACCAAGGGCGGTCGACATCCCGTCTCCCCGACTGGAAAGCCGACCAAAGGCACGTCGACGCGTAAGCACAAGAAGCCTTCGAACAAGGCGATTATTCGTCGTCGTCGTAGCGTTCGTTACGGTTTGTTAAAACTTTCCTGAAAATAGCGAAACGGTTTGTACGTCGCGATTGCGTTTAATCAGGTCGCGATACAGTTTTCACCACAATATAACCTGAAAACTTCAACGGATAAAAATGAGTAGATCGATTAAAAAGGGTCCGTTCGTTGATGAAAAACTTTTCGCTAAGATCGAAAAGCTTGATCAACAAGGCAAAAAAGAGCCGGTTAAGACCTGGGCGAGAGCTTGTACGATCGTGCCCGAATTTGTCGGACATACGTTCCTCGTTCACAACGGCAAGGCGTTCCTCAAAGTGTTTGTTACCGAGGAAATGGTCGGTCACAAACTTGGCGAGTTTTCTTTGACGAGAATTTTCCGCGGACACGGCGGTAAAGGCAAGTAATACCAGTAGGCGGCTAATATGCAAGAAGATAAAAAAGAAGACGTCGTTCCTCAATATCGCGCCGTCCATAAATTTGCGACGATCAGCGCTCAAAAAGTTCGTCTTTTTGCCAACCTTATTCGCGGCAAATATGCGGACGAAGCTATGACGCTCCTCTCCTGTTACCCTAACCGCGGCGCGCGAATGTTGGAAAAAGTGCTGAAAAGCGCGATGCACAACGCGGAAGACCTGCGCGCTCCTTCGATCGACGACCTTCGCGTCGTAGAAGCGAGAGTCGACGGCGGTCCGATGCAACGTCGTTGGAGAGCCGGATCACGTGGCGTTTCCTCGGTCATTAAGATTCGATCAAGCCACATCCACGTCGTCTTAGAGTAACGAACACTACCAAACACACGGGCGCGACTTTTTATAAATTTATTAAAATAGATTTAACAAGTCGCCTTGATATAAAGGACAACGCTAAGTTATGGGTCAAAAAGTAAATCCCGTCGCGTTTCGAGTAGGCGTTATGGAAGGTTGGAAAAGCCGTTGGTATGCTCCTAAAAAGGAGTTTTCAACCCTTCTCGTCGAAGATAAAAAAATTCGCGACTACATTAAAAAGCACAAGGAAAACGATCCTGAACGCAAGGGCGAATTGAGTTTTCCCGGCGTCGCTAAGATTGAGATCGAACGAACTCGCGACGAGGTTCGCATTATCGTTACAACGGCTCGCCCTGGGCTCTTGATTGGACGCAAGGGCGAAAAGATCGAGGAACTCCAAGCGGAGCTTCAAAATCTTACCGGTCGTCGCGTCAATCTCAAGATTGAAGAAGAAAAGAACCCTGAATTGATCGCGCAACTTGTCGCGGAAGACATTGGCGATCAACTTGTTAAGCGCGCTAGTTTCCGTCGCGTTATGAAACACGCGATGGCTAAGGCGATGGAAAAGGGCGCCAAGGGTATTAAAATTCAACTTTCCGGTCGTTTGGGCGGCGCTGAAATGGCGCGTTGCGAAAAACAACAGGTTGGTTCCATTCCTCTTTCGACGTTGCGCGCAAAGATCGATTACGGCTTCAACGAAGCAAAGATCGCGCAAGGTCATATTGGAATTCAAGTTTGGATAAATCAAGGCGAATATAGCGAGGACGATAACAATGGCCAGAATGCCGAAAAGAGTCAAGCATCGAAAAATACAAAGAGGGCGTATAAGAGGTAACGCCACTCGCGGTCAAGCGGTGAGTTTTGGCGATTACGGTCTCCAGACCCTCGAAGGCGGTTGGATTAGCGCCGCCACCCTTGAAGCCGGTCGTATCGCCGCCCAACAGTACCTCCGTACCGAAGGCAAGTTGTATATTCGCGTCTTCCCTCACAAGTCGATCACGTCTATTCCGCTTGAAACTCGTATGGGTAAAGGCAAGGGCGAACCCGAGTATTGGGCTGCGGTCGTTCATCCCGGCACGATTATGTATGAAGTTGGCGGCGTACCGGAAGAAACCGCGAAACTCTGCTTTAATCGTTTGGCTCACAAGATGCCGGTTAAGTGCCGTCTGATCCGTCGAAAGGCGATTTGACGACAAAAGATTTGTCGGGTCGTCGTTAGACGGCGACTCGACCCGGTTTAAAGTTGCAACGAATAACGCCCAAGCGCGTTTGAAGAAACGCGAGGGTTCGGAAAAGTTGAGAGTAATATGAAGGCTAAAGAGATTAGAGAAATGAGCGCAGAGCAACGCGACAGCTTGCTCAAGGAAACGGTCGACAAGTTGTTTAAACTTCGCGTTCAAGCTCGTATGGAACGCTTGGATTCTCCTAGCGAAGTCGGCAAAGCGAAGAAAATTATCGCTCAAATCAAAACTATCAATAACGAAATCAACGGTTAAGAAAGACTTCGAAGTTCGCCTTGCCGCGACCTAGAGACGCTTTCATAGCGAGGATATAAATGCCTAAGATGAAGTTGGTCGGCGTCGTCAAGACCGACAAAATGAAGAAAACTCGAAGAGTCGAGATTCCGCGTATCAAGAAGTACCCCAAATATGGGAAATACGTTCGTACTCGAACCGTCTGCTACGTTCACGACGAGAACGACGAATCCTCCTGCGGCGACGTAGTGGAGATTGAAGAAAGCCGTCCTACTTCGAAACTGAAGCGCTGGACGCTGGTTAGTATCGTCAAAAAAGCGGAGAAGATCGGCGGCTGATTTTAAGACGTCGAGAGTCGCGGATTTTTATGAAACGCGACGAATAACGTAAGAATAACACCATTAAGTGGAAGCGAGTAAGAACCATGATTCAGATGCAGACTCGTTTGGACTCCGCTGACAACACGGGCGCTAAAGAATTGCAGTGCATTAAAGTGTTGGGCGGCACCCACCGTCGAACCGCAAAACTCGGCGATATTATTGTTTGTTCCGTAAAATCGGTCATTCCTGGCAGCCAAATCAAAAAAGGGCAAGTCGTGAAGGCGGTCATCGTTCGAACGAAACAGCCCACGCGTCGCGAAGACGGCAGTTATATTCGTTTTGATACGAACGCGGTCGTCCTGGTCGACAACGATAAGAACCCTCGAGGAACTCGTATTTTTGGCGCCGTCGGTCGCGAACTCCGCGATCTTGGTTTTATGAAGATTGTCAGTCTTGCGAGCGAGGTGGTCTGATATGCGTATCAAAACTAACGACAAAGTCGTCGTCCTCTCCGGTAAGGATCGAGGCAAACAAGGCAAAGTTATGTCCGTCGATCTTAAAGCCGGCAAGGTTACGGTCGAGGGCGTTAACGAAGTGAAACGACACGTTCGTCGTTCGCAAAAGAATATGCAAGGCGGTCGTCTCTCCAAGATGACGCCGGTTCCAGTCGGGAAAGTTATGTTCGTTTGCCCGACCTGTGGAAAACCTACGCGCGTCGGTTATCAATTTGACGAGAACGGCAAAAAGCAACGTGTTTGCAAGAAGTGCGGCGCCGTCGTCGTTGAAGCTCAGTTCACCAAGAAAAGTTAATGCAGGTAGACCGTCATGACGCCTAGACTTTTAGAAAAATATAACACGCAAATAATTTCCAGTTTGGAAAAGAAACTGGGCAAGACGAATATTCACTCCGTTCCGAAGTTGGAAAAGATCGTGGTGAATATGGGCGTCGGAAGCGCGATTCAAGACAAGAAATACTTGGAGGAAGCGCTCGACGTTTTGACCCAAATTACCGGTCAGAAGCCGATCGTTACCGTTGCTCGTCGTTCGATCGCCGGTTTTCGTCTTCGCGAAGGTATGAACATCGGTTGCAAGGTCACTTTGCGCGGCGCGAGAATGTACGAATTTATGGATCGTCTGATCTCGATCGTTCTACCGCGTGTTCGCGACTTCCGCGGTTTGAATCCGAACAGCTTTGACAAGCGCGGCAATTATAACTTGGGACTTGCCGAACAATTGGTTTTCCCCGAGCTTAATCCGGATAAGTATACTAAGAGCCAAGGTATGAACATCACGTTCGTAACCAACGTTGATAGCGACGACGACGCTCGAGAGTTGCTCCGCGAATTTGGCATGCCTTTTAAAACTGGTAAAGAACGCTAAGAGCTGAGATAAGGTAATCGATAACAATGGCTAGTAAAGCAAAAATCAATAAGGCGAATCGGGAGCCGAAATTCAGCACTCGACGCGAGAATCGTTGCAAAATCTGCGGTCGTCCGCGCGCGGTATATCGTAAGTTTGGTCTTTGCCGAATTTGTTTCCGCGAATTGGCGAACCAAGGGCTTATTCCCGGCGTTCAAAAAGCGAGTTGGTAATTAAAGGAGAACTTGAAAATGATGACGGATCCCATTGCCGATATGTTGACTCGTATCCGCAACGCTATTAAAGTCGAACACGAAACATTGGACGTTCCCTTTTCGAAACTGAAGCTCGGCGTCGTCGACGTTCTTAAACGCGAGGGTTACATTTGGGGATACCAAGTTGTTGAAGGCTCGCCTTTCAATCTTATTCGTATTCAACTGAAATATAGCACTAGCGGCGAACGCGTTATCCAATCGATTCGTAAGATCAGCAAGCCCGGTCGTCGTTGCTATTGCGGACCCAAGGATCTTCGACCCGTCCTCAACGGACTTGGAATTAGCATACTCAGCACCAACAAGGGCGTCGTTAGCGACCGCGAAGCCAGAGCGCAAAACGTCGGCGGCGAAGTTCTTTGCGAAATTTGGTGATTTCTATGTTTGATCGAAATCGATCGCGCGTCTTTTTGAAAATAAACGGCGCGCGGCGGTTGACGATTTGCTAAAATAATATAAACTCACAAGAACACGTTGCGCGCGACGCGCCGCCGTTTAGGCGAGCGAGGTTGCGTCGATCGTGATATATCGCGCGTTTCGTAAGACGCGCCCGGTTCCGAACAATGTTGATAGTCCCATAGGTCGTAAGACGGCGATGGCTCGTAAGACGACGATGGCGAGGATGTTTTAGGGGCGAGGGGCGGTAAGCGCGTCGATGCGCCGATTCTATAACGGGGAATTTGACGTTTTCACGTTTGATTGAGAATAGGCGCGCTCACGTCTGGAATAAAGATTGCGAATTAAAAGCTAACACGTTTCAGCATCAAGGTAACGATATGTCAAGAATTGGAAAGAAACCAGTAGCGGTTCCCGACGGGGTTTCCGTCGAGATCGTCGACCGCGAAGTTTCGGTCAAAGGTCCCAAGGGCGAGTTGAAATTTAACTTTTGTCCGCAAGTAAGCGTCAAGTACGTCGCCGAAGACAAGGCTTTGATCGTCGAGCAAACTGAAGACACGCGCGTTTCGAACGCTATGCACGGACTTACCCGCGCGCTCGTTCAAAATATGGTCGTCGGCGTGACGCAAGGTTACGAGAAAAAGTTGGAAATCTTTGGAACCGGTTATTTAGCCGCCGTTCAAGGAAACGTCCTTCAGGTTCGCGTCGGGTTTGCCAACGAAGTCCACAAAGAAATTCCCGCAGGACTTACGGTTAAGTGCCCCGATCAACTGCACGTTCATATTAGCGGATGCGACAAACAACTTGTCGGTCAGTTTGCCGCTGAAGTGCGCGCTATCAGAAAAGCCGAGCCTTACTTGGGCAAAGGTATTAAATACGAGGGCGAGGTCATTCGTCGTAAGGAGAGCAAAGCGGCCGGTAAGAAATAATCAAGCCTGTCGTTTTGGTTGGTCAAAAGCGTAGCGTGAAGGTTTCAAATGTTTGCATAGTTCGCTAGTTTTTGACTGTTTCGATAAAATACTTTTATAATCGTGCGGTGTTAACGTGAGAAAACAACTTCGATTAAATAAACAGCGTAAGACTCGCAAATTCCGAGTTTCAAACGCCGTTAAGAGAAACAGTACTCGTCCGAGAATGTGCGTTTTTCGTAGCTCGCGCCATATTAGCGTTCAGATCGTCGACGATTCAGTCGGTAAAACGCTTGTAAGCGCAAGTACGTACGAAAAAGATTTTCGCGATTCCAACGCTAGCGGCGGAAACGTCGCCGCTGCGGCTATCGTCGGTAAAAAAGTCGCCGAGCGCGCGCTTGCGGCCGGCGTAACCGCCGTCGCTTTCGACCGTAAAGGTTATCAATACCACGGTCGCGTTCAAGCGTTGGCCGACGCGGCTCGCGACGCCGGATTGGATATTGGCGCTAAAGGCGACGAATGATCGTTGACGTAAGTCGGTTCGATCCGAATTGACTTATGAGAGCGGTCGAGACGGTTGACGCGCCGTCTGTTTGATAGCATAAATCTCGAAAAGAATAATATAGAAAAATGTCAACTGAAAATACTCATGAAAACGGCGAATTGACCGACAAAGTCGTTAAGATTCGTCGATGCGCGGCGGTTGTGAAGGGCGGACGTCGGTTTAGCTTCACGGCGCTAGTCGTTGTTGGCGACGGCAAGGGGAAGGTCGCTTGGGGTTACGGTAAAGCTAACGAAGTTCCTCCCGCTGTGAACAAAGCCGTTCAAGACGGAACGCGTAAATTGGCTTCCGTCTGTTTGGACAATTCGACGATCCCTCACGCCGTTGAAGGTCGTTTTGGTTCTTCTCGCGTGAAGTTGGTTCCGGCTCGTCCCGGTACGGGCGTTATCGCCGGAGCGGCTGTGCGCGCGGTATGCGAAGCCGCCGGTATCAGCGATATTCTTACGAAGTCGTACGGTAGCGCTAATCCGACGAATCTTGTTAAGGCTACGGTCGAGGCGTTGAATCAGCTCCGATCTAAATCCCAAATCGAGAATCTGCGAGGAGTTACTCTCTAATGAATATCAACACTGTCAACGAAGGCGTTCGTAAGAACGTTCGTAAGGATCGCGTCGGTCGTGGTCCTGGTTCCGGAAACGGTAAAACGGCAGGTCGCGGCGCCAACGGTCAAGGTTCTCGCGCGGGTTCTTCTTTTTCTCCGACGTTTGAAGGCGGTCAGTTGCCTTTGGCGCGTCGTATTCCTAAACGCGGATTTAACAATAAAGCGTTTGCCGACGTCGTGGAAAGCGTCGCGTTAAAAACCGTTATGCGTAAGTTTGACGTTTCCGTAGAGATTACGCCCGAGGTTTTGCAAGAACGCGGTTTGATTTCCAGCGCTAAATCCATTGTTAAGTTGATTGGTTCCGACGAGCTTTCCGGCGCTTACAAATTCAAAGTGCATCGCGCTTCGGAAGGCGCCAAGGCGTCTGTTGAAAAAGCGGGCGGAAGTATCGAGTACTTGCCCGGTAAGAAGCCGGTCGTTAAAAACAAGATGAAATCCAAGGCTAAGAAAGCCGAATGATCTAATCTTCTTATTTCGAAAACGTATTGACAAGCGAGACGTCCGATCCGTCATAGGTCGGACGTTTTTTTATTGATAGAT
>JAZRWW010000104.1:0-11363 GCA_045599865.1 Thermoguttaceae bacterium
TTTTGTTGAATCCGAAGAATCGCTAGAGGACGAATGCGCGTCCGACGTTGAATCTGATTCTCTCGAAGAAGAGTCTTCCGTTGAAATGGACGCAGAACCTTCTACTGAATCCGAGGAGTGGCTAGCGGAAGAAAGCGCGCCCGACGTTGAATCTGATTCTCTTGAAGAAGAGTCTTCCGTTGAAACGGACGCGGAACCTTTTGTTGAATCCGAGGAGTCGCTAGCGGAAGAAAGCGCGCCCGACGTTGAATCTGAATCTTTTGAAGAAGAATCTCCCGTTGAATCGACCGCAGAACCTTTTGCTGAATCCGAGGAGTGGCTAGCGGAAGAAAGCGCGCCCGACGTTGAATCTGATTCTCTTGAAGAAGAGTCTTCCGTTGAAACGGACGCGGAACCTTTTGTCGAATCCGAGGAAGCGCTAGAGGTTGCTAGCGCGCCCGACGTTGAATCCGATCCTTTCGAAGAAGAATCTCCCGTTGAAACGGACGCGGAACCTTTTGTCGAATCTGACGAAGCGCTAGAGGTTGCTAGCGCGCCCGACGTTGAATCCGATCCTTTCGAAGAAGAATCTCCCGTTGAAGCGGACGCGGAACCTTTTGTCGAACCCGAGGAAGCGCTAGAGGTTGCTAGCGCGCCCGACGTTGAATCTGAATCTTTCGAAGAAGAATCTCCCATTGAATCGGCTGCGGAACCTTTTGTCGAACCCGAGGAAGCGCTAGAGTATGTTAGCGCGCCCGACGTTGAATCTGAATCTTTCGAAGAAGAATCTCCCGTTGAAACGGACGCGGAACCTTTTGTCGAATCCGATGAAGCGCTAGAGGTTGCTAGCGCGCCCGACGTTGAATCTGAATCTTTTGAAGAAGAATCTCCCGTTGAATCGACCGCAGAACCTTTTGTTGAATCCGAGGAGTCGCTAGACGAGGTAAGCGAGACTGACGTTGAATCTGATTCTCTTGAAGAAGAATCTTTCGTTGAAACGGCTGCGGAACCTTCTGCTGAATCCGAGGAGTCGCTAGCGGAAGAAAGCGAGCCCGACGTTGAATCTGATTCTCTTGAAGAAGAGTCTTCCGTTGAAACGGACGCGGAACCTTTGGTTGAATCCGAAGACTCGCTAGAGGAGGAAAGCGAATCCGTCGTCGATTTAGGCTTGGAAATAGACGCTAACGACGCTTCCGAGGAGTTCGACGACGAATCAATATTAGAAGATTCGTCCTTTGAATCATACGCTTTCAAGCCCGTCGACACGTCCGAAATCGTTTCGAAGGGCGAGAAGCCGACTTCGGCGCCCGTCGACGCGCTCGACGAAACTTTTGACGAGTCGTCGACGCTTTATAAGGAAGAGGACGCGTCGACTCCCGAGATAGCGAAGGCGCTTTGCGAGACGGACGAAGCGTCGGACGACGTTTGTTTTTCACCATTGAACGGCTCCGATACAACTGACGCCGCCGCTTTAACGCGCGAAAAGGAAAGTTCCGAGCTAACCGAGTTCGAATCCTCGCTCGAAACCGCCGACGCCTCCGTCGAAGAAGCGAGTCAAGCGGAGGCGCGTTCTCCTTTCGATTCCTTCGACGAATTTGAAGAATACGACGACGATCCAATTTTTATCTTGCCTTCTTCAAGTTCCATTACCGTTAATTCGCTCGGTACGAATCCTCGCGTTCGCGACGAAATAATCGACGTCGAGTCGCGAGAGTCGAACGCTTCCGAGTCGTCCGACGGTTCCGAAGTTCGATTTGAGGCTACGGTTCCGCGAGACGACCATAAGACCCAAGTCGACGCCGACGCCAAGCGCGCGCAAAACGAGCCCGACGATCAGACGAACGAAGAACAGAAAGAATCGAAAGACTCGGACGTTTCTTCCGACGACGAACTCGAATTTGGTCCCTTAGACGATCGTTTCAAATCGCTTTTGACAGCGTCTAAGCGCGTCGAGGGAACGTCGGAAGTCGTCGAGACGAAGGAAGAGAACAAGGCGTCCGACGCCGTCGAAACGTCTAAACCTTGTGAAAAAGAGGCTTCGGAGACGCTCGACGCGAGGGACGCGAACGAGGTCGAAGTCGACGCCAAGTTGGAAAAGCGCGGCTTTTTCCGTCGGCTCTTTACTATGTTTCGAAGACGTTGACGACTTTTCTACGTCTTCTTTACGTCGAACTATTGTCGTTATGTTTGGAGGAAGATTTGACGTCCATATTATCCCCAATAACGCGCGCCGCGTATTTTGTCGCGTTCGTTCTTTTCGCGCTTTTACCGTTCAAATCTCGCGGCGACGATCTCCTCGACGCGTTTGTCAATCCTTCCGACGCCGCCAAGCCCGGCGTCTACTGGTTCTTTATGGATTCCAATCTTGACAAGGAAGGAATGAAGACCGACTTGGAGGCGATGCGATCCGTCGGGCTAGGACGCGCGATCATTATGGAGGCGGATCTTGGCGGACCGAAGGGCGCCGTCCGTTATATGACGCCCGAATGGCTTGATTGCTGGGCTTTTGCGACTCAAGAGGCGAGCAAGCGCGGAATCGAATTGACGACGAGCGTCGGACCAGGCTGGTGCGGCGCCGGCGGACCTTGGATTTCGCCCGAACGTTCGATGCAACATTTGCGTTCGTCTGAAACGCGCGTTCAAGGCGGCAAAACGATCGACGTTCTTTTGCCCGTCCCGGAACCGCGCGTTCCGTATTTCGGCGCGGGCTCGCTTGGTTCTTGCGAGGACGTTTGGCGCAAGTTCTATCTCGACGTCGCCGTTCTTGCTTATCCCACGCCGAAAAGCGACGCCAAACTGCCCGATTGGGAAGAGAAAGCGCTTGTTTTTCGTCCGACCTATTCTTCGCAGCCGGGCGTCAAGCCGTATTTAATACCGTCGACGGACGATTCGAAGACGGTTGAATCGTTGCAAGACGCGATCGTTCCGTTTGATTCGATAATCGACGTTTCCGAACATATGGACGAGCAGGGGCGTTTTCGTTGGAACGCGCCCGAGGGCGATTGGACGATTTTGCGTTTAGGACGTCGCGTAACGGGTCAAACGACTCGTCCCGCTCCCGCCGCCGGGCTCGGCTTAGAATCGGACAAATTCGAACCGTCTGGAATCGATCAACATTTCGCCAACTTTGACGCCAAATTGCTCGACGTCGCGAAATTTTCGGCGATTCATCACGACAGCTGGGAGATGAGTTCGCAAAACTGGTCGGAAAATTTCCGCAGTCTATTTATCGAGAAGCGCGGTTACGATCCTCTTCCTTGGACGCCCGCTATGTTTGGAACGCCCGTCGAAAGCGTTGAAAAGACGGAGCGTTTTCTTTGGGATTTGCGACGCACGGCTCAAGAGTTGACTTACGAAAACAACGTCGAACGTATGAAGAAACTCGGCGCCGAGCGGGGCGCGTCCTTTTCCGAAGAATGTTACGATCTCAACCCTGCGGGCGACTTGTATCTTTTTCGCGCGGCGGACGTTCCGATGTGCGAATTTTGGGCGAAAGGATACGGCATCGATTCTAGTTTTACGGTAATCGAGGCGGCGTCGAGCGCGCACGTCGAGGGGAAACGGATCGTCGGCGCGGAATCCTTCACGACCGCGAACGACCGTTGGCGCCAGCATCCCGGCTTGACCAAGCGCCAAGCCGACTGGGCTTTTTGCGCGGGCGTGAATCGTTTGATTTTCCACCGTATGTGCGCTCAGCCGAATTCGGACGCTCCGGGTCTGTCGCTTGGAATTCACGGAACGCATTTCGACCGCACGAACACGTGGTTTCCGCTTGTCGGCGATTATTGTCGCTTTATAGCGCGCGTTCAGTCGCTTTTACAACGCGGACGCGTTTCCGCCGACGTATTGTTCTTGGATCAAGAGGGCGCGCCCGTCGTTTTCGAGGCTCCTTCTTCCGCGTTCCAGCCGGGCGAGTTTAAGGACAAGCGCGAGTATAATTTCGACGGCTGTTGTCCTCAAACGTTGATCGAATCGGCGCGCGCGGAAAAGGGCAAGATCGTCTTTCCTAGCGGCGCGAGTTATTCGCTTTTGGTTCTTCCGAAGACCAACGAAATCACGCTCGAGTTGGCGCGGAAGTTGAAAGAACTTGTCGACGCGGGCGTTCCCGTCGTCGGCGCGGCGCCGAAACGCGTTCCGACGCTTGTCGATTATCCGCGCGCCGACGCGGAACTTGCGCGAATCGTCGATTCTATCTGGAAAGGGGAGAACGCGCCCTTCGATCCGAGTTTTCAAGTTCGAAAACGCGAAGATCGGCGATTGGCGCTCAAAGACGCGAAATGGATTTGGGCGAGTTCGAATATGAACGCGCCCGCCGGAGAACGTCGCGTTTTCTACAAGAAGTTCGATTTGTCCGCCGACGTCGATTTTAGCGACGCGTTTGTCGTCGCAACCGCCGACAACGTTTATACGCTTTACGTCAACGGCGTAAAAATCGGCGAAGGGAACAATTTTCATTCGCCAGACGTTTTTCCGCTTGCCGACGCTCTTCGATCAGGCTCCAATCTTGTCAAAATTGAAGTTCTCAACGAAGGAAGCGCGCCGAATCCAGCCGGATTAATCGCGCGCTTGCAGATTAACGACGCGTTGAAAATCTCGACCGACTCGAGCTGGACGAACGAAGACGAGTCGCTTGTCGCCGAACTTGGCGCGTATAATACGGCGCCTTGGAACGTTGATTTGTCGCCTCAATTCGATAGAGATTCGACCTATCCGACGTGGGACGTAATCGTCGAACGATTGCGCGCGTTGAACGTCGCGCCTGATTTTGAGACGAACGGCGATTTGCGCTGGATTCGTCATATCGACGGGGACGTCGATCTTTATTACGTTGGAAACAGACTTGACGTCGAACAGTCGACCGAGTGCGTTTTTCGCGTTTCCGGCAAGTCGGCGCAACTTTGGAACCCCTTGAACGGGCGACGTTATCGCGTCGACGACCTGCGCGAAGAAGACGGGCGCTCGATCGTTTCTATTCAATTTGAGCCGTCGCAAAGTTGGTTTGTCGTTTTTGGCGCGGAGGAATCGTCGGAATTACCGACGACCTCGAGTTTGTTTGCGTCGCGCGAAACGACGGAATTTGTCGACCTTTCGAAAGACTGGACGGTTCGATTTTGTCAAAACGAGTCCGCAAATCGCGATTTTGAGGAAGGACGCGCGAAAACCGTTCAATTCGACGTTCTCAAGGACTGGTCGAAGGAATCGGACGACTATTTGAAATATTATTCCGGGTTGGCGGTCTACGAAAAGACGTTCGACTTGCCTCGCGAAGTCGCGTCCGACGAGGAATATTCTTTCGTCTTTGACGACGTGCAAGTTATGGCGAAAGTCGAACTTAACGGCGTTGCGATCGGAACCGCGTGGGTCGCGCCTTATCGCGTCGAAGTTCCGCGCGAATTACTTAAACCGTCAGGGAACGCGCTGAAAATTACCGTCGCTAATTTGTGGTGCAATCGTCTTATCGGCGACGCGTCGCGTTCCGAAAAGGAACGATTTACGCGCTCGTCTAATCCGATGTGGGGCGCCGGAGACGAACAGCTTCTTCCTTCCGGACTGATCGGAGGTTTGAAGTTGACGAAGAAGCCCGCGTTGTAAGACGACGAACGTCAGGAAAAAGCGTCGTTTGGTTCAAAATGAATCAAAGGGCGTTTTTTACTTGGCTCTTGGGGATTTGGAGAGTATAATTTGAAAGGAAACGTCCGTAATGTCGAAAGACGCGTATTACTCGAGGCGTTTGTTTAGGTCGATTAACGTTGACAAGGAAACGACTATGAATTTGTCCTTTGACGCCTTGAGAGGACGCTTGGCGTTCTCGTTGGTTTTGTCCGTCTCGCTTCTTGCCGCTCAAGTCGCGACGTCGCAAGAAGAGGCTTCTAACGTCGAAAATATCGTCGAGTCGTTGGAAGATCAAGCGAATCCCGACGCGTTGGCGGCGATCGACTTGTATATCGGCGGGGACGTCGACGGCGCGTATAATCTTTTTACGAAGGTTTACGATTCGAATCAAGATTCGGATCCGCCCGGAGTTATGCTCGCGTTGCTTCATTCGCACGCGGGACGTTTTCTCGAAATGCGACGTTCCCTTGAAAAGACCGCCGAGGATTATCCGACAGATCCCGAAGCGTTTTTGCAACTAGCGGGCGTAGACGTCAAAGAAGGTCGTTACCTTGAAGCGGAGCTTTTGCTCGAACGCGCGGAACGCTTGACCGAAGAATATCCGAAGCTTCATTCGGAATCGACGTCTCGCTTGGCGTATTTGAAAGAAGAAGCGTTAAGCGCGCGCGCCAATCTTGCGGAAGCGCGAGGTCGATACGAAACGGCGAAAGAGTTTGTCCAAAAAATTGTCGAAGTTAATCCGACGAATCCCGAGGCGCGTTGGAATCTTGGTTATTTGTCGATGAAACTGAACGATTTCGACGGGGCGGAACTTGCGTTCGACGAAGCGGCGAAGCTCAATTCCGAGCTTTGGCCCGGCTGGTTGCAGGTTCCGTCGGTTCTTGATCGCGAAGACCGCGTTGAAGAAGGAAAGGCGCGGCTTGCCTCTTCCGCAGACAAGTTGAGCGCCGCGACAAACGCGCAACGCGCTCAAGTCGCGCGTCTTTATCTGCGCTGGAATATGATCGAAGAGGCGACGTCGATTATTCAAGAATTTGAGACGACCAACGACGAGAACGACATAAATCGCTGGATTCTTCCGGGCTGGCTTGCTCTTTACGCGAGTCAATACGCGATCGCGGAAGAGAATTTTCGCAACGCGACGCTTTTAGACGATTCGAATTCCGAGGCGTCGAACGGGCTGGCTCTTGCGCTTTTGGATCAGAACAACAAAGAGAAATTGGCGCGCGCGCAAACGATCGCCGCGAAAAATTACCGCGCGAATCCCGATTCGGCGGATTTTGCCGGGACTTACGCGTGGACGCTCTTTCTTTCGGGTAACGCGAAAGAGGCGGACGCTATCTTTCAACCGATGTTGCAGTCGGGGCGCGCGTCCGCGACTTCCTTTTACTACTTGGCGGAGATTGCGAACGTTCGCGGCGACCAAAGTTTCGCGCTCAATCTTGTCAATGTGGCGCTTTCTCATCGTTCGAACTTCCCCAAGCGCGCCGCCGCGCTCGAGTTGCGCAAAATGCTTGACCCGTCGGAAGAAGAGGGCGAGGAATTGCAAGAGTCCGACGCCGAAGAAGAGAACGACGCAAAATAAAAGACTCGCGGCGTTTGGGAAACGACGCTGAAAAACCAAAGGAAAGGCGGAAATATGGGATTGTTTAAGAAGTTTTCGCACGGGCGCCGTCTTAACGCCGCGGCGATTCTTGGTCTCCTCGGCGTCGTCTTAGTCGCGTTCGTCGCGACTCACGCGGCGCTTAAAGTAGTTCGCTTCGCGCGGAATATTCAAAACGCCTTTACGGAAAAAGATTCCAGCTCGATATGCCGGAAGAATTTATATCGAATCGACGAAGCGCTTCGAGCCTACGACGCGTACTGGGGACGCTTGCCGCCGGTTTGGAGTCATCCGGCAAATTCGCCTGAAACGAAACTGCACAGCTGGCGCGTTCTTCTGTTGCCTTTTTTGGGCGAAAAGGAACTGTACGATAAAATTCGTCTCGACGAGCCTTGGGACAGCGAATGGAACAAGCAGTTTCATAGTCGTTGTCCTTCGGTCTATCGTTGTCCAAGAGTAGCGCGTTCGTCGAAAAACGAAGGGAAAACGTCCTACGTTCTGTTTTACGGACCGAACGGACTTTTTCGTGGCGATCATTCGCTTTCTTTCGCCGATTTGGCGGACGGTTTCTCGCAGACTTTGGAACGATCCGAACTTTGTTATCTTATCGAACAAACGAAATTGGTCGACTGGATGAATCCGAACGGCGACGTTCTTTTATCCGACGACGCTTTTGTCGACAAATCTTCTCCTGACAATATGGGGAACTTCGTGTTGAAGCCGAAATATCGCGCTCCCAATCATTACGGAGCAAACGAAGCGGTCGGTTTTTTCTCTTGGACCAACGCGCTCGCGACGAGCGGGGTACGACAGTTCGGAGAAGACTTTGAACCTTATCGCTTTCGGCGAGAATATTTTGAAACGACGCGCTGGACGAGAAGAACGGAAAGACTTGGCGACCTATCGTCCTTTTATCGAATCAAGACCAATCTTTCCGACGCTTGCCATTCTTTTCCCGACGAATTATATCTTGTCGGTTTCACGTCGGAAGGCGTTCAGGTTATGGGGAAGGAGAGAATCCGATATACGGTTAGTCGCGAACGATTCGAGCCTGAGGAACGGCGAGCCCTTGAAGAACAGTATCTGCAGGAACGCCAATATTATTGGGATTATTTACGATTAAAAGCGTCTTGGGACGCGCGCGACGGTCAAGCGAACGACGCGCTTTCCGACCCTTTGTCGGAACCAAAGGAGATAATAATCGACGGCGATAAAATACGACGCATAACCGTTCCTTCAACCGGCGAAATGAGAAGGTATACGTTTGATATGATCGAAGAACGGCGTCTGAAAAATCCCAAAAACGACGCGGAGTAAACGAGGAACGCAACGACGCGACGCGTCGAATTTTCGATTGCGTTCGTTGCGACAAGACGCGCGACTCGACGCTCGAAAACGCGTCGGCGTCGCGCCTAAGACGTTAATTCTAACGCGCTTGGAATTGGATTCCTTCTTTTTGCGCGTATCTTTCCGCAACGGAGCCTCGCGAGGCTTTCAACGTCAACTTCGAACATTTATAAAACGCGTTGGCGCCGAGCGTTGCGATCGAATCGGGCAAATCGAGCGACGTTAGCTCTGAACAATGTGAAAACGCGGAGTCTTTGATCGTCGTTAGCGACTTGGGCAAATCGACCGACTTCAGCGACGCGCAAGAACGAAACGTTCCGCTTTCGATCGTCGTCAACGAGTCCGGCAATTTGACCGACTCCAACGAAGAACAACCGAAGAACGCGGAGCTTCCGATCGACGTAAGCGATTCGGGCAAGTCGAACGTCTTCAGCGACGAACAATCTGAAAACGCGCTGAATCCGATAGTTTCAAGCGACTTGGGCAAATCGATCGACTCCAGCGAGCGACATTTCGAAAACGCGTTGGCGCCGATCATTTTAAGCGCGTCGGACAATTCGATCGACTTCAGCTTGACGCAAAACGCAAACGTATTTTCGCCGACGCTTGTCGTCGCGTCGGGCCAATCGATCGAAGTCAGCGCTTCGCAATTGGAAAACGCGCCGCTTCCGATGCTTTTGATCGATTCGGGCAGGTCTATCGAGTCGAGAGAAAGACACCTGCTAAACGCGCCCTCTCCGACGCTTTTCGTCGACTCGGGCAAAACGACGGCTTTTAGCGAACGAGAAAGCGCGAACGCAAGCTCGTCGATCGTTTCGACTCCGTCGGGCGCTTGGTACGTTTCGGCCCTCTTGCCTGCGGGATATTCCATCAGTCTCTTGCCGTCGGCGGAAAAAAGTACGCCGTCGATGCTCTTATAATTCGGATTATTCGCCGAAACGTTAATTTCCGTCAGCGAAGAACAGAATAGAAACGCCCCTTTGCCGACCGTTTCGAGCGACTCGGGCAATTCGACCGACGTTAGCGAATCGCAAAGCGCAAAGGCGCCTTCGTCGAGCGACTTCAAGCCGTTAGGCAAATTGACCGTCGTCAGCGCGATGCAACCGTAAAAAGCGCTGGCGCCGATCTTTTCGAGCGAATTAGACAAATCGATCGACGTTAACGAACGGCAGTAAAGAAACGCGTTTTTGCCGATCGTCGTCAACCCTTTCGGCAGATCGATCGACGTCAACGCGGAACAGCCGCCAAACGCGTTTTGTTCAAGCGTTTTGAGCGATTCGGGCGTCTCGACCGACGTCAACGAAGTATCGTTATAGAACGCGTCGTCGTCGATCGTTTCGACGCCGTTCGGAACGCGATAAATTTTTTCTCCGTTTCCCGTCGGATAAGCGAGCAAGGTCTTGCCGTCGGCGGAAAAGAGAACGCCGTCGACGCTTTTATAATTTGGATTATTTACGGAAACGTTAATTTCCTTTAATTTGCCGCAAAATCCAAACGCGCTCTTTCCGATTTCTTCGACCGATTCGGGCAGAACGACCGACGTTAGCGAAGAATCGTTGAAAAACGCGTTGGCGCCGATCGACTTCAGCGACTTGGGGAACTTGACCGACTTGAGCGCGACGCAATAAGCGAACGCGCCCTTTCCGATCGTCGTTAGAGAATCGGGCAAATCGAGCGACGCCAGCGACATACAATTTGCGAACGCTTCGTTTTCGATCGTCGTTAGCGTGTTTGGAAATTCGAGCTTTTCAAGTGAAGAAAGAACGACGTTAAACGCGTGCGCGCCGATCGTTTCAACGCCTTCGGGCACGCGATAAACGTCTCCCTTCTTTCCCTTGCCTTTCGGATACGCGACCAGCGTCTTGCCGTCGGCGGAAAAGAGAACGCCGTCGATCGTTTTAAAACGGGGATTATTTGCCGAAACTTGAAATTCTTTCAGCGTTTGACAAGAGCCAAACGCTCCGACTCCGAAGTTTTCAACGGAGTCGGGAACAAAGAACGTTTCGGCGTTTTTCAAGTCGTAAACTCTGATCAACGTTTTGCCGTCCTCGCTAAATTGAACGTCGGGCGTATATTTCGCCCCGCGACTCGGCGCGACGACGACCAAAAGAAGCGCAAACGCGACGGTCGCCCTAATAAAAATTTTGTCGTTCATTTTTTAGGTTTGCTCCTTGTCTGGCGTAATTGTAGAAACTTTGCGTAAGCGTTCACGGAAAGCCGCGCCTCAACGATGCGCGGATACGTTGAATTGCCAAAACGGCGTCGCGAACAGTAAAAAGCTAATACATTGAAAATTTTCTCACGCTCGTCAAGTCGTTGGAAGCGTCGTTTTGATTCAAGCGCGTTAAACCGACGTCTTTGATCGCGCGCCGTCGAGCGTTGAAACAGTCCGCGTATCGTTGATACGCGGCTTTACGTGAACGCATATAACTTTGTACTGCGGCTTTTGGCGCCGTATTCTTCGTAAACGATTCTGAAATAGGGCAATCGTTCGCGTCGATTTCTGTGAACGTTTATAAATGATAATTTAGCCGTTTAAATTTCAACCTCAGAGACGTCAAGTTCGCCTGACATTAATCGGGGAAGTAAAGTATCTCTCAGAGTCGAAAGCTTCAAGTTTTCGATTGAATTGTTCAATATACGCTGATACATTGGTTCAACCGCTCCTAGAAGTTCATCGACGTTATTGTCTGACAGTTTTCTGATGTTCTCCGATTCAAAGTCTTTGATCGATAGAGCAGCAAAAACAGCTCCGTTCGCCTTATGTTTAAGACGATTAATTATTTTTAACGTATGAAAGTAAACGAGAAGCTGATGGGTA
>JAZRWW010000105.1:0-2748 GCA_045599865.1 Thermoguttaceae bacterium
TTTTGTTACGACGGTAACGACCTTTGGCGCTTGAATCGAGCGTTTTTACTTGAAAACCTTGGGACGCTTAATGAACTTGTTTTGTCGAGAGTCTAGTAAAGTTCCGCCCTTCCGCCCGCAATGCGGGCGGCTTTCGCGCGACGGCTAAGCCGTCGGTTCTCGCGCGGCGTTTATTCCAAACCGAACGCGCGTGAAAAATTTGTACGACTTTCCGTGAACGCTTACAAAATATGAACGCCAAAAAATCAGCAAAACGCGAAGTGAAAAAAAGGAAGGACGCTTGCTTGAACGCGTCTTCTTTGCTTGACGTCGAAAATTTCGTTGAAAATTTGACGCAAGTTAAGCCCGGCGCAAAGCGCGTCGTTAGGAAACAGGCGTTATAAAGTCGTTTCCTATGCAAACTTTTTGTCGATTTTTTTGAAAACAAAACGTGAGACGATAATAAAATAAAGAAACTAGGAGACGGATTTTGAAGACAAACGGCTTCAGAACGGTAACCTTTCACGGAAAGACCCGCATCAACGATGCGCCGATCCGTTGAATTACCAAAACGGCGTCGTGAACAGTAAAAAGCTAATACTTTGAAAGTTTTCTTACGTTCAACAAGTCGTTGGAAGCGTCGTTTTGATTCAAGAAAGTTAAACCGACGTCTTCGATTTTGCGCTTTCACAAGATGAAACAGTCCGCGTATCGTTGATACGCGGCTTTCCGTGAACGGATACTCAGAACGTTTCGTAGTTTGTATAAGTAATATTAAATGAAAGGATTTGAAAATGATGCATACGACAATTTTCTTACGTCAAGCGCGCCGACTGACCGTCTTAGGTTTTACGGGCGCCTTTTTGATTTGGGCGACTTCAAACGCGATTCTTTTCGGCGCGGAACAAAGCGACGAACCGACCGTAGCGGCGGAAGAAGCGGGCGGTCCTTGTATGATCGGTCCCGACGGAGAATTGATTTGCAACGTCGACGCGGCGCCAGCGCCTGCGAACGACGCGTCCGACGACAATATTATTAAAGTCGACCTTGCGACGCAACCTTGGCTTGTTGAAAGCGCGAATTTGCCGAAAAGCCATCCCGCGCTCAAACGCGATCACGTTATTTGGGCCGATTCCTACTTGTGGACGGCGCTGGAAGATATTGTCGACGAAATCCCCGTCGAAAAATGGTTGACGAAGGCGCCGACTCCTGAAGATTTCGTCGGCAAATACGTCCTTGTCGAAGTTTGGGCGACTTGGTGTCCGCCGTGCCGTCGTTCGTTGCCTTACTTGGATTTCATCTCGAAGAAATATAAGGACGATTTAGTCGTCGTCTCCATTTGCGAAATGGACGAAAACGCCATTCGCAATATGCCGGAGAAAAATAAGCTGAACATATACGATATCGGTTATTTTGCGGCGGTCGACACGGGACGACGCTTCGCCAACAAACTTGGCGTCTACGGCATTCCGCACGCAATTCTTCTTGAGCCGACGATCGGCGGAGTCGTGTGGGAAGGCATGCCGACCGCGCCAAATTACGAATTGGACGACAAAAAACTCGAACGTTTCTTCAGCATTGGACATAAGCTCAAGGAAGCCGGTAAAATGCCGTCCGTCTCGCCGGTGAAATTCAAAGTTTCCGAGCCGACGCAAGAAGAACGCGCCAGCCGACGTCAGCCGAATATCAAGCAAGTCCAAGACGCGCCCGGAGCGCCTACGCAACTATGATCTCGCTGGAAAACCTTTCAATTTCGCGTTGCGTTAGCGCCGACGCGAAAGACTTTCTCTTGCGCCTTTGATGAAAATCTGGTAAAATCAGAATAATCTGCAAAATTGCTAATTTCGCGGATTTACAAGTGCCGATAAAAAGCGCGACGTTCCGTTTTTTGCGGACGTCGCGTCGTTTTTTACAAGAAGATTTCGCGAGGCGTTTTATGGAAGGTTCACGCTTGTCGGAGCGCGCGTTTGTCCTTTGTTTGTCGCTAGGTCTGGCGTTGGCGTCTTGGGGATGCGCGACGCAAAAGGGCAAAGTGGTCGATTCGGACGACGCTAGTCGCGTCGGTAGTCATAGCGCGGGTTCGGAAATCTACGATCCGGCGGCGGAATCCGCCGTTAGCGGGTTGCTGGAGCAAGTCGCGCGAACGCCGATTACTCTTGAAGATTCCGGCAAGACGGTCGCGCAACTTGCGGAAGAATACCCCGTCAGGCATATTTGTTTCGTCGACGTCGAGAACGCGGGCGGCGAAGAGATGGGCGATATTCGAGAGTCGCTAGCGGAAACGATTCGAACGATGATCTCGAAATCGGACGAATTTGATATGATCGATTCGCGGCTCGTGACCGCCGGTTTGCGCGAGACGGGCTTGCGCGTCGACGATCTGCTTATTCCCGACAAGCTCGATAAATTTGTCGCCGCGCTCGGGAGAATGGACGCGCCTTTCGATTATATTCTCTTTGCGAAAGTTACGACGGCGACGACTCGCGACAATAAAGATTCCGAAGTGAAGTATAGCCTCACGTTGGATTTAGTCAACGTGCATACGGGCAAGTCAATTCGCGAAACCGTCGAGTTGAAGAAGCATTACAATAGATCGGTTAAAGCCAAATTTATGGGAATGTTCTGAACGACGCGCGCGCGTTCGCCCCTTGAAAGAAGCCAATAAACAACGTCGTCGGTCGGGCGCCTTAGGGAGTCCGACTTGATTTATATAACGGGGACGCTTAGGATATGAGATTCCACAATACTATGGCAAACGTCGCTAATCGA
>JAZRWW010000106.1:0-6051 GCA_045599865.1 Thermoguttaceae bacterium
GAAGAAGCCCCTGCGGTTGTCGAAGAAGCTCCAGCGGCGGCAGAAGAAGCCCCTGCGGTTGTTGAAGAAGCTCCAGCGGCGGCAGAAGAAGCCCCAGCTACGGCTGAAGACGATCCATTTGAAGCGGAAGAAGCTCCTGCGACGGAAGATAAAGCCGACGAAGACGTTTTTGAATTTGAAGTTTTCTGATCTCTGTTCCCTCTTTGCATTGATAATTTGGCGGCAAAGTACGAGTAACCGTTCACGGAATATTCCGACCAAGGTTTGCGTTTGAATCGCGCCGTAAGGCGCGCGCGATAAGCCGCTTGTCTTTAGACAAGCGGACGGCGCCGCCGCAAACGCGTCCGTTATAGAATCGTATTGTAAGCGTTCACGAAGAACCGCCGCGAAAGCGGCGGGCGAAAATCCGCCCGTCAAGACGGGCGGATAGCGCCGGACGCGACGACGCGAGAAAAACAAACGGCGGCTGACGAATCCGCGCGAAAAAATAACCGAAGCCCCAACAAATAACGGCGGTTCTTCGACGTCGTTTTTTCTTGAATCCCTGTTTTTTTGATCGCCGATCCACCCGTCAAGACGGGCGGCTTTTTGCGCGACGCGCTTTGCGCGTCGATACGTACGCGGCGTTTTTCCGTGAACGCTTACGATAAAAAAGAAGACAAGCCCAATCCCAAAGAGCCGTGAAAAACGCCGCCGACTCGAGTAGGCTTCAAAAAAAACCGCGCCTACTTGCGTCGAGAATAATAAATGATAGAATACGGATTCCGAGAAGTGTTTTCGTAATTCGCATCCTAAAAGGAGAGAACTATGTTACAAGGCAACGCGATCGTCGGTCAAAGCGGCGGTCCTACCAGCGTGATCAACGCTAGTTTGTGCGGCGTCGTTCAAAGTTGTTTCCAACTTGTGCATTCCGATTCTAAAATCGAAAAAGTCTACGGAATGCAATATGGCATTCAAGGCTTTATGGAAGGCAAGGTTCTTGATTTCGGGACGATCGATCGCGGCGATCTCGAAGGTCTGAAATCGACGCCCGGCAGCGCGCTTGGAAGTTGTCGCCATAAGGTGAAGGACGAAGATTTCCCGATTATTCTTGAACAGTTGAAGAAGTTCAATATTCGTTACTATTTCCTTGCGGGCGGCAACGACACGATGGACACGATCTGCCGCGTCGAAGAATATTGCAAGTCTCAAGGCTACGAGCTTCGCGGAGTCGGCGTTCCTAAGACGGTCGACAACGATCTTTGCGAGACGGATCATACGCCGGGTTTCGCTTCCGCCGCTCGTTACGTGGCTATGTCGGTCAAACAAGCGGGCGTTTTGGCGCGCGATATGAAAAAAGTCGACCAATTCGTCGTTTTCCAGACGATCGGTCGTTCCGCCGGTTGGCTTCCCGCCGCCGCCGCGCTTGCCAAAGAATCGCCCGAAGACGCGCCGCATATTATTCTTGTGCCGGAAGTCTCTTTTAACTTTGATAAATTCATCGCGAAAGCGCGCGAAATTTATGCGAAGCACGGCTTTGTCAGCGTCGTCTGCGGCGAAGGAATCAAGGTTTTTGAAGAAGGACAAGACTTCGAAAAGGAAGGAATTCCCGTTAGTTCGCTTGACGCCGACGGAAAAGAGATCAAGAAAGACGCCGTTCTTGACAAATTCGGCAATCAAGAACTTGGCGCAATGGCGGGCGAGAGCGTCGCGTTGAGAATTCACGCGATGTTGACGAAACACCTCGTCGAAGGTCAAAAGAGCCGCGGCGAATTCCAAATTACGGAATCTTTGCCGATGTGCGCCGCCGACAGAGCGACGCGTCGCGACGTCGACGAAGCGTGGCAATGCGGTCGACGCGCCGTCGAACTTGCGCTTGACGGACAAAGCGGAGTAATGGTTACGATGAACCGCGTTTCCAACGACCCTTACAAGATCGAATACGGAACCGCGCCGTTGCGCAAGGTCGCCGTCGGCGCTAAGCCGATGACCGCCGATTTGATCGACGCCGAGAATATGTTTGTCACGCCAAAATGCTTGGAATATCTCCGTCCGCTCGTCGGAGAACTTCCGAAATACGTCAAGCTGTTTTAATTTTCAAATTGAAACGTTAGATTTTTGGTAAGCGTTCACGGAAAACGCCGCGCAAGAATCGCCGCGAAAGCGGCGCGCGAAAGCCGCCCGCATTGCGGGCGGATGGGTTGCGAATGTCCGCGCTTCTGGAATCTACATACGGGACGGATTAGGCGCTTAATGAACTCGTTTGTCGAGCGTCTCGTAAAATTCCGCCCATCCGCCCGCAATGCAGGCGGCTTTCGTCCGTTTTTCGCTTCTGCGAAAAACGAATCCCCGAGCGACGCTTTCATTAAGTTCAACCATCGAATTTTCGGGAATACTTTTCGTGAACGATTACGATTTTTGAGACGTCGGAATTGCGGGGCGCGCGTCTTTTTGTTTCTTGACGTTTTAATCGTTTTATCGCACGTCGCGAACCTAACGACGTTTGTTTGATTTCTGATTCGACTCTTTTAGCGTCGTCTTTTTCGTATCGGTTCTTTTTATCGCGGTCTTTTTTACTTCGACGCTTCTATTGGCGCCGCCTTTTTTTGACTCTTCGACGTCCGATTTTTTAGCCGTTTTGCCTTGAAATTGCGTCTTTACGGCGTCTTTTAAGCGCGGTAAAAGAACGTTTTCGAGGTTCTGAAACGCCGAATATTTTCCGCGTAGTCGAGGCGGATAAGAAAAGCGTCCCAATCGACCGATCAACATAGGCGGAAAGAGTACTAAATCGGCGTAGAGCGAGAAAGTCAACAGAACCGCCATCATCACCGCGAATCGCGCGACGGGCAGGAACTGACTCCACGCGAAAATTAGCATTCCTCCGCCGCATATAATCGTCGTTTGAGTCATCGCCGCCGCGCATTGACGATAAGCGAAACGCGCGGCTTCGTAGTCGGATCGTCCCTCCCGCATCGCTTGACGATACCAATTCAGAAAATGAATCGTGCCGTCGACCGATATTCCCAACGCGACGCTTGCCGTCATCATCGAGCCAATGTCGACAGGCTTGCCAATCAACGCCATAAATCCAAAAACGACGACGCTCGGAAAAACGTTCGGAATCATCGCCAGCAGTCCGGCGACGCTTCCGCGCAACAGGAAAATCAGCGTGATTAGAATTAAAAGAAACGCGGAAAGATAACTGTTTGTCAGGTCTGAAAGCAACTGCGTTTGCGCTTTGAACGCCAAAGGAACGCCGCCGGTAAGCAAAACCGTCGAGCCGGAAAGTCCCGTCGCGCCTTCGCGTTCCGCGATCGTCCGCTCGATTTTTTCACGCATTTGAGGCAAAAGAACGGCGTAGTCAAGTTGTTCGCTAGCGCGAACGCGAAAGCTCATACGCCAGCGCCACGCTTCAGGCGCGCCTTGTTCGACGTCTTGCGGAGTCTCTTGCGCGTCGTACAAACACCAATCGTGAAACATATCGAGACGCGAGACGATCGCCTTGTTAAAGGCGGAACGGGCGCCGACCGCACGAAAGCTCCGCGCATTGAGATCGGGCAGTTCCGGCGCGAAATTCAACGCGGAAACGACCGATTCGATTTCTTCAATTTCCATCGTTGCGTTTTGTACGTCGCTCAGCAAACTCAACTGACGCAACGGCGCGTCGTCTTTGTTTTCCGCCTTCGGTATCGACAAAACCGCTTCGATAGGAGTCAGACCTCCAAATCTCGTCTCCAGATAGTCGTAGTCTTGAATAACGCGCGCGTCTTTGGGAAACATTCCGTGAAAAGTAACGACCGTTTTCAAGTTGGGAATATGGACGGCGAGGAAGACTAACGCAATAAGATTGACGGCGATAATCGTCTTAGGAAATCGCAACGTAAACTTGGGCAAATACTCGCTAAAAAGAGGCGCCGTCCCCTCTTTAGAACGCGAGTTGCGACTAAGCGTCAAGCCGCTTTCAAAACGACGAGTGACGGAATTACGCTTCTTCGTATTATCCCAAACAACTTTTTCTTCTTCGTCCTTATAATCGGCGCGTTGATAACGCCATTTCATTATGGGAAACTGTTCGAGGAACGCCGAGATATAAATTAAAAACGCGATCGTTCCCAAAACGAGCGTTATCGTCGAAAAAATCCCAAATTTGCGAATCGGCGCGATACGGCTGACCGTTAGAGAAAAGAGCCCGAGAACGGTCGTAAAACACGCGAATGAACAGGGAATCAACGCGTGACGCAACGCGCCCGTTACCGCTCCGCGACGTCCGGTTCGAGAGACGTTGTCGCGATAATAATTGAGAAGATGCAGGGAACCGGAAATCGTCAAGACGAAAAGCAAAGACGAACTCAACACGGAAATCGAGTCCATTTGCGTGTTCGTGAACCACATTAGCGCGCCCGTCAATTCTTCGTTGAAAATCGCGATGGAAAAAACGACTCCAACGGCGAGCCAAGAACGCAAAAGAGCGAAGAGAATTAAAATACTGGCAAGCAAAAAGAGGGGTAGAAACGTTTTCTGAGATCGAGCGCTTGCTTCGTCGATCGCCACGCTGTCGGCGGTCGCGCCCGCGATACGAACGTCCGACTCCGCGATTTTGGCGCGAAACGAAGTCGCTTTTTTCAACGAAGCGATCGCGGCGTGCGGATTGGCGTAGCCTTTTTCCGAGTAATACGCCAAAAAACAGCCTTGCCGATAATCCTTGGATATAATCCAGCCCCGCATACGTTGAAAAGCGTCCTCGTCGCCGACGTAAGAAGGACCGTCGCGAAACGTTTGCAAGACGTCGGTCGTCGTCGTAATCACTGAAAACAACGGCTCGCCGCTAGCGCTCAACGTCAAATCGTCCGAAATTCGTTCAAAGGTCGGCGAAGGCGCGCCGATCGAAGAGACGTAAGCCTGGACGCGCGCAAGAATCGTCGAAGCGTCTTCTTGCGACGCCAAGTAGTCTTGAATCGGCGCTATCTCCGGCGCCGAATCTTTGAGCGCGTCGACGTAATCGCGAATTTTACGCAACGCTTCGTCGTCGCTCGCGTCGGAGAATATGATACCGGCAACGTCGTCGATCGCATACGATTTTTTTTGAATCGCTTTGAGATATTTTCGAAGTTCTTGAACGACGATTCGCGGTTCTTCGTTCGAATCGAGATCGGCGCGAATTCTTTCCAACGCGGGCGAGTCCTCTTCAAGCGAATCAAGATATTTGCGCGCGCGATCGATCGCGTCCTTCTCGGGTTCCGAAGAGGTCAAGTCGTCGCGGATACGATCCAACGCGGGCGAATCGATCGCGCAACCGTCCCAGCTGACCATCAAAATTCCGCCTTCGTGAAAATGGCTCAAGTACCAATGAAAGTCGGAAGTTTCTCGAAAACCTACCGGCAACCAATCCTCGATCTGATTTGCCGTGTTGCGTTTGCCCTTGAAGGAGCCGAATAAGACGACTACGAACAAGACGAGCGTAACGCCCAAAACGGCGAAACGCAACGGAGTCGTTAAAAAACGTTCCTTCATTTTCTACTCTGTTTTATTGTTTTCTAAAATTACAACGAAATAAGAACGATCAACGCTCAAAAACAGTATCCGAATTATACCAAATTGTTCCCTAAAATTTACCCCCTGAAGACGCTAAAAACAAGCGAGACTTTACGAAAAAAACGTCAAATAATTCACACAATCGGCAAAATCAACGACGTTAAAGTCGTCTTTTTAAATTAACATTCTGATCGATCGTTTAACGGATCGACGTTTGTAAAACGACGCTTATAGAGATCGTCGTATTTTGTCGATTCGTCAAAATAAAAAAAACTTGACGACGGCCGGCGTCGCCCATATAATGAACGCGTCGACGGCGGCGTCAAACTTTTGGCGTTTCTTAACGAACAATTTAATATTTTACTCGACGCTTGTTCGCTTAGCGTTCGTAGCGTCGCACCCTTTCCATTATTTGACGAATCGATATTTAAAATGCGCAAATTACGTTTTTATTTCTTCGCGGCGTGTTTGACGCTTGCGACTTCGCTGACGTTTTCTTTTGCGTCGGTTCAAAATCTCGACGCGGACGGCGCTCTACCG
>JAZRWW010000107.1:0-1138 GCA_045599865.1 Thermoguttaceae bacterium
CCGTCGACGGTCGAATAGGCTTCGTTATTCGTAAACGACGCGGCTCCAAGGACGTTCAACTTTCCGCAACCAAAATAAGCGCCCCCGAACTTGTCCGCGTGATTAAACGAGATCGACGGCTCCGCGACGGTCGACGAAATCGTCGTCTCGCCGTAATTTGCAAACGCGCCGCCGTTGCGCGCGCTATTATCGAGATAAGAACCGCCGTCGACCGTCAACGTCGCGCCGGAGTCGTTGAAGATCGCGCCCCCGTTTTTCGTCGCCATATTGTCTTGGAACGTCGCGCCGTTCAGCGTCAAATTTCCGGCGTTGTAAATAGCGCCGCCGTTCTCCGGCGTTTCCAACGAACCCGCCTTGCCGTTTATGAACGTTCCGCCGTCGATCTCGACCTTGCTACCCTGCGCGACGCTGAAGATTCGCGAACCGCCGTTAGCGTCGATCGTTACGTCGGTCGCGTCGATCGTCAGACTTTTGTTGATCGCGATCTCGTCGGTTAGCGAGATTTTTTCTACCGAATCGGCAAACGAGACGACGGCGCCGGAGGTCGCATAGACGGTAATCGCCTCGCGGAGCGAAATTAAACCGTCTTGTTTAACGACGTCTTCCGACGTGGTAACGACCGTCGACGCGTCTTCCACAAAACGTTCATAAGCGCCCAAGTCGACGCGCGCCTCACAGATTCGTTGGCTTCCGTCGATATCGGTTGCAAGCCCTTCGGCGTAAACGTTGTTTCCGCAGTTGAGCGCAGGCGAGTCGTCCGCCAAGCGCAAGTCCATTTCGGAAAGGTTGATCAACTCGCCGCCGTCCCCAAATTCCGGCGCAACGCGAAATATGCCGGTTAGACTCTCGCCGTCTTTTTCGATCAAATTGCTGTCGTCAATACCCGACCAATCGCCGGAGTAGTAGACGTTGTTATCGTACCCGTTCGCGGTACGATTATTCGCGACTATCGAATTATGCATCGTTAACGTAGCGCCGAAAATGTAAAACGCGCCGCCGGAGTTAGTAGCGTAATTCCCGGCAACGGTCGTGTTTAAGAGGTTTACAGTCGCGCCGTTATATGCGTAAATAGCGCCGCCGGCGCCGTCGTAGGGGTCGCAAATATTTCCAGTAATGATCGAATTCTTCAGGGTTAAAG
>JAZRWW010000108.1:0-19470 GCA_045599865.1 Thermoguttaceae bacterium
AAGAGGTACGAACCGCTTCGATCGTGCGCTCGACGTCGTAGGCGTCGCGGAACGAAGCGATCGGCGCGACTTCCGGCTCGCCCGCGATCTTGAGCATATTTTCGTAGCACGCGTTAACCGTGAAGTCGCGATATCCGAACATATGCCCGTCCGCGAAGGACGGATAACCGAACCCTGCGCGATTCGTGAGAACTCGGCTCCAACCGCGTTCCGGCTTCGTCGCGTCGTAGATATTCAGATAGTTGACGTCGTCGTAGTTCCAGCTGATCGCGCCGTTTTCGAAGTAAAGTTCGTAGCCGTGCGTGTTTTCCGTGCCCCAAGCGTTGCGCGTGCATTCGAGCGAGCCGATCGCGCCGCCGGGCAACGTGTACATAATGCGCGTCGCATCGTCGGTTTTGACTTCGCGCCAAACAAACGGACGTTCGTCGCTTTTCTCAATTTCGTAACGTTTTCCGAAGTCCGATTCAATAACGTTATAATCTTTACGCTGTTTGATATGAGTCGTTTGGAACGCGACGAGTTCGATCGGACGCATACCGGTCGTGTAGTAAAGCATATCGAGCGCGTGGGATCCCAAGTCGCCCAGCGTGCCGCCGGTTTCGCTAAAACGCCAGCTGTACGGCGTGTCGGGACCGCCCCACGATTGATTGTAGTAAGAACGAGCTTCGAGCAACTTGCCGAACTTGTTCTCTTTGATCAGTTGACGCGCGTAGACGTTGGCAGGGCAACGACGATAAATGAAGTTGACGGAGTTCAGCAATTCCGGCTTGGCTTCAGCGGCGGCGACCATTTCGCGAGCTTCCTTAACGGAAACAGCCAACGGCTTTTCGCAGAAGACGTGCTTGCCCGCTTCGAGAGCCTTGATTACCGCGTCGTAGTGCATCGAGTTCGGCAAACAGACGTCGATGTATTCGGCTTCCGAGTCTTTAATCACGGCGTCGAGATCAGTAACGGCTTGCCAACCGGACGCCTTCGCATTTTCCGCTTCGCTTTCCAACGTGAACGCTTGGTACAAGACCGGCTTGATCGGGCAACTAGGATAATAGCGCGAGACGGCTTCATATGCAACCGCTCTAACGGTTCCCATCATTCCAAACCCTAAAATCGATACTTTCAGCTCTTTGCTCATAACGACTCCTTGTTATATGACGACGTATAATTCACTATGTTAACGTATAATTTGCGTTTTGATGCAACGCCGCGCGTTACTCGATCCGCGCGACGTTCAGTTGTTCGCATCGACGAAAAGAAACCCTTTGCCGTCTCGAATCGTCTAGCGTAATTGTACTCTATGAGTTTTTATATTTCAAGCGTTTTTACGCGCTTTTTTATAAAAAACATTTTTATTCTGTTCGCTTTTCGGCATAAAACAAGTCTTCGTTGAAAATTTCGACCGTTGCCGAAGGCGAAACGATTTGGAAGCAAAGACTCGGCGAGTCTGTTTTCTGGGGACAAACGCTTACCGAGAGACTTGTTTTTATTTAAAGTCCTCGAGTTTGACCCAAGCGCGATTCTCCCAAGAAGTGCGAACGGCTTGGATCGTGCGCTCGACGTCGTAAGCGTCGCGGAAGGTGGCGATAGGCGCGATTTCCGGCTCGCTCGCAATCTTGAGTAAATTCTCATAAACGGCAGAAACGGAAAAATCCCTATAACCTTCCATATGTCCATCGGCAAAGGAATGATAAGCAAAACCGCTACGATTCGTGAGGACGCGGTTCCAACCGCGTTCCGGCTTTGTCGCGTCGTAAATTTTCAAATAGTTGACGTCGTCGTAACTCCAGCTAATCGCGCCGTTTTCGAAGTAAAGTTCGTAGCCGTGCGTGTTTTCGGTTCCATGCGCGTTGCGCGTGCATTCAAGCGAACCGATCGCTCCTCCGGGCAACGTATACATAACGCGCGTCGCGTCGTCGGTTTCGACGTCTCGCCAAACAAACGAACATTCGTCTGGTTGGTTGCCGTAATGAGCAAACGTCTTGTCATACTCTTTACGCCGTTTGATATGAGTTGTTTGGAACGCAACGAGTTCGATCGGACGCATACCCGTCGTATAATACAACATATCGAACGCGTGGGAACCCAAATCCGCCAAGGTTCCTCCGTTTTTGCCGAATCGCCAAGTGTGTGGAATTTCAGGATCCACGCCCCAACCTTGGTTATAATAGGATCGCGCTTCGAGCAACTTGCCGAACGTATTCTCCTTAATCAGTCGACGCGCGTAAACGTTGGCGGGGCAACGACGATAGATAAAGTTGACGGAATTGAGAAGTTGCGGATGCGCTTCTGCTGTTGCGGTCATTTGGCGCGCCTCTTCGACGGAAACGGCCAACGGTTTCTCGCAGAAGACGTGCTTGCCCGCTTCGAGAGCTTTCATCACGGCGTCAAAGTGCATCTCGTTTGGCAAACAGACGTCGATATATTCGGCTTCCGAATCCGTAATAACGGCGTCGAGATTCGTAACGGCTTGCCACCCGGACGCAGTCGCTTTTTCCGCCTCATGGGGAAGCGTAAACGCTTGGTGCAGAACCGGCTTGACGGGACAACTGGGAAAATAACGCGTGACCGCCTCGTACACGACACTGCGGCAACCGCCCATAAAGCCAAATCCGGCAATACTTACATTGAGTTTTTTCATAAGTGTTCTTTCTATACGTTAACATTAATTTTATACGCTTTATGAAACGACGCGCTATGCCGGTTCGTATTGATTTTTTCAAATCCGCAGTCGTTTCAATGTTCAAACGACGTAACTTGGAAATTTCAAAGGCGACGAGCATACTCGAGTAGCGCGACTCCCATATTATGCGCAACGGCGGATAAGACCTTTTCACAGTCTTAGTTCGCCTAACGTAATTGTACATTATGAAACTGCAAATTTCAAGCGTTTTCGCTCTTTTTTTTGTGTGAAAAAACTGATTTTTTACTCTGTCTATATCTTAAACGTAAAACAAACCGCAGACGATATTTTTGAGCTTTGCGGAATGCCGGGAAAATAGGAAACGACGAGTCCGTTAGCGTCGGATCTCGACGCGCCGTTAAACACGGCGAATTTACACGTCTGCTTTTTCAAACGTTTACAGAAATCTAAACGTCGACGCCAAGCGGATCGGTTCGTTTTTTAGAAACGTAGATTTCAAGAAAACGTCGCGTAAAGATTTTTGCCGACGCGCGCGCAAGCGCTCGAAAACTTCCTGAAGAATGGATTTAACAAGACGAAACGTCTTGTTAGTCTGTTATTTTCGAAATCTTCGTTTTGGGAGCGTTCAGTTCACGCGGCGACGACACGTGGCTTCTAGCGTCGACTTTTGTAGAAATTTTTTAGAACATTCGCACTTTCAGACCGGCGAGAATCGTTTCCGGCGCAAGATTGTAAACGCCCGTCATTTCCGACGCCATGCCGAAGCCGCATTTCTCGCAAAGTCCAAGTTCCGCGCCTGGACATTGCGATATGATCGTTCCGTCAAGCATCACGAAATTGGAAATCCAACATTGTTTTTTGAAGGACATATCTTTGAGCATACGCAACCCTCGAGCGGTGTTCATAAGAGGCGCGCCCTTTTTCTTCCAGTTAAGAACTTTGTCGACGACTTGATTTCGCGTGTCCCAATCGAGCGCCAATTCCTCCGTGCCTGGAAAAGGCGTGTGAAAATTGACGGAAAGCATACGGAATTTTTTTGAATCCCAAACGTATTGAATTACGTCGTCGACGGCGTGATAATTGAGTTTGTTAATCGCCATATTGGCGTTTAACATAGGAAAATCGGACGCGTCGACGTTTCGCTCTAATCGTTCAAAAGCGCCGTCGCCTCTAATTAGATCGTGCGTTTTTCCTACGCCGTCGAGACTGACCCAGATTAAATCGGCGTTAGGCGCGTGAAAGGGAATTTGCGCGTTGGTCGTGATCGTCGTTGAAAAGAATCCTAATTTTTTTGCCAAGACGCACAGATCGTCGATCGTCTTTTCGCCGTCGCGCCATAGGAACGGCTCGCCCCCTTCAAAGTCGACAAAGCGAGAACCTAATTGGCGACAACGTTTCAGTTCGTTTTCAATTTGCGTCCAAGATTTTGTCGTCGACTGACAAGCCGGTTTGACGACGGAACAATGTTTGCAACGAAGATTGCATTTGTCGGAAATTCCAAGAACCGTTTGAAGCGGCGTTCGTCTTCCTAAAAATCGCGTGCGAAAATACCAGGCGGCTAACGAACAAGTTTGGAATAAACTTTTAAACATTTTGCGACTCGCGGACATTTTCTTTTGATTGCGGCGTTTATACAAGACGACCGACGCAAATTCCAGCCAATAAACATAAAGCGAAGGCGGACGTCAGATTGCGCGATAAATACCAACGGAACATAAACCAATCAATTTTTGCTTTGCAAATCATATCCCAACATTCCATTGGACCGTGCCAAATTTTACGTTCCAATTTTTTTTCGGGCTGTTCGACGTATAGTTTCATATCGCGGTATAGCTCAAGCGCCAAGGGCGCCGAAGCAAAAACCAGCAACGTCCAAGGACTAAGCGCTTTGAAATAGACGCCGCAAACGATCGACGAATAACCGACGAACAAAAATAGTCCGCAGACGCGAATTGCGTTCTTTGCAGAGCCAACGAGCGCGACAAGCGTTTTTTTGCCCGCGCGCATATCGGACTCAAAGTCCATAATCGAATGAACGTATAGAATATTGGCGACAAGGATTCCCAACGGTATCGACAGCGCCAACACGCCGACGTCAAAACGTCCGCAAGTCGCGTAAGACACGCCTGTCATAACCGTCGGTCCAAACAAGAATCCGACGACCAATTCGCCGAACCCGCGATAACTTAATCGAAGCGGCGGGGCGGAGTAGAAAAAGGCGAGAATCGCGCCGATGCAGAAACAAATAAACACGGGGAGACCGCGATAATAAAACACTACGGCGCCCGCGCAAATTGCCGACAAACAAAACAGCGTCGCGACGATAAAGAGCTGTTGGAGCGTCGCTTGACCCGATTCGATGTACGCGCACTTCATTGAACGCGCGCGTATGCCGCCGTCTAGCATTTCGCGTCGTTTTTTAACCGACTCCGAACGATAGTCGAAATAATCGTCGAACAGATTGGCGCCGGAATGCGCCAACAGAACGCCCAGTACCGCCAAGGCGCCGAGCCAAACGGCGCCGTCCCCTTTGTTTGCGACAAATACCAACGCAGTCAAGGCGGGTATGAAACTTTGCGCGAAACTTTGATAGCGCGCGTTTTTAATCCAAAAATTCAGTAATTTCAAAGTCGATTTAAAGTTCATTGAGGACGCCTTGTCGTATTTGGACGTATTATAACGAGACGGTTTCGCTTCCTGCCGGAGTGGCGCAAGCGCCCCAAACGCCGTAAGGACTCTTGCCCGACGTAACTTCCAGCGCGGTTAGATCGCCGCAATCGATCGTTTCCGACACAAAACGAACCGATCCGTCGGCAAATAGCGCGTTGATTCCGCCGCTGTGGAAACTAGAGAAACCGCCGCAAAGGGAACCGCGATAAGAACAAGTCGGCGCGTTAGGGGGAACGTTTGCGACGACTAACGATTGAACGACGACTCCGTCGTAAAAGAAGTTGTTGCGAACGTAGGGCGTCGTACTGGAAAGCAAACGACGATCCGTCGCGGAATAACCTTTGTCGACGCACTCGCTTGGCTTAATCGAAGCGCCAGAACCAAGAGAGGAAATTTCAACGACGCCGCCTTTGACGCGTTCGTCGTTAGAATTAATGGCGACGCAACTCTCCCCGCCCGCTATCGTATTGCTCGTTCCGTCGATAATATCGGCAAAACGTTTGGCTTTAAGAGGACGGAACAAGCCGCGACTATCCGTGGAAGCAATACCGCCGTTTTCGTCGGGAATTATAGCGTCGCCCGCGCAGAAGGAGAAATTTAAACGAGACGCCATCGTCCAAGAACCGGGGCGCCCCTCTCGATTAGGATCGGAAGGACACGTCAACGTTGAAACACAGCCGTCGTTCCATTTGGGACGTCCGACGATTTCGCCCGAAAAACCGTCGGTACGTTTGTTGCGCATATCGTCCATAAACGCGTCGTAACGCGCGCCTTGTTCGACGTAAGGCAATATGAAGATACGACCGCTGTAATATCCGCCCATATATCCGGGAACGCCAAGAACTTCGCTAACGCAACCGGCGGGCAATTCGCCTTTGACGTCGTGAATATTATGGAGCGCTATTCCGACTTGTTTAATACTGTTCAAACAGGACATACGCCGCGCCGCTTCGCGAGCCGCTTGAACCGCGGGTAAAAGCAACCCTATCAATATCCCGATGATTGCGACGACGACTAACAGTTCCACCAACGTAAAAGCCGAACGCTTGTCGCATTTTTTTTGAAATAACCCCTTGGGGAACCGCCGCGCGGAATTTTTAAACAAAATCATTTACAAAAGTCCTTACCGCTGAACAACGCGACAAAGCGTAACGCCGTATCGCGCGCGTTTTCTTCCCTTTTAATCCCCGTAATTCTACTGTTAATATCGAGCGGGTCAAGAGGAAAAATAGGTTGAGCTAGGCGCGACTAGCGTTTAAGTCCTTAAAGGATAGGACGGAGTCAGACCTGAAAAAAACCTAGAGTCGAAGGGAGGACTTCGTTGTTTTTTTATCGACGATAAAACCTATTGGCGACGCCCGCTTCCGCAAGGAAAAGAACCGCAAGAATGACGACTAAAAACGCGTATGGTTCCGAACGATTTCCTCGTCGCGCGTCGTCTAAAGTTGCTGACGACGCTTGGGGATCGAGCGTTTGATAGGGGACGCCTTCCCAGAGTTTCGTCCATTCGTCTTCGTTTCGACGAGACAAATCAAATTCCGACGCAGGAACAGAGACGGCAAACGCGAGATCAAGCGATTCGCCGTCGCGATTAGGCGTCGTTTGAACGCGATAGAGTCCGGGACGCCGCGCGCCTGAAAAACGAATTTGCCGTCGTTCGACGTCGGCGGGCGTAGCAATTTCTTCTCCCGAAGGCGTTATTACCGTCGCTACTGCCGGGAACGATTTTAACGGCGAACGTAACGCGACGATTTCGCCCGAAACATAGTTCAGTATAGAAGACGAATTCGACGCCAATCGGCTTGCTATTCCGTCGAGAAGAAGGACGAAAACCCACGGGGCGTCGCTATTGGTCAACGCGTTCCAAGCCGATTCTTGCGCGCCGTCCGAAATTGGAGTCGCCAACGTCGCTACAAGCCCGCGCCCCAAGCGATTTTCGATTAACGCGGGCGGATTATTCTTACGTTGGGCGTCCGTTTTGTCCGTTTCACTGAAACTTGCGACTATTTCCGCCGAGTCGGCAAGTTCGGTCAAATTCCAAAAACGTCCGACGGGAAGCGCGTCCCAAGGAACGCCCGAACGTTCGAACGAACGAAAAGGCGCTAACAAGGGCGAATTGTAGTCGACGGGACGAATTTCGCGATTCCAATTTGGCGCGCGCGTTTGCGTCGTGAGTTTAGCGCCTAAAAGCCGCGTCGCTTCTTTCGTTTGAAACGCGTTGATCGGCGCCGCGTCGCGTCCCAAGAAAAACCCGAGACCTCCCCCGGCGTCGACGAAAGACGTTAGTTTTTTAACGCAAGATTCGTCAAGCCCCGGAGGATCAAGTAGAAAAATCGCCGCGTATCGCGCCAGTTCCGACGCCGTCGCCTTTTGTAAATCGATCGGCGCGGCGTCGTCAACCTGCGCGCTTGAGGTCGTTTTTTCATCGTTGACGAAAGGAACGACGTCAAGTTCAAAGGGCGCGCGCCCCGTTTTGCGCAATTCGTCGGGCGCAAGCGCTTGCGTAAGATAAATCGATTTGGAATCGATCGGCGCGGGCGCGACGACAAGCAAACGCCTTTCTGGTTGAACGTCGACGGCAAACCATCGCGCGTCGTCGGCTTTAAGGGCGTCGGAACCGATTATTCTTACGACGCCGACGCAATGTCCGACGGGTAGGTTCGACGTCTGAAATTGCACGACTTTTTTAGAACGCCCCGAAGGGAAAGAAACGTTTTGCGTCTCGCGTCGAACTATTAGCTTGGGATCGTTAAGAAACGAGTCGTCGTCAAGTCTTGGAGGTAATTTTCCTTTGTCGAAGACAAGCGTCTCGACCGTTAGTTCGGCGTCGCCTTCGCCCGAACGTTCGATTTCAACGTCAAGACGCAACGACGCGTCGGTTGCGAGCGTTTCCGAGGAAAGCGTCAAATCGACTATTGAAGCGTTGCGAAAAGAATCGTCGCCGACGTCGACAAAGTAGAGTCTTGGAACTTGCCGCAGTTTGGACAGTTGATTTTTAATACGTTTGACGTCGCGTTCCGACCAGCCCGCTTGGGTTTCGTCGGTAATTACGTATATTTCGCTAGGAAGAGGCGAGACGTCGACAAGTTTGAGCGCTTCCAGAGTCGTTTGAGCGACGGAGCGTCCAAACGGCTCGATTTCAAGTTTGTCAAGGCGCGTTTTTGCGGCGAATCTGTCGGGCTGAAACGCGTCCCCTTCGTAAGTTCCGTCGAGAATGGCGATCGAACTTCCTTGGGGAAGGCGTTCGACGATCGAACGCGCCGTCGCGCGAGCCCTTTCAAAAAGAACGAAATTATTGTCGACGCGTCCCATACGCGCCGAAGAATCGACGACTATCGCCGCCGCGACCGCTTCTTCGCCGTTTGCTGAAGCGATAGAATTTGCGGAGTCGGACGTCGATGGGCGGAGATTATGAAACGCGAAGAAAGGACGCGCAAGCGCGACTCCTAAGACGACGAAGATTCCAACGCGAAGCGCTAAGAGCAACAAGCGTTTTAGCGTAAGTTTGCGTTTGTTTATCGCGAGTTTCGCTTGGGCGAATCGTAAGGCTGGAAAGAGTATTCTTTTCGGCTTGCCTTTTGAAAGCAGATGAATTACGATCGGAACGAGCGTCGCAAGCAATCCCGCGAAAACAAAGGAAATTGAGAGGAACGTCATTACGTCTTGCGCCTTTCTATTTGCGCTAAGTATAACAGACGTTTGTAAAGAAGTAAAGAGATATGCCGGAAGACTTGCGCTATTATTCGACGCAGAAACGCCGAGTTATGGCGCGCTAGACTGAAGAACGGAGCCGTCAAACGGTAAACGACAGACTCCGTTCCTGATAAAAAACGCTACGTTACAAGACGTTGCGTCATTGCGCGGCGTCGGCGGGAAGCGTGGCTAGATACCCAAGGTAATTGCCGTATCCGGCGACGATCGTCGAGTAGATCAACGTGAAGATAGCGACGCCAAGAATGAACTTGGTGAATTTGCTCGTACCGCGCCATTCGTGAAGCGCAAGACCCCATATCGACGAGAAAATAATGATCGACGCCATATGCAACGTCCAGCTGGAATAATCGCATTGCGCTTCAATCATCTTACGTTCGCCCATTTGATAGAAGAAGAATTGGAAATACCAAGTCGTTCCTGCCAACGCGGAGAAGAAATAATTCCAACCGATCGTTTTTGAAATCTTAGATTTTTCCAGCGTTTCGCCCTCGGCGAGCTTGAGCGAGTTGAACTGCTTGCCGCTCTTGTTTTTCTTAATGAGGTACCAGCACCAAATAGCGTTCGTCGTGAGACCGCCGAGCAAAACGATGCACAATTTCACAAGACCGACCCAAATCGTCGGCGTGCCGTGGCTTATTGAAATTTGCGCGAACGGTTCGGCCGCTTTCAAGCCGAAATTCATACAAGCGGAAAAAACGCCGGAAACCATTGCGACAAGGAGCCCTTTGGTCAGATTGAATTCGGCGATAGACTTTTTACGTTCTTCTTCCGGCATTTCGTGTTCTTTGGACGTGCCGGCTATGCCCGCGATAATAACGCCCAGCAAACAAACTCCCAGACCTAACTGAACGACCGCGTAGGACGGAAGACTCGAAAGCTGTTCAAAATAGTTGCGATTTACAAAGAGGTCCGGTCCAATCATACCGATGACGGTGCAAATGCCGAGCGCGACCGCCATACCGAGCGACATGCCAAGATAACGCATCGTCAGACCGAACGTCAAGCCGCCAATGCCCCAAAGAACGCCGAATAAATAAGCCCAACCTGCCGAGGAAGCGTTAGTTTTAAGACCTTCCGCAACGACGGCAAAGAGGTCTTTGGTCAAAATCGAACCAAAGAGCCACGGAGCGATCAACCAACTGAAAATTCCGCCGACGATCCAATAGACTTCCCAAGACCATTTTTTAACGCCCTTGAATGGAACGTAGAACGAACCGGAGGCAAGACCGCCCAACCAGTGAAAAATAACTCCAGAAACGACAGGTGGCATAATAGGTTCCTTTGACGACGACTTTCGTTATGAACTGGTCGCGCGTTGGCGTTCGACAAAACGAAAACGTCGCGACGCGCGTTTAAACTTGACAAAAACGATAAGAAAACGGCGACGTTCCTCATCTTTTTACAGTATAACAAATATTTGGCGTTTTGTCGACTAAAAAGAAGAAAGTTTTTCTTTTGTTGAGTTTTTTATAACGAATTTAGACGGAGGAAGGAAACAATAAAAAAACGACGCGCCGTCAAGCGCGTCGTCTTTGGTTAACTACGTTTTAAAGAAGCGCCGTTTGAGTTATTTGACTTCGAAATCGGCGTCGATCGCGTCGTCGTCCGGCTTCGCTTGGCTTTGCGCGTTCGCGGCGTCGGCGCTCGGTTGTTGCGCCTGCGCCTGTTGCGCGCTTTCGTACAGCGCTTTGCTCATCGCGTGCGACGCTTGCTCAAGTTCGGAGAACGCGGACTTGATCTTGTCGGCGTCTTCCGTCTTGCAGGCTTCGCGCGTTTTTTCGATCGCGGCGTTGAGCGCGCTCTTGTCTTCGGGGCGCAACTTGGCGTCGTGTTCCTTGAGCAGTTTTTCAAGTTCGAAGCACATCGATTCGGCGCGGTTTTTCGCCTCGACCAAATCGCGGCGCTTCTTGTCTTCTTCCGCGTGTTCTTCCGCGTCTTTACGCATACGCTCGATCTCCGCTTCCGTCAATCCGGAAGACTGTTCGATGCGAATCTTTTGTTCTTTCTGCGTGCCCAAGTCCTTGGCTTTGACGTTCAAGATGCCGTTGGCGTCGATGTCGAACGTAACTTCGATTTGCGGCAAACCGCGAGGAGCGGGCGGAATTTCTTCCAAATTGAACTGACCAAGCAAACGGTTGGCGGACGCAATTTCACGCTCGCCTTGGTAAACCTTGATCGTAACGGCGGTTTGGTTGTCGTCGGCGGTACTGAAGACTTGTTTCTTTTCCGTCGGAATCGTCGTGTTCTTTTCGACCAGCTTCGTCATTACGCCGCCGAGCGTTTCAATGCCAAGGGACAACGGAGTAACGTCGAGCAACAGAACGTCTTTGACTTCGCCAGCCAAAACGCCGCCTTGGATTGCCGCGCCGACCGCGACTACTTCGTCCGGATTGACGCCCTTGTGAGGCTCCTTGCCGAAAATCTTTTTAACGGTCTCTTGAACCTTCGGAATTCGAGTCGAACCGCCGACCAAAACGACTTCGTCGACGTCGGACGGAGAAAGCTTGGCGTCGCGCAACGCTTGCATAACCGGTCCCTTGGTGCGTTCGATCAAGGAATCGACGCGACGTTCGAATTCCGCGCGCGAAATGCTCATTTGCAAGTGTTTCGGTCCCGTCGCGTCTTGCGTGATGAACGGAAGATTGACGTCGGTCGACTGTTGCGAGCTAAGTTCGCGCTTGGCTTTTTCAGCCGCTTCTTGAAGACGCTGCAAAGCCATCGGTTCTTTACGAAGGTCGACTCCGTTTTTCGCTTGGAAATCGTCCGCCAAGTAGTTGATCAAAACTTGATCGAAGTCGTCGCCGCCAAGATGCGTGTCGCCGTTTGTGCTGACGACTTCAAAAACGCCGTCGGCCACGTCCAGAATCGAGACGTCGAACGTGCCGCCGCCGAGGTCGAAAACGACGATCTTTTGATTAACGTTTTTATCGAGCCCGTAGGCAAGCGCCGCCGCCGTCGGTTCGTTGACGATACGCGCGACTTCAAGACCGGCGATTTGACCCGCGTCTTTCGTCGCTTGACGTTGCGCGTCGTTGAAATACGCGGGCACCGTGATGACCGCCTTGTTGACTTTGTGCCCCAAATAGGCTTCCGCAGATTCCTTGAGCTTACGGAGCGTCATCGCGGAAATTTCCGCCGGCGTGTACTGTTTGCCGTCAATTTCTACTTTGACGTATTCTTCGCCGCTACCGACGACCTTGTAAGGAACGGCCGTTTCTTCCGCGCCGACTTCGTTTCGTTTACGCCCCATAAAACGCTTAATAGAGGCGACTGTGCGCGTAGGATTCATAACCGCCTGACGTTTGGCAAGCTCGCCGACAAGGTTTTCGCCGGAATCGGTGAACGCCGCGATACTAGGCGTCAAACGATAGCCTTCAGGATTCGGAATAACTTTCGCGTCCCTGCCTTCCATTACCGCCACGACGGAGTTGGTCGTTCCCAAGTCAATGCCGATAATTTTTTCGCCTTGTGCCATAGTGATTTCTCCTTAGCTCTATATAATTCGTTTCCTCGTTTGGCGGATAACCGTCGCTCGATTAAAATCAAGCGAATCAAACGGAACGTGTTCTAATTCGTTTTTAGCGACTTGAACCGATTTTTTAATTTCGTATTTCTCGTCGACGCTCTTATAAAAGCAAAAGAAGCGCCAAAAGTTTTTTCTTGAAATTTTTTTGGAGTCTTCGTCTTTCTTGTCGTCCTACTTCCCCTTTGTTAGTCTATTCCAGACAAAGTTGGAGGCGACGCTGTCGCACTGTTTTTTAAAACGAATTTTAACGTTTGAAATCTGCCAATTTGACAGATTATGTTGGAAGAATCAGTTTGCGCGCGACGTTGAAACGTTGAAATACGGACGGAGAAATCGACTTGTTAAAAAAGAATCCCTTGCGCCGAGTTTGTTAAAGGATAAAATGACTTAACCAAGGTCGGTTGGTTTCAACCGATTTGCGCGTTATGACGAGTACTTTTCGCAACGTCCGCAACGCGACGTAAAGGCGGGACGAAATGAATTATTTAATAACAGGCGGCGCGGGTTTCATTGGCTCGCACCTTACGGAATTTTTTTTACGTCGAGGAGACAAGGTTTCCGTCGTCGACGACTTGTCGACCGGGACTTGGGAGAACGTCGCGAAATTAGACGGCGATCCAAATTTTCACGCGTATATAGCCGACGCGGCGGACGAAGTCTTGCTGGAACGCGAGATACGCGACGCCGACTTTGTCTTTCATTTGGCAAGTTCGGTCGGCGTCAAATTGATTGTTTCGCAGCCCGTCGAGTCGATTAGAAGAATCGTGCGTCCGACTGAAACCGTCGTAGATTTGTGCGCTAAATATCGTAAGCCCGTGTTGTTGACTTCGACTAGCGAAACTTACGGCAAATCGACCGCGACTCCGTTTAGGGAAGACATGGACGTCACGCTTGGTCCAAGTTGTAAGAATCGCTGGGCTTACGCGATCGCAAAACTGCTGGATGAATTTTATCTTTTAGCGCACCGCGATCAGACTTCCTTGCCCGTTTTTATCGTAAGATTATTCAACGTCGTTGGACCGCGACAGACGGGCAGTTACGGCATGGTCTTGCCGAGATTTGTCGCGGCCGCGTTGCGAAACGAGCCGATCGAAGTGTACGGAACCGGCGAACAAACGCGTTGTTTTTCGTCCGTTTTCGATATTGTCGAGGGATTGGCGCGCGTCTCGTCGACCAAAGAAGCGTCGGGGGAAGTAATCAATTTAGGAAGCGACGAAGAAATTTCAATAGGAGCTTTGGCGGAACGCGTGATTACGTTGTGCGATTCGAAATCCGTCGTAAAACACGTAAGTTACGACGACGCCTATGGACCAAATTTCGACGATATGCAACGGCGAGCGCCTTCCCTTGAAAAAGCGAGGCGCCTGATCGAGTGGAATCCGAAACGTTCCTTAGACGAGATTATTTGCGAAACGCGCGATTGGTTAGTATCCAGCGGACGTAGTTAATTTTTTGAAAGTATGCTTACGACTTTGCTTATTGACGTTGCGAGAGGCGTTTAAATGGAGAAAAAAATCAAAATTGCGATTCTTGGCGCGACGGGTTATACGGCGCTGGAACTTTTAAAATTACTGAGACGGCATCCAGCCGCCGACGTCGTCGCCGTTACGAGCCGCGAGAACACGAGCCGAATCGACGAAGTTCATCCGTCGCTGACGGGGCAATATTCGATTTGTTGCGAGGCTTTGACTCCAAAGGATTTAGCGGCTCGCGGAGTCGAGCTTGTTTTCAGTTGTTTGCCTCATACTGCGACTGCTACGGTTGCGCCTGAATTGCTTGATTTGGGAATGAAAGTAATCGATTTCGGCGCCGACTATCGTTTGAACGACGCCGCCGTTTTTAACAAATGGTACGGCGTTACGCATCCTGATCCCGAACGCTTGCCTAAAACGCCCTACGGACTTCCTGAACTTTTCCGCGACGCGATTAAAAAATCGCAACTTGTCGCTAATCCCGGCTGTTATCCAACCTCGGCGATCTTGCCTTTGGCGCCGTTGCTCAAAGGCGAGTTTATTGCGCCCGACGATATTATCGTCGATTCTAAAAGCGGAGTTTCTGGCGCCGGTCGTAAGCCCAGTCTGAAGAACCTCTATCCCGAGTGCAACGAAGCTATTTCCGCATACGCCGTCGGAACGCATCGTCATACGCCGGAAATTGAAGAAGTCTTGACGACGGCGAGCGGCAAGCCCGCTAAAATCGTCTTTACCCCGCATCTGACCCCAATGGATCGCGGTATTTTGACGACGACGTATTCCAAATCGTTGAAAAACGCGACGCAAGAGGATTTAATCGCCTATTTGCGCGAGTTCTATGCGAACGAGCCCTTTGTTCAGGTCGTCGACGTCTTGCCTTCGACAAAAGACGTGATTCACACGAATCGTTGTCATTTAACGGCGCGAGTGGTCGGAGGGCGCGTAATGACGATCTCGGCGATCGACAATCTTGTCAAGGGCGCCGCCGGCGCCGCCGTGCAGAATTTCAACGTCTTGTTTGGATTTGACGAGACGACCGCGCTTCTGTAATTTGATTCGGATCAATAGGCGCGTTGCCTCGACGCGCGCGCCTTCTATTTTAACGCGCACGAAACGAAGGAAAACGAATGGCTATTTCTGAAAACGTTTCGCAAAAAACGCGTGGAAAGTCGACTCTTTGCTCGCGTGAAACGGCGGTTTCCGTACTCTTTTTTATTGCGTCTTTTCTTTTTTGGGGCGTTCGATACGGAGATTTTTTATACGCGATTCAAGACAATTCGCTTTTTTTGCCCCGTGCGGATTATTTCCAAAATTGGCTTGACGAACCGGGCGGCTTACTCTTTTATCTGACTGCTTTTATTATACAATTCGGGCGTTTTCCTTTAGTTGGCGGCATAGTGTTGGCGCTGACGGGTACGCTTTTGCAAGTTGTTACGGCAAAAACGTTGAGCTTGCGAAACGTCGGCTATGTCGCGTCTTTTTTGCCGGTTTCTTTCCTTGCGATTTCTGCGACTTGGCGTTCTTATTACGTCTACAATCCGTTTAATAATTCGTTGGTTTTTTCCGGCTACTTGGGCGCGTTAGTCGCCTTAAGCGTCCTTGCCGTTTATAGAAAAATCTCTTCCTATGGCGGTCGCGTTATTTTCGCGGTTTTGACGGGAGTCGGCGCTTATTTCCCGTTCGGTTTTTGGGCTCTTTGGGGCGTGTTTTTATGTGCGATCAACGAAGGAACGCGCAACGACGTCAAACTTCAAGAAAAATTTACGCGCGTCGGCGCGATTCTTTTGCTTGCTTTAGCCGCTCCTTACTTTGATTATTTCGTCTTCTTATTTTCGCGAATGGAACGATCCGACGTCTTCTTAGCCGGTCTGTTGGATTCTGCAAAAGGTTCTTCAGACGTCTTGACGAGTTGCGTCGTAACGTGGGGCGCCGTAGCCGCGCCCGTCGTTTTGGCGATCTCGCTCGCCGTTTCGCGGTTCTTTGAGAATCGTGAAAAAACGTCGCGTCAACGAAAGAAAAATAAATTATTCAATAAGACGTTGAAAACGGACGTTTCAGAGGCGGAACGTTCGAAACGTCAAACTCGCCTTCTTTGGGAATTGTTCGGAGTCGTCGTAGCGACGACGTTTTTGGGGGCGTACCGCGCCGATCCGTTCTTTCAAACACTGGCGCAAAATCGCGCCGTCCTTGAAGGAGATTGGCAAAAAATTCTAGCGATCGACGCCAAACTCGACAAGCCGATCGAACACAACGTGGCTCTTCGAAACGTCGCGTTGTATGAAACGGGCGAATTGGCGGAACGCGTTTTTGAACGTCCGATCGTCGGTTTGAACGCGCTTGATTTGACCTTGAAAGATTTTGAACGCGCTTCAAAGGGCGGCGCGTGGGCGCGCTGGAAAGTTTGGCTCTTTCAAAAACGTCGACTTACGCAAAGCGCCGCGCTCAATACGACTTCCGAGGCGATTTTGTGTCGATACGGACAATCTAACGTCGCGGCGCGGTGCGCGATGAACAAATTTATAGGTTGCGAAGGACGTTCCGTCTCCTGTTTGCGAACGTTGGCAATTTGCGCGGAGATCAACGGCGAAAAGAAATTGGCCAAACGATACTTGCGCGAATTGTCGCAAACGTTTTTTTGGAAGCGTTGGGCGGAGTTGCGACTCGCCTATTTGGAATCTTCAAATTTTCAAAAGAACGTCCGCAATTATCTGGACGATCCGGCAAACGGGGAAAAAAATAAAAACGACGAGTCTCTTCTAAGTACGGAAGAAGCGGCGAGTTTATGGGGACTCGACGCACGAGCGATAGTCGCGCTCGACGAAAACGTTCAAAAAGCAAGAAAGATGAGACCAAATAAGAATCGAAAACAGCTTGACGTCTTTCCCGACCTTGCCCGACTTTACGCCGTTTTCACCGATGAATTTGACAAAACGAGCGTCGAAGTTCAGGAACTCGAATTGATCGCTTCGTTGTTTCAGAAGGGTTCTTTCGAAAAAGCAAACGACGAGTTTTTTCTGAAGAACGTTGGGAAATATCTTGAATCAAAAGGAAAGAGCGCGCCCAAGGCGATCGACGAAGGATACGCGACGCTTCGGTATAAAAAATTCGGCGATGCTTGGAACAAAATCGACTATCGTTTTTTGCCGCGTACGGAGGAAGGGTTTGGCGAGTTTGTCGACTTTGCGCGGAAACGAAAAGGCGATCTCGATTCGTTTGATTCGCAAGCCGCCGTTCGCGCTTGTTGTCAGGGAACTTATTGGGGATATTGCTTCGACAATTCCGCTTTTATGCAGTTTTAACGTCGACTGCGAACGAAGGAGGATTTTATGAAAAATAAGAACCTTTGGAGAATTGCGCTAGGAGTCGGCGTTCTTACCGTCGGCGTCTTTACGACGTCTAATGCGATGCGTTCGTCGAAGCCGAAGGTGTTTGAGACGAGTGAAAAGCACGCGACGATTTATCCCAATTACGTCGAAACGACGTTGCCGATTAATATTGCGCCGACAAATTTTTACGTCGAAGAAGATTTTGACGAATATCGAACGGAAATCGGAGGGCGGAACAGGGACGCTTGGATTGTCGTCGGACGGGACGTCAGAATAAACGAGCGAAAGTGGCGCAAGTTGCTGGTTGCAAACGCCGACGGAACGATTTATTTTGACGTCTACGGAAAAAAAGGAAAAAAGTGGACGAAATTTCAACGAATTGAAAATCGCGTTTCGTCCGATCCTATCGACGGCTGGGTCGCCTATCGAATCATCGAACCCGGCTACGACTACGGAAACCGTTTAATGCTGGCGCAACGCGCGACGACTTCTTTTGACGAACGCGTTTTTTTTGATAATCGCGCGACGGAATCTTGCATAAATTGTCATTCGTTTCAAGATCGTCGTACTGATCGTTTCCTGTTCCATTACCGTAAAGGACGAAAAAACCCCGACGGTGGAACGATCCTTGTCGACGGCGATTCGGTTCAAAAAGTATCGGGAAAAATTAAATCGTTAGGAGGTTCTTGCTCTTATCCTGCGTGGCGTCCGTCGGGCGGTTTGGTCGCATTTTCTTCAAACGACACGTTTCAAGCGTTTCACACGCTTTCGACCCAAAAAATAGAGGTTTTCGACATATCCTCCGATTTAGTTTTGTTTGATTCGGAGAAGAATGAAATTAGGGCGATTACAAGAACGGACGACGAATTCGAGACATTCCCGAGTTGGGCGTCAGACGGGACGTCCCTTTACTATTGTTCCGCAAAAGTCGACCTCAAATCTAAAGACAATAAAAATAACGTTAAAGCAAGTGAAGTTGCAGAACGAACCAATGACTTTCGTTACAATCTTATGAAAATACCGTTTGACGAAAAAACGAAGTGTTTTGGCGAGCCCGAGTTAGTGGTCGACGCGTCGTCGAAGGGGCGGTCGGCGCTTTTTCCGAGGACGTCGCCCGACGGACGTTTTTTAGTCTATACGGTCGTCGAATCCGGTACTTTTCCGATATGGCGTCCCGAGGCTGATTTATGGATTAAAGATTTAGCGACTGGCGAAGAACGCGCGCTCGACGAAATCAACAGCGACGATACGGAAAGTTTTCATAACTGGGATTCGTCGGGGCGTTGGTTTGTTTTCAGTTCAAGACGCGAAGACGGACAATATACGCGACTCTATTTTACTCGTTTTGACGAACAAGGTCGCGCGAGTAAGCCTTTTGTTTTACCGCAAAAAGACCCTCTAAACAACAGGCGGCGCTTCAAATCCTATAACGTGCCCGAATTAACGATCAAGCCGATAAAAATTTCGACAAGGAAGTTACTTAAGGCTTCCTCTGAAAAAACAAGGGAAACAAAAGAAATTGACGTTGATTAGCGAGATAGAAGCTAAAATGTGGAAGAACTTGAGAAAGACTTTGAGGCGATAAAGGAATGTTTTATATGCCGTTGTCGCTTGTCTTGCGGTTCAAATCATACTCTTTACCCTTGATTCTTTTACAAACTAAGTCGCGTGGCAGGTAATGATTAAAAAATATAGGTCGTTCGTGGAGAGAAAAAAAAGAACTAGAAGTACAATTCGTTGATTGGGAGGTCTGCGTTGATGCGAACAACGAATAAGGCGCTACGATAAAAATTCAAGAAAATAAAAAAATTCCCCTTGTGAAATAGAAAAAGTGAAGTAAACTTTCACGCGTCGTTTGTAAGAGCGGCTCCGAGGCGGCCTTCAAAACGCGCAAGCGAAAAAATAAATTTTTAAAAAAACCGCTTGACGAAATAAAAAGACCTGCTAAACTTACGCAAGTCGCAACTGAACGACAAGCAAGCATATCCCCGCGAAAGCGCGATTTGCTTGATTCGAACGCAAGTTCGAAGATATTTTACAATTAGGTAATGCAAGAGTGGCGTAGAACACACTATAATTTTGTCGATAGCGTCAAACGCGAGTTTGACGATAGAGTTCAAAATCAAT
>JAZRWW010000109.1:0-3367 GCA_045599865.1 Thermoguttaceae bacterium
TTCTTGGCGGTCGCGGATTCGCTTGGCCTCCGGGGTAACTTCAACAAACGTCGTAAGCGCCGCGCATCCACGCGTCAAAAATAACGTAATCGTTCACGCAATATGCCGACTAAGGTTTGGGTTCGAACCGGCGGCGTTAGCCGTCGCGCGATAAGCCGCCCGTCGCGACGGGCGGATCGGCGCCGCTGAAAACGCGTCCGTTAACAAAGCGAAATTATCCGACAAACCCCAAAACTCCCGTTTACGGAGAATCGAGTTTATCGGAAGAATTGGCGTTTGAAGGCTCTGTGAAAAACATACGAACTTTTAGACGACACGTCGACTGTAAAAAACAAAAAATCGGTTGCGCAACGTCAAGCGAAGCGCCGATCCGCCCGTCGTTGTCGGGCGGCTTGTCGCGGGGCGCTACGCGGCGGTTCTTACGCGTCGTATTTCCCTGAACGCTTACAAAATAACAATTCTTTTTATCGATCGTTGCAATGGAAAAGATTTTTCAATATATAGAAGAACATAAGCAAGTCTTTTTAGACCAATGGTTTGAAGTTCTTCGCATCCCTAGCGTCAGCGCTCAGGCGGAACACAAAAGGGATATGTTAAAAACGGCCGAATGGCTGGTCGGGTTTCTTCGCGACAAGCTCCAAATGGAAGCGAAGATCATATCGACAAACAAGCATCCGTTAGTTTACGCCGAATCGCCCAAAGTTCCCGGCGCGCCGACCGTTTTGATTTACGGTCATTACGACGTCCAGCCCGTCGAGCCGTTGGAGGCTTGGGAAACGGAGCCTTTCGAACCGACGATTCGCGACGGCAAAGTCTACGCGCGCGGAGCGAACGACGACAAAGGTCAGTGGTGCGCGCATCTTTGCGGAATGCAAGCGTACCTCGCGCTTAACGGCAAATTCCCCCTTCAGTACAAATTCATACTCGAGGGTGAAGAGGAAGTCGGAAGCGACTCGTTGTCCGCGTTCTTAGACGACGCCGAAAACCGCAAGTTGCTCGCTTGCGACGCGCTTTTGGTAAGCGACACGTCGGCGGCGGGACCCAAGACGCCCGCGATTACTTACGGCTTGCGCGGCGTCGTCGGGTTCGAATTAAAGCTCAAAGGACCTAAGCGTGATCTTCATTCGGGCATTTACGGGGGCTCCGTCTACAACCCGGCGATCGCGCTGTCGAAACTGCTCGGCTCGATCGTCGACGAAAACGGCGTAATTCAAATTCCCGGCTTCTACGACGACGTGGAAAATATCTCGCAGTTGGAACGAGACGCGCTCGCCGCCAATCCGTTCGACCCCGTTGAAAACGAGAAGCAAATCGGCGTTCCTTCCGAATACGGCGAGCCGGGCTACACCGTCTTAGAACGCAGAGGCGCGCGACCCGCGTTCGACGTCAACGGACTGACGAGCGGTTATCAAGGCGAAGGTGGAAAGACGATTATTCCGAGCGAAGCGTCCGCTAAATTTACCTTCAGAACCGTTCCAAACCAAGACCCGGAAAAAATTCGCGTCGCGTTGCGCAAGTTTCTCGAAGCGCGACTCCCTTCGGGCATATCTATGGAACTGATCTGTCAGCAAGGCTCGGGCGGCATGGTCGCGCCTCTTACCGGCAAGTTCATTACGACGGCGAGCGAAACGCTGGAAAAAGTCTTCGGTTGCAAACCTTTGTTCGTTCGAGACGGCGGTTCGATTCCGATCGTCGCGGAACTCCGAACGAAGCTCGGCGCCGAAACGGTTCTCGCAGGTTTTGGACTCGACGACGACGGAATTCACGCGCCTAACGAGAAATTTAATCTCGAGATGTTCTTCAACGGAGTCAAGACGAGCGCTTTGCTTTGCGACGCCTTTGGAAGAATCAAAGCGTAATAAGCGCGGTTTTCTTACGCGTCGCGATTTTACGCGTTCTAATCGATCGCGCGTCGTCGACGCGAGGTTTTTCGTTTGAAGGATTTTGATTTTGAGCGCGACGATTCCTCCCTCCCCTTTCTTTCCCGACGTCAAATTCGCGACGGAAGAAGGTCTGTTATGCCTTGGCGGCGAATTGTCGCCCAACGTCGTTCTTGACGCGCTCGTTCGCGGAATCTTTCCTTGGCCGGTTTATATCGGCGAAGAAATCCCCGATTTTGCGATCGCGAGAACGTCGCTGGAAACGCCTGCATCCCGACCTTTCAACGCCGCGAAATGGAACGGTTTTACGCCCGACGATTTAGATTCTCTCGACGCGACGGGCGAGGCGCTCGGCTGGTGGGCGCCGGATCCGCGCGCGATTTTCGATTTGAACGACGTTCATATTCCGCGCAGACTGGCGCGAACAATGCGAAGCGGCAAATTTGAAGTCTCGTTCGACCAAGCCTTTCCTGAAGTTATGATCGCGTGCGCCAAAGCGGGCGTCCGCGTCGAAGAAGGAACTTGGATCACGCGCGAATTTTTCGACGTCTATTGTCGACTCTTCGAACTGGGATTCGCGCATAGCGCCGAAACGTGGATGATCGATCCGACGTCGGGCAAGCGGCGTCTTGTCGGCGGCGTCTACGGAGTCGCGATCAACGCGTTTTTCGACGGCGAATCGATGTTCAGCGTCGAGACGGACGCGTCGAAAGTCGCCCTTTTCAGTTTGTTGACGAGGCTCAAAGAACGCGGTTTTCTACTCTTCGATCTGCAAATATTGAATCCGCACACGGCAAGTCTTGGAGGAACGGAAATTCCTCGAGCCGAATATGCGAAACGGTTGGAAAAAGCGTTGTTGACGCCGGTGAAATTTTGAACGTTCCGCCGTCCCCCAAACAACGAGGTCAAGCGACGCTTTTCTAATCGTCTCTTTTGTCGAGTCGTTTTTTGTTCTTTCTTGTAATTTAAAAATAAACGCGTAAAATAACGGAGTCGTCGACGCGATCCGTCGAATTGGTCGAGTCGTTTGAATTGAGAAAAGGAGCTTTTTATGAAGAAAAACAAGCGCGTTCATAGTCGAGACGTCGACGAAGAAAAACAGTTGGAACTTTTGCGCGAGTATCTTGATCGACTTGTTCAGTTAGGCGTCAATTTGCGTCAAGATTGGTTTTTTCACATCATATTCGGACGCGAGGAGTCGACTCCGTTTCTACGCGGTTTAATGAACGGCGTCTTGCGAAACGCAAACGAGCCGCCCGTCGACGCGATCAAAATCAAGAACCCGTTTAAGTTTGGCGCTACTTACGACGACAAAGACGTGATTTTAGACGTCGCCGTCGAAGACAAATTGGGGAATCGATTCGACGTCGAGATGCAAACTTGGAATCACGGAAAATTTCGCGAGCGGATCGTTTATTATCTCGAAAAGATCGCGGCAAGCCAACTGTCGAGGGGCGAAGCCTACGACAAGTTGCGTAAAGTCATAG
>JAZRWW010000110.1:0-2788 GCA_045599865.1 Thermoguttaceae bacterium
CCGGAAGAAACGAAAAGCTCGCGCGACAGGAGCAGGTCTTTAACGAGTTCGTCGACTTCGACGTATCGTCCGCAAAGCCGCTTCGCTTGCGTCGGACAACGTTTCGCACATTCGCCGCACGCGACGCAAGGCGCGTTTTTCTCGCGTCGACAAACTTTCGCGCACGTTCCGCATCGTCGGCATTTTTGCGCGGCGAACAAAATCTGGCGCTTGGCTTCCAATCCTTCTGGATTGTGGCACCAGACGCAACGCAGGGGACAGCCCTTGAAAAAAACGGTCGTTCTTATTCCCGGTCCGTCGTAGAGCGAAAATTCTCTTGTCTCGAAAATCAAGCCGACCGATTCTGTTGGCGTCGTCAAAGGCGTTGTTTCGTAAGTTTCCGTCAATGCGATTCTCCGTTTTAACTCGCGCTATAAAGTCATCTCAGCGCGACGAATGATTTGGTCTTGATACGGCTTGTCCAATTCGACAAAATATCCGGACCACCCCCAGACGCGCGCAATCAAATTACGGTAATTCGCGGGGTTTTTTTGCGCGTCTAGCAACTGATCGCGATTTATCGTGTTGAGTTGCAACTGGACGCCTCCGGTCGTAACGAAATATTGAACCATTTGGGCGACTTTTTTGACCGCTTCGGGCGTTCGGAACACGGAGTCGTGCAACTCGATCGTGAGCGGACCGCCGTTGACGACTCGCTTCAAGTCGGGCTTGGCGAAAGAACGTATAACCGAAAGGGGACCTTTAGTCTGAACGCCAAGCGAGGGCGCGTAATTTGCGGGGAAAAATTCGCCGCGCAATCGACCGTCGGGCGAGGCGGGCAATTCTTCCGGGTGACGAACGTAATACATCGCCGAGCCCGTCCCGACGCGATAAATTCCGCCGCGACAATTCTTTCGACCTTCCCAAGAATCGGCGAAATACTTGAGGAGTTCGGTCGCGATTTCTTCCGTAACGGGCTCGTCGTTTCCAAATTTGGGCGTTTCGTTGCGGACAAACGCCAGAAGTTCGTCTCGTCCTTCGAAATTCGAATCCACGACGTCGACCCATTCGTCAAGCGTCATAGTTTTGTCTTCAAAAACGGTCTTGCGAAGCGCCGCGAGGGAGTCGACCGCAGGCGCGCAACCCGTCCCGTGGATTCCGAAATTATTGTATTTGTTTCCTTGCGAGGCGTCGCGAGCCGCGTCGATCCGACCCGAACAAAGAGCCGAAGTGAAAGGACAGGGAAGCATTAGGACTTTAGAGAGCGCCGCAGATTTGGCGTCGGCTTGCGCAAAAAATTCGTCGCGAACGAGTTTCAGCAACGCGTCGAACGATTCGACGTCGCGCGCCGCCTCGGAACGCATAACGCGGTCGACGATCGCCGGGAAGGAAACCGCGTCGATATTCGGAATATCCATACCGACTCCCGGTATAATGAACTCCCAACACGCGGCGACGACGTAATTTCGCGCGTCTTGCAGTTCGTAGCCTAACTTGACTAGACCGGGAATAACGACGTCGTCGTTCGCGTATTGCGGAAACCCGAGCCCAATTCGGGTTAGTTCCGTCGCTTTTTCCAGTAATTTGATCGGCGTGTTTTTTGAGACGCGCAAGTTGATCTTCGGATCGATAAGTCGCAATTCACGACTGGCGGTCAACGCCAATTCCGTCAGGAAATTCGCCGCGTCGCGCCCCTCGGCGTCGCAACCGCCGAGCATTAGGGACTGACCGTTGTCTCCTTGCTGAACGCCGACGTACAGATCGCTGTCTCGATTGAAAGAAAGGAAAAATTCTTCGAGCTGTTCCAACGCCGTCGCTTCGTCCAGTCGACCGGCGTCAAGATCGGCTTGGAGGTAGGGAAGCAAATATTGGTCGACTCGTCCGACTCCGTTGTGGTAAGTTCCTTCGCACCATAACGCGAAGTGCATAATTCGCAACGCTTGCAACGCTTCAAGGAACGTTCGCGGCTTACGACGCGGGACTTGTTTAAGACGCGCCGCGATTTCCGTTAGACCGAGACGCGTCGCTTCTGCGCAATAGGCGTCGGTCAACGTCAAAACGGCGTCTATGCCCGCGACCGCCGCGTCTAAAAATTCGACGCCTTCCGCGTCCTTTTCTTCAAGCGCTTTTTCGCGACGCGCAACGGCGTTTTCGCGTATGACGTCCAAGCCCGACGCAAGCGCCGTTTCATAGTCGGGCGTAAGATTGAAGACGACGCCCAGTTCGTGATAATACGCTTTGTCGCGCAACGCTTTCATCTCTTCGTTAGTGTAGCGCGGCGGAAGATTTTTGACGGAGCGCGTGAAAACGATTTGCTCGTCGGGGATAATTCGCGCGCTCTTTTGTTCCTCGTTCATCACGGCAAGAAAACAAGCGGACGCGCGTTTCAACGCCGAATCTTCAGACGAGAATTTGAGTTTCTCGTTTTGGCTCCAGTCGATTTCTCGCCAAAAGGCGGATTGTTCTTTGTCGACCGTATATTTTCTGAGTCGTTCTATGCGAGGCGTCATCGGATTTGTTCCTTTCTAATGGGAAACGACGTCGTTCAACGTCGTCGATTATGTTTTAATAATCTCACTGCGTCAAACAATTATTTTAATTCGATTTCTTTGTAACTTAAAAATTGACGATACTTGCTAACGACGACGTTTTTTACGTATCGTTCCATATAACTGTACTTTCCCCACTTTTTCAACCAGCGAGTCCTAACAGGCTCGCCAAACGAAGAATTTCTTTTTGAATATCCTCTGTTTTTGTGCCAATGATATTCCTTGAAAAATTCTCAAACGCTATTTTTCTCGTTATCCAA
>JAZRWW010000111.1:0-2449 GCA_045599865.1 Thermoguttaceae bacterium
GATCCGACTTAACTCAATTCGGAAGGATTCAGTACGACCGCGATCGAAACGATTTATTTAAACGGCAAAGAGATTTATTTCGGTTGTCTTTCTCCTCGTCATATTAAGGCGGAAGATTCGGTCGAAGTCGAATTAAAGGAAGGCGTCAATATTCTTGTCGCGCGCGTCGACCACACGTATTGGCAGTGGGCGGCTTCCTTCTCGTTTGAAGGCGCCGAGGGCTTGGCGTTCTAAGCGCGTCTGACGCAAAACGAAAAACGTATGCGTTCACGGAAAGCCGCGTATCAGCGATACGCGGATCCGCCGACCCGCCAAAAGACTTCGCTAACGGTGAAAAGCAAGAACTTAACGGCTTTCTTACTTTCTAAGTTTGGGCGTAGTTTTTAAACGAGCGTTCTCGAACCGAACGTATCCGCGCATCGTTGATGCGCGGCTTTCCATTGATATGCGGCTTTCCGTGAACGCTTATTGAAAAACGGTCGCCTGCAGAAGACAAGCGGTCGTTTATATACGAACTTTTTTGACTAACGCGCGTTTAATACAGCTTAATCGCCGAGAGAGAATAGGGCTTGTCGGTCGCTTGACATTTGCCCGACGTTCCGACTCCGACGTCTTGATTGCTGATAATCAGCGTTCCGTTGACGACGCGGCATTCGCAGGGCAAATCAAGGGCGCCGTCGGCTCCGTTCGTGTCGTCGTTTTCCCAGATTCTTTCGATCGTCGGCTTTTCGTCCCACGCGACGGCGTTTACCGCCCAAATTGCGTTTTTCGCAGAGTCGGTAATATAGACTTTGTTCGTCTTGGAATCGTAGCAAATTCCGTCGACGCTTTGCATCGGCTCGCCCGCTTTGAAGAGCTTTTCTACTTTTTCGACGTTGTTTTCGGCGTCGAGTCTGAATCGATAGAAGGCGCCGTCTCCGTAATTTCCGAAATAGAAGACGCCCGCGTCGTCGCGGCAAATACCGTCGGCTCCGCAGTTGTTTCCTCTAATATTTTCGGAATCCTCGACGACGATCAGTCTTGCGTCGCGCGGCTTGGAATCGTCGCGTTTGACGTTGATCGCGGGGTGATCCGCGTCCGTTCCGGCGACTAGAATTTCTTCGGCGGTAAAGCGCCAAATTCCGCCGGAGCCGTATTTGCCTTCTTCGTCAAGAATCGTGTCGGTTACGTAGACGTACCCGTCGGACCACATAATCGCGTTGGCGACTTTTAACCCGTCGACGACGAGTTGCGGCTCGCCGGTCGGAACGCCGTCTTTCATTTGAAGGCGCCAGACGCGCGAAGTAAAGTTCGGATCGAAGAAATATTGATTGTCGCAGACGTATAAATTCCCGTCGGAACCAAGGTCGATTCCCATCGCGCCAATTTTGACTTCGCCTTCCAGAATCGGAAATTCATAGAGTTTCGTTACGGAGCCGTCGAGTCCGACTTTTGCGATAAAGGAAGACGTAACGGGCAGTTCGGAGCCTTCTTCAAAAAGGAAGTTGGGAACGGAAAGATAGAGCGTTTGCGTTTTCGGATCCCAGCATTGCGCGTCGGGACCGTACATATCGTCGGGCAATTCCGCAAAAAGGGTCGGTCGATATTTTTCGTCGAGCGGGGCGACTTCGGGCGCGTCAGGAGAGGCGTTTTCCGCTTTCGCTTCAGAACCGACTTCCCTCGCGCTTTCCGTACTTTCCGCACTCGCCGAGGCGTTTGAATCGGACTTTGGCGCGCAACCGAGACTCAAGACGAGCGCCAAAACGCCGACGTATAGTAAATTCGTTTTCATTTTTACCTCTTAACATAATTGTCGTTTAGATTTACCTGTGCCTTCCCACTTTTTTGTAACGTTCGGTCGTTTGAAGAAACGCGCCCGCCTGTAAAAAACTACGCGCTCGAACCGACTGCGTAGGAAGACAAACAGAACGTAGTGATCGTCGTCGAATCGGCGACAATTGCGTGAATTTGCGTCGTATAACCTCCCTTGGTTTTATCTATTGACAGCGATCCTTTTTTAAAGCGCCAGAAGCGTCGGGACTCGCTTTCACAAAGGCAGAATCAAGCGATAGCGTCGACAAACCTGCATTATCCAATCCTTCGTCTTGAAGAACTCGGATAATTTGTTGGAACACGCCCTTTTCTGACTAACGTCGAAAACGTTTATAAACAGTCTCGCCCATCTTCCGAATCTCTTCCGAATCTCTTCGGCATTGTACGCCATTTACAACTGCGTGTTTTCGTCGCTAACGATAGTATGATTTCCCTTCATTTTGTCAACTTGAATTTGAACAAGCTTTTTCACCCTCGCAGAGATCAAAAAGAAATACTTGGCAAACAAAAGAGCGGCGTATGTTACGGAAATCAAAATTGCTAATATGCTTGTGCAACAAACAAATCTCGGACAATTATCTGGTCTGCAAATTATTACAATGCAACTAATAACAAAGATAATGACGCAAACGACAAA
>JAZRWW010000112.1:0-17194 GCA_045599865.1 Thermoguttaceae bacterium
CGAGGTTTTCAACATCCTAAAGGGCGATATGAGTTTCGTCGGACCCAGACCGTTGCTTGTCAAATATCTTCCGCTTTATAGCGAAGAACAACGAAAAAGACATAACGTTCGACCGGGCTTGACGGGTTTGGCGCAAGTTTCAGGAAGAAATAGTTTGTCTTGGGAAGAGAAATTTAAAATCGACGTCGAGTATGTTCAAAAAGTTACTTTCGTGCAAGATTTGGCAGTTGTTATGAAGACAGTGTGGAAAGTCTTTCGACGCGAGGGCATAACTGCAAAGGACTCTGCATCAATGCAGGAATTTACTGGATCCTGAGCAAAACAGAAATTTTGTTGCTGGACAAAACAGAATGTGCGTTCAGTATTACAAAAGGAGACAGTACTTGAATATTCTAATTCTTTCAAACGTTTCCTTCGGGCTTTACTTTTTTCGTGCAGAGTTGCTAGAAAGATTGTGCCAAGATCATTCTGTTTCGGTGATTGCAGAGGACGACGGCGGAATGAATGGAAAACGTAGCGAAATTGAAGCGATGGGCGTCAATTTCATTGAATTTAAGGTACATAGACGCGGAATCAATCCCTTTCAAGACGTAAAACTGTGGCGCTTTTATAAAAGTCAGATCAAGAAGTTGAAGCCCGACGTAGTTTTAACCTATACGATTAAACCTAACGTGTATGGCGGTTTAGCGTGCGCTTCACTAGGCGTTCCATATATAGCGAACATTACTGGACTTGGAACGGCTCTCGAAAGAAAGAGCCTTTTACAGAAAATTTGTTTGTTCCTATATAAGAAAGGACTGCGTAAAGCGAAAAAAGTTTTTTTCCAAAATCAAGACAATTTCAATTTTATGCTAAAGCATAGAATTGTACGAGACAATTACGATTTATTACCGGGGTCTGGAGTTAATCTGGAACGCTTTTCACCCTCCGAATACCCCAAGGGTAACGAAATTAATTTCGTTTTCGTCGGAAGAATCATAAAGGAAAAGGGCGTCGATCAGTATTTTGACGCCGCGCGACTTTTGCGACGAAAGTATCCGCAGACAAGATTTCACGTTTACGGATATCTTGAACGTGGTTATCGGGAACTTGTCGAACGTTTGTATAACGAAAACGTGATCGTTTATCATGGCGTCGGAGACGATATGCCCTCAGTTTATCGAGCGGCGCATTGCGCGGTTCTCCCGACCTATTATCCCGAAGGAACGTCTAACGTACTTCTCGAGGCTTGCGCTAGCGCTAGACCTATCGTTACGACCGACAGACCCGGTTGCCGCGAGGTCGTCGTCGACGGGCGCAACGGCTTTGTCGTAAAACAAAAAGATTCAGACGACTTGGCAAGAGTCTTAGAGCGGTTTATTAACCTCCCTGCGTCGGAAAAGGAGCAATTGGGATTAAACGCACGCAAGTACGTTGAAGCCAGGTTTGATCGAGAAATCGTCGTTCAGAAATACTTAGACGAAATAACGAACATAGGCAAAGACGCCGGGAATGCGGTTTAAATGAAAAGCCTCGGACGATTTTGTTAGGGTTATACGATTGCCGATCTCTCGGCGTCAGGAAAAAACAAATTGAACGTTAGAGGTTTCATAAGAGCTGGTTTTGATCGAGAAATCGTTGTTCAAGCGACCAAACAAGACGTTTGCGACTGAGAAAAGATGTCAGATTTTTACAAAAAAATTATAAGAAGTCGTAACTTGAGATTGGCAATATTGCGTTTCTTTTCGTTTATTCCCGATAAATGGATGGTTTCGTTGCAATATCGACTTAAAATGGGACGCTGGATCAACTGGAAGAACCCAAAGTCTTTTTCGGAAAAGATTCAGCTATACAAGTTATTTTATAAAAATCCTTTACTGATTCAATGCGTCGACAAGTACGACGTCCGAGAATATGTCAAATCTCTCGGACTTGAACATATACTCAACGAGTGTTACGGAATATTCGAGCAAGTAAACGAGATTGATTTTGACAAATTACCGCAACAGTTTGTTATGAAAGACACGCTTGGAGGCGGCGGTATTTCCACGTTGATTTGTCAAGACAAGGAAAGACTTGATATAGAAAAGACTAAGAAGATTTTACAAAGCTGGCTTGACGCGCCTCTGAGAAAAGACTGCGGACGCGAGTGGCCTTATTATTCGGGGAAAAAGCACAGAATTGTCGTCGAAAAATATCTTGAAAGCGACGTGACGCAAGGCGGATTATTGGATTATAAATTTTTTTGTTTTGACGGACATACCGATTATTTATGGGTTATAGCCGATAGGAAAGTTGGCGAATACGGTCGTATCGGAATTTTTGATCGTTCCTTCAATAAAGTTCGTTATAAGACGTCCGAAGCGCACCCTTTGGAGAGGGAAATTGCAAAACCGAATAACTTTGAAGAACTGGTTAAAGTTGCGGAAAAACTCGGAGAAAAGTTTCCACAAGCGAGAGTAGATTTGTTCAACGTCAAAGGAAAAGTTTATTTTGGGGAATTAACATTCTACAGTGGAAGCGGTTATATGAATAATCATCCAAAAGAATTTGATTACGCTTTAGGAGAAAAGTTTAAAGTTGGAAGTTTTATTTCATAAGTCGGAAACTCGTTTTTAAACGGAATTAATCACTTGTAACTCGCTTTTGTTGGAATGTTAGGTTTTTTGTACGATGCCCAAAGTATCAGTCGTGATGAGCGTTTACAATAGAGAAAAAACGGTCGCGCGCGCGATCGATTCTATTTTAGCGCAGACGTTTCAAGATTTTGAATTTATTATTTGCGACGACGGATCCTCGGATTCGAGCGCTAAGATATTAGAGGCGTATTCGAAAAGGGATTCGAGAATAGTAGTCGTTCGCAACGAAAGCAACCTCGGGTTGCCCGCTTCATTAAATCGTTGTCTTTCCGTAGCTCAAGGAGAATACGTCGCCCGAATGGACGACGACGATTATTCCTATCCGACAAGATTTCAAAAACAGGTTGATTTCCTCGATAATCACCCGGAGTGCGCGCTTCTAGGAACTGGTCGAAGAACGGTAGACGAAGAAGGCGTTTGGGGAATATTCAACGCCGAAGGCGAGCCTTCGGTTGTCGAAATTTATATGAGACATCCTTTTACTCATCCTACGGTGATGATGCGGCGAAACGTTTTACTAGAAGTCGACGGTTACACCGATTCGCGTTGGACCAGGAATGTAGAGGACTATGATTTGTGGTGTAAGATTTATGAAAAAGGTTATAAAGGGTTCGTGCTAGGAGAGGTGTTGTTGGATTACTATGAAAGAAGAAACGTTGTTCGAAGAAATAAATTTAAAGAACGATTAGGCGCTTTTTTGGTAATTCTGAAACATCGAAGGAAACTGCACTTGCCGTTTTATTACGATTACTATGCGGCGATTAGATTCTGCCGTTTCTTCGTTCCTAACTTCATTGTTAAAAAACTTATGTTAAAGAGTCGTAAAGGTTCTCTTTGATCGGTTCCCATCAAGTTTAGAATAAAAAGGCTTCTTTCTTGTGTTTTCGTTCGATAGCAAACCTTTGTCCCTTGTTTTATACGTAGTCGTTTTTGCGACGTCGGCATATTGTCTGACGACGGCGGCAAATTCGCGAACGAAAGATCAAAAGAAGACGTTTATGTGGTCGGCGATTCTTATCCCTTCGATCTTGTCTGGTTTTAGACTTTGCGGAACGGATCTTGGAACGAATTGCGCGGTTTATCGCAGGGCTGTCGCAAGTCCTTTTATGGACGTTTTCACAGTTGAAAGACCTTTATACTTTGTAGCGATGAAAGTCGCGAGTTTTCTTGGCGGAGTTCAATGGTTTTTATTTTTTTTGGCTTTAATTCCTTGCGCCTGCGTCTGTAAAGCCCTTTATGATTCTCGAGAAAAAATTGATTTGAGTTTGGCTTATACGACGTTTTTATTCGGTTTTTTTATTTTTTCGTGGAATTTCACAAGGCAGTACGCCGCCGTGGGAATAATTTGCTATGCCGTGCGATACGTCTTCTCCCGCGATCTTTGGAAATTCCTAGCGTGCGTTTATTTAGCCTATTTGTTTCACCCTTCGTGCTTAGTCGCGCTTGCGGTTTATCCGTTATGGACAAAAAATCAAAGTTTGCCGACTGGTTGGAAGTTGTTTTTATATTATTCGTTGGCGATTCTTTTCGTCGTAAACATAGGTTCCTTCCTTGGTCGGCTTCCGGAAGCGTTAGAGGAATACGACGAGTACTTGCTTGGAGACGACAGAGGAAGAAATCGCGATTTCTGGGTGAATTTAATTTGGTTGGCTTTATTTCTTTGTTACAGAGAGAAACTTAGAAAGTTCGATCCTAAAAACGATTACTATATCGCGCTTTTTGGGTTGGTTTGCGTTATCGGATTCACCGGTTTTTTCTCGCCCTTTATTAAAAGGGTGGCGTTTTATTTTTCGGTGTTTCAATGTTTTTTAATTGGAAGTCTGCCGTTGGCGTCGCAATCGTTCGACGAAAAAAAGAAAGAGATCGATCACTTTGGCGAGGGAAAGACGTTTCAAAAGAGTTTATCATCCTCGACCTTGAGTTCTTCCATTCCAAAGACAAAAAAATCCCTTCGGGTTCGCAGAGGCGTCTGGGAAATTTCAAAGGTAAGGAGCGTAACATCGTTTAGAAGGTTGGTCTTGCATATGGCGACTGGAGGTTCCGTTTCAAGAAAGACTTACTTTAGAATAAACGATACGACGTCGCTAGAAGGAACGTCGTCCGAGCGAAGGGTTGTCCGTATAGATTCGATTCGATCGCCTGAAGCCAAGCGAATGCGGCTGGCGCTTTTTTTGGCGGTTTTTGGAATTTTTTTCCTTGTCGCGTACGTTTTGGGACAGGCGGAGGTTATTCCCTATCGACACGCCGGTTGGGAAACTATGACCAAATAGGCGTCAAAAAAGGACAAGTTCGCAACGCCGTTTCTAACGCGTTTTGCGTTCGCTTTACAATATCGACGACAAGCGCGAATAATACGTTTAAACCTAAATAACGACGCAAACGAAAGAAACGCGTAACATTTATGTGTTTGTAACTTCCGAAAATACAATGAAACCGAAAATTAAAATATTGTTTTTTATCAATTCCCTAACTGGAGGCGGCGCGGAGAAAGTACTCGTCAATCTCGTTAATTCGATGGACAAGACGAAGTTCGACGTAACTGTTCAAACTTTATTTGACGTCGGAGTTAATAAGAGATATTTAAACAAAGACGTCGAATATAGAAGCGTGTTCAGTCGAACGTTGAGAGGAAACAGGCATTTTTTCAAGTTGTTTTCACCGAAATTCTTGTTTCGCCGAATGATTGAAGGGCGTTTCGACGTCGTGGTTTCCTTTTTTGAAGGCGCGACGACAAGAATAGTCGCCGGTTGTCAAGACCCAAACGTCAAGCTGGTTCAATGGATTCACAACGAATTTCCTGATCGCAAGAAGATTTCCAGATGTTATCGAAGCGACGCCGAGTGTTCGCGATTGCAACGTCGGTACGACGCTACGATTAGCGTCTGTCAAACCGTTAAAGAAATATATCAAAAGAGTTTTCCCGAAGTCGACAAGAATAATTTGGTTTTATACAACGTCGTCGATTCAGATCATATAAGGTCGAAATGCAACGAATCGATCGACGACGAACGTTTCGAAAAGAAAGGAAACGAAATTCGGCTCGTAGGCGTCGGCAGACTCGTGCCGCAAAAGGGATTTGATCGACTGATACGCATCGTTGAAAAATTGACGTTCAACGACCATATCGACGTCAAATTGTTCCTTTTAGGTTCGGGAGAATTAGAAAGCGCTTTACGAACGCAAGTGAAAAAAGCAAAGTTAGAAAACGTCGTCGTTTTTTTGGGTTATCAAGAAAATCCATACAAATACGTCAAGAATGCCGAGCTTTTCGTTTGCTCTTCCCTTCACGAAGGATTTAGTACGGCGGTGACAGAATCGCTAATTGTGGGAACGCCAGTCGTTACGACCGAATGTTCCGGTATGCGCGAGTTGTTAGGAGACGACGAGTTCGGGGTAATAACGCCAAACGACGAAGAGTCGTTATATCGGGGCGTCAAAGATGTGTTGTTGACGCCCGGAAAGTTGGAGCATTACGAACAAAAAGCTCGTGAACGTGGACGAACTTTTAACAAGGACGCTACGACAAGAACCGTCGAGGAGGCGTTTATACGTCTTGTTAATGGTCAATGATTCGATGAAAATCTCAAAAACTAACGTATCCTTCTAGCCTTTGAGTTTTTCCCTCAGAAGGGCGGACATCCCTTTAAATCCTCGAGATGCAAAGTCTGAAAACTTCAAGAACAAGGAGTATAGAACCGTCGTTCAAGATCGAAGTCGTAAAACAGGGACTCACAAACAATTTTTACATTCAAAAACGTTATATTCGTATCGTTTCGATACTTGACACGTTTTAGCTTTTGTAACTTTTAGTGAACGTCTACGTTTAACCTTTCGTTTTATGGCGAGAGATTATCAACTAGAAGGATGCCAATGTGCAGTAAGAAAAGATTATGTTTTCTTGGTAATTTTAGCGCCGGGGGGACGGAAAGCGCGACGTTTCTTCTCGCTAATGAGCTATGTGAAGAGTACTCGGTTAGCGTCGTAAACTCTCGCAGAGATTACAAGCCTTTTTTTCAGCTCGATTCAAAAATACGATATAGTTGTCTCAGAGGCAAGTCTATTATAGGCAAGAACGTTGAGTTTTTTCGCTTTTTGCATAAGAACCAAATTGACGTCGTGGTGTCGATCGAAGCAATGCACGGCGTTCTTTCCTTGTTTTCAACCAGATTAGCAGGACGCAAGCATATCGTTTGGGAACACGCAAACTATTTTCAAAATCAGGGCGTCAGTTGGATTCAAACGATGCGCCGTTTGGATTTGAACGTAGCCGACGCCTACGTTGTTCTTTCAAAACGAGATAGAAAAAATTTTCAGGAACATTTTCGTATTAAGAAACCGTTGGTTCAAATTTACAATGTCGCTCCGAAAAGTTCAAGTTTACAAGACGCCGAGTACGACGCAACCTCAAAGACGATTATTAGCGCGGGTCATTTACGCCCAATCAAGAATTTTCAGATTGTTCCCGACGTCGCGCGTATTGTTTTTAAAAAATATCCAGATTGGAGTTGGAAGATTTACGGAAGCGGTTTTGATGAAGAAGCGATTCGAAGGAAGATTTCCAGTTTCGGATTGGAAAACAACGTCCTGCTCTGCGGAAGAACGAAAGATATGGACTCCGCCTATCGCGTGGCCGCTATTTACGTTATGACTTCCCTGCAAGAGGGATTGCCTATGGTTCTATTGGAAGCCAAAGCGCGTAAATTGCCTTTGGTTAGTTTCGATATTGAAACGGGACCGAACGAGATTATTAGAGACGGCGTTAACGGATATCTAGTTCCCCCTTACGACGTCAATTTGATGGCGGCGCGAATTCTCGACTTAATTTCCGATTCGGAGAAGCGTCGCGCTTTTTCAAACGCCGCGTCGTTAGATTTAGAATTGTTCGACGCTAAAAGAATCGCCGCGCAGTGGCGCAAGTTGATTGAATCGTTGTAAAATTATCGACACGAGTTGGAAGAAAATGAATACGGACGACAACAGTAGACCGTTGCTTTCGATAATCGTTCCCGTGTACAACACGGCGCAATATCTCTCGGAATGTCTTGATTCTTTATGTAATCAGACGTTGCGTGATATTGAAATAATATGTGTTAACGACGGTTCAACAGACGATTCGTTAAAAATCTTACAAAGATACGAGCGCGAAAACTCTCGTATAACGGTGATCGATCAAAAAAATCAAGGCGTTTCCGTAGCGCGGAATAACGGCGTAAACGTAGCCAAAGGCAAATATCTTTTCTTTATGGACTCCGACGATCTAGTGGACGAGCATTTGGCGGAATACGGGATCGAGTTTGCGGAAAAGAATCAATGCGAGGTCGTCAATATCCGTACGCTTGCAGATTGTCGACAAGGGGTTAATATCCCATACGTAAGAAACTTGGAAAATCAAGTACGTTTCCAGGAAACGCAAGTTTGCAGAAATATTTTCAGTTCTCAGCGTGAGTTCTTTCAATACGTTTCGGGAGGCGTGCCTCACAATATTGTGCTGAAAGAAGCTTGGAAAAAATACAACCTTTCCTTTCCAACAGTAATCGCCATAAACGAAGATTTTTTCGTCTGGTTTTTATTGTACTCTCAAATGAAGAACGTCGGTTTCTTGTTCCCTAAAAAGAAACTGTTTATCAGACGCTGGCGTCCGAATTCAGCCTCTATAACGTCTTCGAAAAAACAAGGAGGCGGTCGATGTAAAGCCTGGGATCAATTTCGTGTTTTTGACGTTTTGCAAAGGCGTTTTATTGAAAAGAAGCAATTTGATTCTCATCGAGCCTTGACTGTAAGGTACTTGTTGTCATTGTATAATTTGCGTTTCAGCGTCCCGCGCGACGAACGTAAGTTCTTCAAAGGAGAGGTCGATAAAATTTGGAATGAAAGAATCACTGAGATTGTCACTGATAAGGACGTCCTTCCTTTATATGCGAGATACTTTTGGCTAGGACTTTGTAGCAGTAATAGGTCGGAACGGTTGAAAGGACGATTCGTAACGTTCTGTTTTAGTATGATACGTTGTGTTAAAGAAACGCTTAAATCGACTATAAAATTCATCTTGACGTTAGTTCCCGCAAGATACGTTTCGTTTCTGCCTGTAAAATTGCAACGTTGGCATAAAGACGCGCCTATGTCTTTTTCAGAATTTTGATTTGTACGTTTCGCGTCGCTCAAAAAGACAACGTTGTTCCGCGAAAGCTTTATATTTGTTGTAATCATTCATAAAAATAACGAAAAGCCAATGAACGTAAGCTCTTCAGACCTTGAACGGTTACGAACGTAGCGTTTTTTTGTACGTGAAAAATCGCCTGCAGACGCGGGTTTACGGCTGTTGATCATTGGTCGACGTTTTTCCATAATTTCCTTGCTCGACGTGCTTACACACGTCGGCTTTTCGTGAATGTTTACGATTTTTTACTTCTGTTACAGTTCCGTAAGGAATTTGAGGCGTTTTAATGCAAGAAGAAGTCGTGTTAAGCGTTATCGTCCCGATTTATAACGCCGAGAGGACGATTTGTCAGTGCGTTGATTCAATACTTAAAACTAACCTGGATAATATAGAAATAATACTCGTCGACGACGGTTCTAGCGACGCTTCCGCTGGAATATGCGACGAATATTCGTTAAAACACAACAATATAAGAACGTTTCACATCGCTAATTCTGGCGTCTCTGCGGCTAGGAACGTAGGATTGGAGAACGCAAAAGGTAAATACGTTGGTTTTGTCGATAGCGACGATTGGATTGAACCAGATATGTTTGACTTAATGTACAAGGCATTGGTTGAACATCGAGCGCAAATTGTCTCTTGCGAGTTTTTTTTGGAGTATCCTCCGTTTGTTGTTCAGGACGAGAAAATTGAGAAAGAGTTCGAATTAAATTCGGAAATATTTACGCGCGTCGAAGCGGCGCACCAACTGGCGCTGGGACAAATAGGAGGTTTTTGTTGGAATAAGTTATTCCAAAAGGATTTAATTAAAGACGTGTTCAACACGAGTTTTGCACAGGCGGAAGATTTGTTGTTCGTCGCCGCCTACGTTTTAGAGATCGATAGGCTAGTTCATCTTAAAGCGCCGCTTTATCATTATCGACAAAAAGACAAAGAAGAGGGAAAAATTCCTAATCACGCGACCAAGGGCGCCTATGAAAAAGTCATTGAACTTTATCGCGTTCATTTCAAAAGTTCCGCTAAAGACGTTAGAATCAATTTTTTTCGGCAGGGACGTTACGGGGCATATGTGTACAAAGGTTTTTAGAAAAGAACTAATCGCCTATCAGTTTGACGAAAGATATTCGTCGTGTGAAGATATGCTCTTCGTCGTCCAAAACGTAAAGAAAATTAGATATTCAGTCTATGTTGATAGTAAAACTTATCATTATAGAGTTCGAAAATTTGCTTCGTCTACGGAATGGTTATTAAGTTCGCCCAAAAATATTAAAATTTTAAAAGCCTATGTAGGTATGATTGAAACGTTGAAAGAAGACGTCTCGTTGGGCATGAGTTGTGATCTGGCAACATCTGTTTTTTTAAGCTATTACTACTGTTTCCAGATCAATCGTTCCAAGCTCGTTGCGGATTCCACAGCGTTAGAAATGTTGAGTGAATTAAAGCCTTATGTAAACGAACGTCTCAGAGCATATTGTACTTCTCCAAGAATTGGTCTGGCGGCAAAGTTGAAAGTTTGGATAAGAACAAAAATTCCCCAAGTTTGGGTTTGGTTGAGTATTTTCAAAAAAGTACGATTTTTGAAAATTGCAGCCAGTCTCATTTGTAAGGCACGTTTTAGCCGTACCAGTTCCAGAATGTTACGTATCAACGAAACGCAATGAATCCGTTGAATTATCAAAAAGGGAAACAAACAGTGAAAAGCAATATTTGATACGTTTTCTTACGTGTGGCAAGTTGTTGGGAGCGCCGTTCCGATTGGAACGTTGAACCGCCTCTTCCGTTTTATACTTTCACGAGTCGGGACAATTCGTGTGTCGTTGACGCGCGGTTTTCCGTGAACGGACGTCTTCAGTTTATCCGAACCTGTGAACTTGAGTTTGTTCACGCATTATATGACGCCTTTCTCAATTGTTCTTAAAAAAACTCTGTTAGACGCAAAGAGGTTCGTAGTTCGATGGCACTCTAGGCGTTCATAAACCTTTTTTAGAAAGAATATACTCATATGAAAAACATTTCCATAGGTATCGTCTCTTTTGTCTATGGAACGAATTACGGTTGTATATTGCAAAGGCACGCTCTTCAAACTATACTTCGACATAGATTTAATGGCGTTGAAAGTTTGGCTTTTCCTATACCTTATATGGGTAAAAAATCGTCAGACAGTCGATGTAATCATTTCTTTTCTTCAAGGTTCCCCACAACTCTGAAAAAAGTAACTATGTTTATACCAAGACGATTATTCTACTTCTATTTTGAGAAACCTCAGATAAAACAAAGGGAAAACAAATTTGCCGAATTTGAGCGCCGTTTTTTGGTAAATACGAGACGTCTTAATTTCTACGACGACGTTCAAAAAGAAGGCGAACGTTTCGACGTTTTAGTTGCCGGAAGCGATCAGATATGGAATACTACGTGGTACGGAGGCGAGGTCTTTTTCCAATATTATATGCTTGACTTCGTTCCCTGTGAAAAAAAAATCTCCTACGCGGCAAGCATCGGGCTTTCGCAAATACCAGACGAATACGTTCCGAAATTTCAACGTTATCTTTCTGATTTCACGTGGCTTTCCGTTCGTGAAAACGAAGGCGCCAAAGAACTAGAACGAATCCTGAACCGCCCCGTCGACGTCGTTCTTGACCCGACGATGTTATTGTCGTTAGAAGAATGGGACGTCATATCCAATCGATACCCAACGAACGAAATACAAGAATCCCCCTATATTCTTTGTTACGCGTTGGGTAATCAAGAATCCGTCGTTAGAAAAGCGCGTCAAATTCAAAAATACCGCGACGTTCCTATTCTGTATCTTTGTACGACGATGCGCGAGTATATGTCGCTCAAATTAAAACATTCCAAAGTCAAGCCGATTTTAAACGCCGGACCGGGCGAATTTGTCTCCTTATTTAAGAACGCCGCTTACGTTGTAACCGATTCTTTCCACGGCTCCGTTTTTTCCATCCTGTATCATAAGCCGTTTTTCACGATGATGCGCGACAAAGCCGATCCGACGAAATCAATGAATTCGCGAATGACGACTTTGTTTTCAACGTTCCATTTGGAATCGCGGCTCTTTTCGCCTGAAGACAAAACGCCGTTGACGTCCGAAAGTTTCGAAATCGACTACGAAGCCGTCGACAAAATACTTCAAGAACGACGCGAATTTTCCATCAACAAACTCCGCGAGGCTATCGAAAATGTCGTCAATAAAAAAGCCGACGCCTAATCTTTGTCCGAGCGACAAGTGTTCGGGTTGCGCGAGTTGTTTCAACGCCTGTCCTCGCGACGCGATTTCAATGACGCTTGACGCCGAAGGCTTTTTAGCGCCGGTCGTCGACGCGGAAAAGTGCGTCGGTTGCAAGTTGTGCGCGAAAGCTTGTCCGATTTTGAATCCGCCCAAATTGGAACGCGTCGAAACGCCGAAAGTTTACGCTTGTTGGAACAATAATGAAAAGGTTCGTTTCGAATCCTCTTCCGGGGGTATGTTTTCCGTGTACGCGGAAAAAATCCTTGCGGATGGGGGCGTCGTTTTTGGCGCCGTTTACGACGAATCAATGAAAGTCGTTCTCGCCAAAGCGGAAACGTCGGAAGATTTGGCGCGTTTTCGTTCCTCAAAATACGTTCAAGCGGAAGTCGGCGCGATTTATCGCGACGTCAAAAGGGAGCTTAAATCGAGTCGACCCGTCTTGTTCGTGGGAACGCCCTGTCAAGTCGGCGGGCTGTACGGATATTTGGGAACAGACTATGACAATCTTTATACTTGCGATTTGATATGTCACGGAGCGCCTACGCCCGTCTTATACGACAAATGGTTAAAGCATCTCGAAAAAAAATTAGGCGGAAATATTGTGTCGTTATCGTTTCGAGCGAAGAAAAAAGGCGATTCGCATCACGTTAAAATTGAAACTCAAAACTCAACGAAATCAATAAAGACGTTAAACTGGCACGATAAAGACGTTGAATACGTAAATCGGATGTTTATAAAAAATCTGTGTTTACGCAATTCCTGTTCCACTTGTCCCTTTTCGAAAATTCCGCGAATAGGAGACGTTACCCTCGGCGACTTTTGGGGATTAGATCAAAAAGCGGAGCTTACCGACGAAGTTAAACGCGGCGTCTCGCTCAATGTCGTCAACAGTTCCAAAGGGAGTCGATTAGTAGAAAAATGCAACGAACACGCCGTCTTTTTAGAACGTTCTGTCGCAGAAGCGCGAACAGGCAATCCTAATTTATATTCTTCGTCCGTTCCTCACGCCCATAGACGCGATTTTTTACGCGACGTTCAAAATCTTGATTACGAACAATTACGAGAAAAATATCGAAAAATATTGAAAGACTCGTCTGTTTTGAAAATGAAACGCCGGATTGTAAGTTTACTTCGGCGTATTGCTAAATCGCTTCAATAATTTATTTCTATATATATCATTTTTATATTATAAACATTTTTATTATTGTCAAATGTTGAAAATCGATTCGACAAAAGATAAGCCCGTTACAAGCGAACGCGTTGTTAAGAATACGTTTTGGCTCTATCTGCGTATGTTTATTGTTATGCTGGTTTCGTTTTATACGAGCCGCGTCGTATTAAACGTACTTGGCGTAGTAGACTATGGAATTAACAACGTCGTCGGCGGTTTTGTTTCGATGTTGAGCGTCCTAAACGGTTCGCTTGCAACCGCTACGCAACGCTTTCTGAACTTCGAAATGGGAGTTCGTCGACAAGAGGACAATAACGAGTCGCTTTCCAAGGTGTTTGGAGTCGCTTTGACTTCTCATTGGGCGCTGGCGTTATTAGTTGCGTTGATTTCTGAATTAGTCGGAATATATTTCATTAAAAATGTGTTAACGATACCTTCCGAGAGACTAAGCGCGGCTTATTGGGTCTTCCACTTTTCAGTTCTTTCGGCTTCTATATCTATCGTTAGCGCGCCTTATAACGCAGCGATTCAAGCGCGTCAACGTATGAACGTCTACGCGGCGATTTCGCTACTTGAGGTTGTGTTGAAACTTGCGTTAGTCTTATTGTTGTCTTACGTTGATTACGATAAACTTATTTTGTTTGCTTTTTTTCAACTTATTTCTTCCATAATACTAAGGTATGTTTATTGGCAATATTGTGTCATTAATTTTACAGAATGTCGTAGTCGCTGGCGCTGGGATCGCAAACTGTTTACTGAATTATTAAAATTCTCCGGTTGGATGGTATTTGGCGTGATTGCCGATATGCTCAGTAAACAGGGCGTCAATATGTTGTTAAACGTTTTCGGCGGTCCCGTTTGCAACGCGGCGCGCGGAATCGGGGTAACGGCGCACTCAAGCGTAGTCGTTCTAGCGCGTAATTTCATTACGGCTGCTCGTCCGCAAGCGGTTCAGGCGTATGCTGGAGGGAACCTTGAATACTCGTATCGTTTGATTTTTGGGACGTCAAAAATCTCTTTCTATCTTCTTGGACTCCTGATTTTTCCCGTTCTTGTTCACACGGACGTCGTTTTACTCTTTTGGTTAAAACAAATTCCTCCATATTCAGTTTTATTCGTTAGGTTAATGTTATTGGAAATGCTCGTAACAGATTCTTACGCGCCAATAGCATTCGCGTCGCAAGCGTCGGGTAAAATCCGAAACTATCAATTGATAGTTTCGTTGTGTTATACGTTGGTATTTCTAACTTCTTGGGGACTTCTCGCCTTGGGATTTGCTCCAAGTTCCGTTTTTATAGGCGCGATTATAGTCGCAATATTGGGGCTTTTTGCGCGTCTGCTTGAACTCAAAGTCGATCTCTCTTTTCCAAGTGGAGATTTCATTCGACGCGTTTTGACGCCCGCCGTATTAGCAAGCGCGTTCGTTTTATTTGGAGATATTTGTTTAGCCCGATTTTTGCCGCGCGACTTTCTAGTTTTTATTATGATAACGATCATTAATACGGCGTCTCTTACCATACTGTTTTATTTTGGAGTCCTTTCGTTGGAAGAAAGAACTTTCGCAACACGAACGTTGTCAAAGATTTTCACTAAATTTCGTAAAAATACCTGAAAAGCGTAGTAAAAGGGGGAAGAATTATGATTATTCTCGGTCGTCCTAGACTTATTCAAGGAAAAACTAAGGGGTGGGCGCGCGTAGAAATCGAATGCGACATAGACGCCGACCAAAAAATTATTTGGTTTGAGGTCGAAAAGAAATACGAGCGTTACCTTTGTTGGGAGCGAAACGACGCGTTCCTTGTCGGAATTCTCAATTTTGCAATGCGCAACAGGCACGATATTCGGTCGCTAGCGCCGATTTCGGACGAATTGTATTTTCAACTGGATAATTTCTTTATCGATTCCGTGTGCGGCGGAACGCCAAGTTTTCATCGCGTCAAAATAGACGCGGAAATCGCCGATGCTCCGCTTGAAAACGCCGGAGCGGTCGGGACGGGTATTTCTTGCGGAATCGATTCGTTTTACACTATCGCTTTGAGTGAAAAAGTCGGGTTACGGAACTATAAAGTAACGCATCTAACGTTCAACAACGTCGGTTCGCATGGCGAAGGCGAAACGGCGAAACGGCTTTATAAATCTCGAATAGAAAACGCGATAAAGTTCTGTAAGGAAAATGGATATGAAATCGTTGTTTCGAATTCAAACATAATGGACGTAATTCCGCAAAATCATTATTTCACACATACTTACACTAGTTGTTTTGCGACGTTAATGTTACAGAAGTTATATTCCAAGTATTACTACTCTTCAAGTGTTTCGTTTATTGATTTTTCTTTACGAAACACTCAAGAGAGGGGATGCGGATGTTATGATCTTTTATCATTGAATTGTTTTTCAACCTCGCGTCTGAAATTTTATTCCGTTGGCGCCAACGTAACGCGTATGGAAAAGACGCGGTTGGTAGCCGGTTATGAACCGTCTTATTCATACTTGAACGTATGCGTTAACTCACGTCAGCAAGATCATCGAAACTGTTGTATATGTGAAAAATGCCAGCGTACAATGCTTTCGTTGGACGCTATTGGAAAACTTGAAAAATATCGCGCTGTTTTTGACGTCGACGATTATTATAAGAACAAAAAACGTTATTTATCAAATTGCGTCAAGGAAAAATTCGCTTGTAATCATCTTGATTACGTCGAGATTTGTCGTTTATATCGATCAAATATTAGCGTTAGCATTATGCTAACGGGAACAATTAAATATTTTTATTCCCTTTCAAGACGTACATTATCATCCTTTGTACGCCATTTGATTTCAAAAAATGCCCATATCTGCAAACCTCGACGGTAATACTGCGCTGAAAGGAGTCGACGTTGAGTACCCGCGTTATTTTTGGCGCGTTTACTTTAAGCCGACGGCGTTGGCTTGTTTTGTGATTTTTTTGGGCTTTTGGGTTCGCAAGATTTTGCCCGATTACGTGCCGAATTACTTCACGTTGATCTTGGGTTCCTTTGTTACGGCGTTTTTCTATGGAATGTTAGGCTGGTATTTTGTCTTGAGCGACGAGATTAAAAATCGCGTTCCTTATTTGAACCGCGCGCCGCGCTTGATTCGTAGATTATTGGCTTTGAAATCATAATTATCAAAACGATTCATAGAAAAACGAATAGGCATCAGACGACAAGCAAGACGATAGACGCGAAGTTCATCTACCATTAAATTATTGATTTGATTAAACAATATTTTTACAACACAAGTTATTATATTAAATAGAATGTTATTTCCATCTAAAGTTTTCCTTTTCCTATTTTTGCCCACCGTCCTTTTTGGATATTACGGGCTTATCCGAAAATAACTTTATGAGTAAATATCCATAACTTTGTTAAGCGTGATCATACCAGCCGCCAATTTCAATAACGCCTCGAAGGAAGTTGTTGACTTTTCGTAGGTTGGACTCAATTTTCGAAAGCGTTTAAGCCATGAATTGAACGCTTCCACAATCCAACGCTTGGCTCGAAATTTTTAGGATTGTTTTTCAATTCTTTCTTTTCTTTGCCACGCGGTCGTATATGAGGTATAAAACCATTGTCCTTAACGACTTGTTCTTTTCCGACAAAACCGGCGTCTAAACAAAGATTTTGTTTGTGTTGAAGTTTTTTCGTTGGACGAATTCGTCGGATCAACAAAGGTTCCAAAAGTTCGGAGTCATATCGATTGGCTCCGTCGACGACGAGCGACGGCGGGACTCCATTCTCCTCGACAAGAACCATCGCTTTGCGCCCGTTTTTTTCCCCGATCCGTAGGATTGGATCCGACGGATTCTTGGGCAAGAGGAGCTTTAATTTGACGTCCGTCGGCTACCTGCCATTCCCATTTGATTCCTTTGAGTTCGTCGTATTTGTAAAGTCCCGCATCCCAAATGCGATCAAATAATCCGTTTTTCGCCCAGAGTGAAAATTTATAATGCAACGCCGACGAACCAAGACCTCCGAACATTTCAC
>JAZRWW010000113.1:0-4394 GCA_045599865.1 Thermoguttaceae bacterium
TTATACCGCCCTGCCCGAGAATCCTTTGGCAAGCGACGCGCAAAACGCTTGGCGCGCCGCGTTGGCGAATGGAACGCCCCTTAACGACGGAACCGTCGCGCGCGAAGAGGCGTTGAAACGGGAAAAACCCTTGCCCGTCGACATCGATTGGTCCTTTGATTCCGACGAAGCGAAGAAGCGTCAAGCGGATGAGGCGGAACGACTCTTTGGAGATCGAACAAAGACGACGAAAACCGTTGAAATCGCGCCCGGCGTCCCGCTTGAATTCCAACTGATACCCGCCGGAAAATTCGTAATGGGCGCGCAGTCGGTCGACGCCGACGGTCGCGTCGCGCAACGTTACGACGACGAACAGGCTTGCGTCGTCGAAATTGAGAAGCCGTTCTGGATCAGCGCGAAGGAAATCACGAACGAACAGTTCGAATTGTTCGATCCTTCGCACGATTCCGGAGTCGAATCTCGTTTCGCGTTCCAATTCGGCGTTCGCGGATTCTACGTTAATTCGCCGGATCGAGCGGTCGTTCGCGTCTCTTGGAACGCGGCGGAAGCGTTTTGCGCTTGGCTTTCCGAAGAAAAAGGAGCGCGTTTCGGGCTGCCCACCGAAGCGCAGTGGGAATACGCGTGCCGCGCCGGCACGTCGACGTCGTTCTTCTACGGCGGACTCGACGACGATTTTGGACAATTCGCCAATCTTGCCGACGTCTCCTTGCAAAAAATGATTTGCCATCCCTATTTCAAGGAGATCAAGCCGCTAAAAGGTTCCAAGTACGACTACTGGACGCCCAGCGACGATCGTTTTAACGACGAAGTAATTTTTAGCGACGCGCCCGGCAAATTCAAGCCGAACGCGTGGGGACTGTACGATATGCACGGCAACGCGGCCGAATGGACGGCAAGTCTGGCTCGTCCGTATCCTTACGACGCCAAGGACGGACGCAACGACCTTGACGCCGAGGGTCTGCGCGTCGCGCGCGGCGGTTCGTGGCGCGATCGTCCGATCAACGCGCGAAGCGAGTTCCGCAGCTTCTATCGTCCTTGGCAAGGCGTTTACAACGTCGGATTCCGCGTTACTTGCGAAATCGATTAAAGCGCGCGCGTCGCTTGCTTTTGACTTTTTTTAACTCGCGCGACGCCAAATTTGAAAGGCGTCGCGCGACGTAAATCCGTTAAAAACGCCGAAAGAAAAAACAATGATTCGTTCGACAAACGTCAAAACAGGAAAATTGAAAAAATACGCCGTGCGTTTAACGCCGGAAGAAATCGAAATTTTACGTCAAGCGACGACGATTTCAGACGAATTCTTCACGCACGATAAATTCGTCTACGTTATCTGGTCGATTATCGCCTTTGCAAGGAGTTTTTTCAGACGTTTTCTCCCGCCTGAAATTTTAGAAAACGTCAAATTGGAAACGTTGCGACGACTACCGACAAAAATGGTCGACAAAAACGGAAAGGAAACCGAAGGCGACCTTTTTTATCTGGTCGACACGCTAGACGGCGAGGGCGCGCTTCTCGTTATTCTACTCGAACACAAGTCGGGCTCGGCGCGTGAAGTCGCGCTTCAAACCTTAGGTTACGAAGTCGATATGATGAAAAAAATAACGCTCGAACCGAATATCTATAAAAACGCCGAAGGTCGTTGTCCCGCTCCTTTCACTATCGTGTTGGCGCAATACGACGTTCCTCAGTTGGACGATCTTTTCTATTGGGTGAAAGGAACGCGTCCATTCGGACCGAGTTTCAAATTTCACTTGGTCAACTTGCAAAAGGAAAACTTCGACGACGTTATAGACGACGAGCCGTTGCTTTACGTCGCGATGGCTTTGTCGCGTCTTGCGTATCGCGTGAAAGATAAGAAATGGAACGACGCGCGCGATTCGGAACTGAAAGATATCTTTTCCGTAGCGCTTAATCGCGATCCGACGGTTCCCTCAAATTTTCCTTATTTCCTCGAAGTTTTAATGAGGTACGCTTCTTGGTTTACGAGAAACAGCGGGTTTAACCTTAAGAATTTTACGGAGAAGGTAATGCAAGAAATTCCAGTCCAAAATAGAAAGCCCTTTAAATCCTTTCTGAGCCAACTGTTCGGCGACAGAATGCCGGAATATTACAAAAATCTCGAAGCAAAATACGAAGACTGCTACGAACAACTTGTTCAAAAAAACGAACAACTTGTACAAAAGGACGAGCAAATTACTAAAAAAGACAAGCAAATTACTAAAAAAGACAAGCAAATTACTAAAAAAGACAAGCAAATTACTAAAAAAGACAAGCAAATTGCCAAACTCAATTCGGATAAGGAAACCTTGTCGTTACAGCGATCGATTCTCCTTGACGCGAACAAACGTTTTGAAGTTCCATTTCCGACGTCGACTATGCAACGTCTGCTTTCGATTACCAAAGTTTCCGTACTTTCCCAAATTTACGAACTCCTTCAAACGCGTTCGTCGTTTGAAGATTTTGAACGCGATTTTGAACGTTTGGCAGTAGGAAGTTAAAGCTATTCTCTAACGCGATCGTTCGCGTGGAACGCGCGTCGACGACGTGTTGGATAATCAATAAATTATGATTTCCCAGAAACGTCGAAACGAGACTCCCGGCGCAACGCGTGAAAGCGACGCCTTCGCGTTGTTTTGTGAACGGTTGCAAGGAAATTACGGAGAAGGTAATGCAAGAAATTCCAGTCCAAAATAGAAAGCCCTTTAAATCCTTTCTGATCCAACTGTTCGGCGACAGAATGCCGGAATATTACAAAAATCTCGAAGCAAAATACGAAGACTGCTACGGACAGCTTGTTCAAAAAAACGAACAACTTGTACAAAAAGACGAGCAAATTACTAAAAAAGACGAGCAAATTACTAAAAAAGACAAGCAAATTACTAAAAAAGACAAGCAAATTACTAAAAAAGACAAGCAAATTGCCAAACTCAATTCGGATAAGGAAACCTTGTCGTTACAGCGATCGATTCTCTTGGACGCGAACAAACGTTTTGAAGTTCCGTTCCCAACGTCGACTATGCAACGTCTGCTTTCAATAACCAAAGTTTCCGTACTTTCCCAAATTTACGAATTGCTTCAAACGCGTTCGTCCTTTGAAGATTTTGAACGCGATTTTGAACGTTTGGCAGTAGGAAGTTAAAGCGTTTCCTTTATATTCAAGCGTACGACGTCGAAAGCAACGTTCAAAAAAATATACCCCTTTTCAAGAGGCTAGAAAATGAATCCCATCGCAAACGTCCAATCCAAGCAAGAAATCGAAAACGTCGTCGTCGTCGGCAGCGGACCGGCGGGCTGGAGCGCCGCGATTTACGCGGCGCGCGCGGCGTTGCGTCCTTTGCTTTTTGAAGGCGCCTTGTCGCCCGAAAATTTCGACGCGGGCGTTTTGCCTATGGGACAGCTCGCAACGACGACGGAAGTTGAAAATTATCCGGGCTTTCCCGTCGGTTCTCTTGGCGGTTACCTCCGTTCGGCGCTCGAGACGGAACGCGCGGAGACGTTGCCTCCCGAAACGCTCGACGACGCCGATCGCGCGATTTACGGCGCGGCGCTCGTCGAATTAATGAGAAAACAAGCGGTCGATTTGGGAACTAGAGTCGTCTCTGAAGACGTCGTTTCCGTCGATTTCAGTTCGAGTCCTTTGAAATTCGCAAGTTCCGACGGCTCGACGATTTTCTCCAAATCGGCGATCATTGCAACGGGCGCTTCGGCTCGTTGGCTCGGCTTGCCTTCAGAGGAACGTTTCAAAAACAACGGAGTCAGCGCCTGCGCCGTATGCGACGGCGCTTTGCCTCGTTTCTATCAACGTCCTATCGTGGTCGTCGGCGGAGGCGACGTCGCGGTCGAAGACGCCGAATATTTAACGAAATTTGCGTCGAAAGTCTATCTTGTTCATCGACGCGACTCTTTGCGCGCTTCGGTCTCTTCAGCGCGGCGCGTTTTGAACAATCCCAAAATCGAAATCCTATGGAACCGTAAGGTCGTGGAAATTTTAGGAAACGACGACGCGGGCGTAACGGGCGTTCTTTTAGCAAACCTCGCCGATCCAAGCGAAAAGCCGCTCCAATTAGAGACGTCCGGGGTTTTCGTAGGAATCGGACGACGCGCAAACGTTGGTTTCCTTCAAGGCGCGCTAGAACTTACGGATTCCGGCGTTATAAAACGAACGATTCCCTTTCGAACAAACTCAAGCGTTCCCGGCGTCTTTGTCGCGGGCGACGTCGCGGATGATCGTTATCGTCAAGCGATCGTCGCGGCCGCCTCCGGAGCGCAGGCCGCTCTTGACGCCGAACTTTATATTCAGGAACGATCGTTACAAACAGTATAAACAAAAAACACGTAATAATAATAATAATAATAATAATAATAATAATAATAATAATAATAATAATAATAAT
>JAZRWW010000114.1:0-22018 GCA_045599865.1 Thermoguttaceae bacterium
AGACTCTGGCGATAACGCCCGACGTATCGCGACGTACTCGGGATTGTCCCGTTCAACAACGTCGAGCGATTTCCCATCGGACGACCACTTTCGTATGACTTTACGCTCATCTATCGAAACAAAATTGCCGGAAGCAAGTTGAATTTTGTTTTCTATCTTGTTCTTTGCATAACGAAAAAAGCGTATGGTTCCAGGACTCCACACATCTGAGTCTTTCCTCCAAAAAGACGAAAAAATCCCAAAAGACGAAAAAATCCCTTCGAAATCACCTCGTTCTCTGAAAAGTCCTAAGGTATATAACACCTTGTCTAGGGAGAACTGAATTACGCCCTTTATCCCGTCTTTAAATCTTTTGAAAATGGCTTTTTGTTTGCAGTCCGTTGGATTCCAAACACGTAACGTTTCGTCGTACCCCCAAGATAACACGTCGCCGGACGCGAGCTGAATTGCGCCTCTTGTCGAATCTTTGTGCCCTTCTAAAAGTGCTTTTAGCTTGCCGTCCGTTGGATTCCAAACACGTAACGTTTCGTCGTATCCCCAAGATAACACGTCGCCGGAAGAGAGCTGAATTGCGCCTCTTATCCCGTCTTCAAATCTTTTGAAAATGGCTTTTTGTTTGCCATCCGTTGGATTCCAAACACGTAACGTAAAGTCATCCCTAGATAACACGTCGCCGGACGCGAGCTGAGTTACGCCCTTTATACAGTATTTATGCCTTTCGAAAATGGCTTTTTGTTTGCCGTCCGTTGGATTCCAAACTCGTAACGTATCGTCTTTCCCCAAAGACAACACGTCGCCGGAAGAGAGCTGAATTGCGCCCTCAACAGTACCATTATGCCCTTGAAGCGGCCGTCCGACGCGTTCGCCGGTTTCAGGGTTCCAAATATGCAAGGCGTCGTCGTCGGTTCCCCACGAGAGAACGTCGCCGTTTTTCAAGACAAGCGCGTTATTTCCGGCGTTTTCAATAACCATTTTGCACGGGTTCGGACAATACTTCTTTTCGCGTTCAATTTCACGCAACCAGAACCAATCGCACGGGGACTCGCCGTCTGTCGGGTTCAACCAGCGTTCGGCGGCTTGGGTAACGGGGCATTCGTCGGCAATTTCAGTCGCACGTTGCAACATAATTTTATACGCCGGATTTTCTTCCGAATCGCGACGCAGATAATGGGCGTTCGAACGCACGACTTCGACGTAAGCGTCGTAAAGGGCGCGTTGTTTGGCGTCGGCGTTGGCGCGAATTTGTCGGTTTGGACGGAGGTATTCGTTTAACACCTGTTTGAGCGCGCCGTATTTTAGCCGTTTTTCCAAAAAACCGAAGTCGGTCGCCAATTCAAGCGCCTTGTCGAGATAGCGAGCGTCGCCGGAATCGAGCGCGTCGGCTTCCAAAAGATGCGTCGGCGCCCACTTGAGATAATAACGCGTCAAAAAATTCGGCGTCGCGCGTCGACGTTCGCGAGTCGTCCAGCGAAGCGATTCGAAGACGTCGTTTTCTAACGCGCGGTCGGCGAAATCAAGGGCGGAGTCGTTTGCGGATATGCAATAACCGCCCGACTTTTCGTGATCGGAACAGTAATCGGAAACGCTCTTGTGAAACGGCTCGACGATCGCTTCGTCGCCCGCGCCCAGCTGGCGAAAAAACGTTCCGAGTAGGCGCAAGTTGCGGTTGGTTTCCTCGTCGCGCCTGACCCCAAGCCAATTTTTAATCAGTCCTCGCGTCGCGGGTTCCTTCGCGTACAAAACGCAAGTTAGAAGCGGTCGAACGCTTTCGTCGTATTTGCTTAAATCTGGAAACGTTCGTCTAAACTGTTCGCCGACGTAACCGATCATTCCGCTCGGCAAATCGGGAATCTCGTCAAGCGTCAAATTCCCTTTCTCAAGGTCGTCGAGCGCCGCCTTCGGATAGACGATCACGCCCCCCGATTTTTTGACGAGCGCGTCGGTCGTCGTCGCGCGTTTCGCGACGTCGACCTTCAGCGCTTCCAAGCGCTTGTCGACGTACCGACGAATATCGGCGTCGTTTTCGTCCGACGGAAAATTGAGCGCATTGAACCTCGCAAAACGCTGGTTGACGCCGACGTCGTCGCGACTCGTAACGAAAAAACCAAGTTTGCCGGTAGTCGCCAAATCTTCGCAAAAAGACGCAATCAACTCCGCAATTTCGTTTTGACCGTTTTCCGGGTTCGTCGCCTCGTCGAGCGCGTCGACCAGAATCCAAGCGAAGGGACGGTCTCCGTCGATCGTTCTTGCAAGGGGTTCGACGACCAACTTTCGGAACATATCGCTCGCCGAGTAACTCGTCCATTTTTCGTCGCGAACAATTTCAAGAAGCGCTTCGGCATACGCGGAATAGACGAGCGCGAGTCGATAGGCGATCGTTTGGGCGAAAACTTTGCCGTCTCGAGTCGCCGGTTGGTTGTACTCGACAAAATAGGACGCCGGGAACGCGCGACGACGACGCGCCAACAGTTCCGCCGCGAATCGTGTCTTTCCGAAGCCCGGTTCTTGACGGAGCCAAAGAAACTCGTCGTTTGGGGAAATCGTTCCGGCGTCGGAACGCGCGAGCGCGTTTTCGAAGGCGTCGAAAAGGGACTCGCGCCCGACAAAACTCGAACTCGTATCGTCGAGAACGTAATCGCCGTCGGCGTCTTGGACGTAAGTCGCTTGCGTTCGATATAATTTCAATCGCGTCTCGACGTCGATCGGCGAAAAGTTCAGCCGTCGCTTGAGTTCGTTCGCGCGTTCTTTGACCTCGCTAAATTCCGGCGAACGCAACCGACCAAGGATTTCGGCAAAACGCTTGTCGAACCAATCTTCTTTGGGCAAATTGGACTTCCAATGTTCGCGCCAGTCTTTGAGCGTTTCGTCAAGTTGTTTTTGCGTAAGATAACTTGGATAGTTTCCCTTGTCGACGTCTTCAAGGACTATTGGGTAAAGGTTTCCGCCGAGTCGATCGACGACAAGATCGATTTCGTCGCGACAAACGCAATTTTTCCGCCCGACGGCTTTCTGCGTTAGAAAGACGACGGCGACGTCCGCTTCGGAGACTCCATTGGCTATTTCTTCGCGCCAATCGACGCCCGAGGCGAGTTTATCGCGATCAAGCCAAACGTCGACGTCGTTCTTCCGCAAGTATTCGACAAACTTAAGGACGACGCTTTCGTTGTTGGGTTCCGGATATGTCAGCCCCGTCGAGGGATTTTTGACGCCAATTTCGTGTCCGTAACTGACAAAGATTTTCATTGCGGAAGTTCCCTTGGTTATACGTTAAGCGTCGATACGCCAAAACGAACTTTTCAACAACGTCCAAAAAATGGAAAAGCGCGGCTAAAAAATAAACCGTTCCTTTTCCGTGAACGGCAACGCGTGATCGAAGACGTCGGTTTAACGCTCTTGAATTAAAACAACGCTCCCAACAACTTGCCGAACGTAAGAAAACTTTCGTAATCGTTCACGCAATATACTGACCAAGGTTTGCGTTCGAATCGACGGCGCTAGCCGTCGCGCGATAAGCCGCCCGTCAACGACGGGCGGATCGGCGCCTCCGAAAACGCGTCCGTTATCAAAGCGAAATTATCCGACAAACCCCAAAACTCCCGTTTACGGAGAACCGAGTTTATCGGAAGAATTAGCGTTTGAAGGTTCTGCGAAAAACATACGAACTTTCAGACGACGCGTCGACTGTAAAAAACAAAAAATCGTTTGCGCAACGTCAAGCGAAACGCCGATCCGCCCGTCGTTGACGGGCGGCTTGTCGCGCGCCGCTGCGCGGCGGTTCTTACGCGTCGTTTTTCCGTGAACGCTTACCATTGTATGCCGTCGTTTTCCCTTTTACAAGAAGTTTTTCAAGCAAATTCATAAAATTATCGTAATATTTCAGTCGTTTGAAGTAAAACGTCGCAGTAAAAACGTCGCGCGATAAACCGCCTACGCGGCGATTCAAACGCAAACGTTCTAAACTTAAAAAAGCGTCGTGCGTTTGTCGATTTTTCTTCAAATGCCTGAAATATCACAGAAATTCAAAGTTTTTTCTCATTTTCCTTGAAATTTCTTCTTTTTGCGTTTATACTCTCTTTATAGGGTCGGCGATCAGTTCGACTTGTCCTTTTTATCACCCGCGTTTATTGAGGAAACGTTATGAATCGTAATGTCAGTCGACGCCGCTTTCTTACGGACGTCTCTCGCGCGACGGTCGCGAGCGCTTTTGCCGCGCCTTTTTTAAGTTCTTTCGCTTACGGCTCGAGCGCGACTCCTAATTTTGAGGTTTCGGAGATTCGTACTCTTACGCCGAACAACTGCTATTACGGGTGGCCGACGGTCGCGATTCGCGGCGACGAATTGTTGGTCGTAACTTCCGGCGGGCGCGAAGGGCATATTTGCCCCTTTGGACGCGTCGATTTGATTCGATCTCGCGATTTCGGCGCGACTTGGACTTGGCCCCAAACGATTTACGACGGTCCGATCGACGATCGGGACGCGGGCGTCTGCGTTACCGACAAAGGGACGATTCTCGCGACGACGTTCACGTCCTTGGCTTACGTCGGCGCTTTGAACGAAGAGACTTCGTACCGCGAACGAGGAGAAAAGCGTCTCAATATTTGGTCCGACGAGCGTTACGAACGCTGGATCGCGGCGCATAACCGCATCGGCGAGGAAGAACGCAAAAAAGAACTCGGCTGTTGGATGTTGCGTTCGACCGACGACGGGATCACGTGGTCCGAACGCTACGCGACTCCGTTTAATAGTCCGCACGGTCCAAACCGACTTTCCGACGGTCGGCTTCTCTATATGGGCAAGGAGCTTTGGACGAAAGAACAACGTTGCGGCGCCGCCGTTTCGGAAGACGACGGGCAAACTTGGACGGTCAAGGGATTCGTAACCCCGCGCGACGGAGATTCGATCGTTCAGTATCACGAGTTGCACGCGGTCGAGGCGAACGGCGGTCGTATTGTCGCGCAAATTCGCAACGAGAATCCGAACAACGCGAACGAAAACTTGCAAACGATTTCGACCGACGGCGGCGAAACGTGGTCGGTTCCGCGAACGATCGGCGTTTGGGGCATTCCGTCTTTCTTGTCGAAATTACAAGACGGTCGACTGTTAATGACTTACGGGCACCGTCGCGCGCCCCTTGGCGTTCAGGCGCGAGTCAGCGACGACGACGGCGACACGTGGTCCGAGCCGCTTGTCGTGTACGGCGACGCCAAGTCGGGCGATTTGGGCTATCCGTCCACCGTCCAACTTCCCGACGGTTCCTTGATTACCGTTTGGTACGAAGTTCAAGAAGGTTGGTTCGCTAAATTGCGTTTCGCGCGTTGGAAGCTGAATTCTTGATCGAAAGACGTCTATGCAGAACGCGTTTTTTTGCACGTTTTTTTGCGCGCGACGAATGGATTTTGAGATCAAATCGAATCGTCGCGCTATGTTTTCCACTTTTTCTTTCGCGCCTCGTTGAATCGGTCTTTTGACCTTTCGACGGCGTAGGTTTTGAGGTCGTTATGGACGTTTTAAAGACGAATCTCCGTTTTCGGTTTTTAACGCGCGCGACGCTAGTCGCGGCTTTTCTGTGTTGTTTGATTTCTTGGAACGTTCCAACGCGCGCGGAAGGCGAAAAGACAAGCGCCGACTCCGTCTTTGTTTGCGGAACGAACGTCGGAGAACGTTGCGTTTTGGAGGTCGACGGCGTTGAATACGCTTTTCGTTGGATTCCAAGCGGTCGTTTTCTGATGGGAAGTCCCGAAGACGAGGAAAATCACAACGATTATGAAATTCAACACGTCGTCGTTTTGACGAAGGGATTTTGGATTTTAGAGACGGAAACGACTCAAAAAATGTGGTCGAGCGTCTGCGGTTCGAATCCGAGCAAATTTCTTGGCGACAATAAGCCGGTCGACACGGTGGGGCTAGACGAGATCGCCGCGTTTTGCCAAAAACTGAAAGAACGTTCCAACGCGCCCGACGACGTCGCGTTTTCTTTGCCGACCGAAGCGCAATGGGAATACGTCGCGCGGGCGGGCGGGACGAGCGCCTACGTCGACGAAAATCTTGACGCGATCGCTTGGTACGGCGACGAGAACTATTCGGGTACTCGCGACGTCGCGACGAAACGTCCGAACGCGTGGGGCGTCTACGATATGATCGGCAATTTGTGGGAATGGTGTTCCGATCGTTTCGCCGCCTACCCGACGGACGACGATGGGCGCGGAAAGGAACTGACGGATCCGATCGGCGCGACGTTGGAAGAATGTCCCGGCGATATTCGCGTCGACCGCGGCGCGTGTTGGGACAGTAAGACCGAAGAGTGCCGCGTCGCTTATCGCGGATATTACGACGCGGATCGTAAAGGACCTTACGTTGGATTTCGTTTTATCGTTACGCCCGTTCAAAAATAGAACGAACGCCGTTTCGATTTTGACGAATAATTCGACTCGTAAGGACGCGCAACGGAACGCGAGGTTAAGCAAACTGCTTGACTAACGTGTTGCGACGGGTATACTAAAGAAACCGATTGGTCGTAGGGGAAGGCGGCTGGCGTCGCGGCTTTCCTTTTGTTTGCGGCGTTGCTCGACGTAGGCGACGTCGGCGGGGCGACGCCCGTTGGCGGAGGCGCGTTATGTATCCTTATGCGGCGCAAAAATTGCAACTTTGTCAAGAGACGACGGACGAACAAATTGTCATTCGCTTAGACGGACGGGGCAATCGTTTGTATTTTCCCGGCGAGACGTTGGCGGGAAGTTATTGTTTGAGCGAAGTACGCGACTTGGAAATCGACGCCTTAGAAGTTTCCGTTTTGTGGCGCACGGAGGGCAAAGGTTCCGAAGACGTCGGCGTTCACGCGTTTTGGCGCTTTTCGACAGCAGAAGGAGATTGGATCGATCCGTTGCGACCTAAGCGTTTTAGCGTCGTATTGCCGAAAAGTCCCTTAACTTACGACGGAAATTTGGTCAAGATTTGTTGGCAAGTTCGCGTCCGCGTGTTTTTGTCGGGCGGGAAACAAATAGTCGAAGAAGCGAGTTTTCGCCTTGGCAATTTGCCCGATATGCGAACGTTGAAATTGCGTTCCGATTTCGAGGGCGCTTGACGCGAGCGGTTTTACGTTTCTTCTTTTTATGCGCGAATAGGCGGTGGTCGAATGAACGAGAGCTTTTCAAACAATCGCGAAAGCAATCCGTTTTCGACGTGCTTTATTGCGCCTGGAAGAACGCCTTTCTTCTTTGAGCGTTCGTTCTTATATCGGATGAAGTCCGCGCATCCGGCAAAATTTGAAGAATTTTTCGTGCGTTCGCTCGGCGTTGCCGACGATCTTAAGAACGCCGTATGCACTCAATTTTTAATCGATCGTTTCGAGGCGAATTCCCGACGCGGACAGATCGTCGGCGCGCATGGAACCGGCAAGACTTCTTTGATGTTCGTTTTGAAAGAAGCGATGCAGAAAAGAGGGTACGAAGTTTTTCAGTGGGAATTGCACGATCAGTGTCGCTTCTTACCCGACGTCTTCTGGCTTGAATTGCAACAGTTTTTGCAAACGGTTCCTTCTTTTTTGCCCGCAAAGTGCCTGTTGCCGCCGCCGGTCGTTTCGACCGAGGAGTATTTGAAGCAGACGCGCGAGTCTATCCGCGAAGTCTTGGGCGACGAGAACGAACCGCTCGACGTTCGAATTGAAGGCGAGCAATTTGAAGGCGAGCAATTTGAAGGCGAGCAATTTGAAGGCGGGCAAATCGAAGGCGGGCAAATCGAAGGCGGGCAAATCGAAGGCGAGCAAATCGAAGGCGAGCAAATCGAAGGCGAGCAAATCGAAGGCGAGCAAATCGAAGGCGAGCAAATCGAAGACGAGCAAATCGAAGACGAGCCGTTTGAGGACGGAGATTCTAAGGAAGAGTTTAGAGTCGGCGAGGCGTTCGTTGCGCCCGTTACGGACGAAACGACGGATTCAATTCCGCAAAAAGAGGGAGTTGGCAAATCGGAGAACTCTGCGGATGATTTAGAGGAATCGCGGCGGTGCGTTAGTACTAAGAAGGCCGGGCGATTCGGGTTCAATAAAGCGTGGAATTTTGGTTTGAAAACCGTTGGGAACGGCGAGACAGATTCCCAAAGCGACGGCGTTTTGTCCGCGCTTGGCGCCGAATCGATTAAATTCGCGCCTTTTCCGGGTATTTCGCCGCCGAACGAAAAATACGAATTCGGCGCGAGTGAAACCGACGTCTCCGAGGTCGCGAATAAAGTCGCCGCAACGACGGACGGCGCGGTTCAAGCCGCAGATCAAGCCGAATTAAACGACGTTCGACGTCAAAGGAAGCTGGAAATTCCTCTTCCGGCAGGGGACGATTTTGTCGCGACTCGTTCTCTTTTCGAGAAAAAAGTCCTCTTTTTCGACGGATTCGAACAGCTTTCTTACGTCAATCGGATTATTGTTCGGACGTTTTGTCGTATGAATAGGCTGGGATTGTTGCTGACGACGCACTCGCCCGCGATCGGCATTCCCGTTCTTTTTAGAACGCATCCTTCGGCGGAAATTTTGCGCCAATTATTGAGCTTTTTGCTTGACGATATTGAAGCGACGCCCGCCGATTCCGAATTGGAAATTTTGTTGAAGAACTTTAATTACGACGTTCGCGAAATCCTTTTTTCTTTGTACGACGCGTATGAAAGTTATCGTTGGGCGCCTCGCGAGGTGCGTGAAAAGATCGTGAAACGTTACCCGCGTTAAGGCGATCATATATTGAGGCGATCATATATTTTTTTGAGGCGCGCGATGTCTCTTGCCGTAACTTTGGGCAAAGTTTCTTTGCCTAATCCTATTCTTGTAGCTTCCGGGACTTTCGGGTATGCGCGCGAGGCGTCGCGTTTGCTCGACGTCTCGCGTCTTGGCGCTCTTGTTCCGAAGACGATAACCGTAGAGCCGCGACCGGGCAATAAGCCGCCGCGAACCGCCGAAACGACGAGCGGTCTTTTAAACGCGATCGGCTTGGACAACGACGGACTCGACGATTTCGTCGCGAACAAGCTCCCGTATTTGCGCGCGCTGGGCTGTCCGATTATCGTGAGTATCGCGGCTAAAAAAATCGAAGATTGCGCGATATTTGGCGAGCGCTTGAACGACGAGTCCGGAATAACCGCAGTCGAATTAAACGTCAGTTGTCCGAACGTCAGCGGCGGGGTCGATTACGGGATCGATCCCGTTTTGTGCGAAAAAATGACGAGCGCGTTGCGCAAGGCGTTGAAGATTCCCTTTTCTGTGAAATTGTCGCCAAACGTGACGAAGATCGCCGACATAGCGAAAGCCGCCGAGGCTGGAGGCGCCGACATAATTTCCGCCGTCAACACGTGTTACGGCTTGGCGATCGATTGGCGTAAACGCAAAGCGCGTCTTGGCGCCGGTTGCGGCGGATTTAGCGGACCGGCGATCAAGCCGATCGCGTTGCGTTGCGTTTGGCAAATTGCGAAGGCGGTTAAGATTCCAATTATCGGAATCGGCGGAATTGCGACGGTCGACGACGTGTTTGATTTTCTAGTGGCGGGCGCAAGCGCCGTTGAGATCGGCACGGCCAATTTCTTTCGACCGAGCGTAACGACGGAAATATTAGACGCGTTGCCGCTTGTGATGGAAAAAGAAGGAATTACGAATTTATCCGATATTATCGGAACGCTAGAACTGTAGTTTGCCTCCCTTCCGTTTTTTGTTAGCGCGCAAGTCGACGGTGAAAATGACGATACAAGCGAACGAGCATATGGTAGAGGTCGGCGTGGAACCAAGCGGAACGTCCTTTGACGATCAAGTTCGACTACGCGTCGACGAGAAACGAGTGAAGAGTTTTGCGAAAGCGGCGTTGGGCGATTCGTTTACGCACGACAATTATTTTGCTAAAATGATGAGCGACGAGAAGACCGCGCGTCTTTTCTTTGAGTTGTTTCTTCCGAGAAAAATATTGCGTCAGATCGATCTTGAGTCGTTGCGCGCAATGCCGACGAAGTATGTCGACGAGAGAGGAAATTTCCGCGTCGGCGATATGTTTTACTCGATCGAGACGAAGCGGCGGAAAGGGAAGAAGTCGCGCCGCGCGGTTTTTATGTTGATTTTGGAGCATAAGTCGGATCACGAACGATACGTAGCGATCCAACTTCTGGATTACATTGCCGGAATGTTGCGTTTTATGAGCGCGAATCCCGAGGAATATCAGGACGAGAACGGATTCCTGCCCGCCCCTTATGCGATGGTTTTTTCCCAAGCGAAAAAACCTTGGAAACGCGTTCCATATTTGCGACGGATTCTTTGGACGATTCGCGGATTTAAGCGGACGATACCAAATTTTATTTTTCCCGTTGTGGAAGCGAGCGAGATTCCTCTCGAAAGAATTAAGAAACTCGAGCCGGTAGCGCGCGTCTTTCTTTATATGGAGCGACTTGCCAAGCGCGAATACGAAAAGGGAGAAAACCAAGAACTGATCGAATTGTTTTCTGATTTGTTCAAGGCGTCTAATCGAGACGAAAGGCTTCGCCAAGCGTTTTACGCTTCGATCGCGTATTTGAGGTATTTACAGAAAGGACGACCGCATACGATGTCGATGCAAGAATTACAAAACGGAATTTTTGGACAAGACGGCTATGACGAATATGCTATTTTGGAAGAAGTCTTTCCAAACGCCCTTGAAAGGAAGTATGAACAGGGACGAGTAAATAACATATACGACGTAATTCTAAGAAATTACCGTTATCGGTACGCCGTTCCTCTTTCAGAATCGTTGGAAGAGAAAATCGAAACGGTAAGCTATTACCCCGCGTTGGAAGAAATTCAACTGGCAATTTTGGGCGCCGACACGCCCGATGCTTTTGAACGTCAGGTCGAATTCGTAATTGAGAAATACGCCGAAGAAATAAAAGCTCTTAACAAGAACGAAAAACGAGTTACGGCGTGAGTTTGAATATTGGATCGGGCGTCGTCGTAGCTTTACGCGTATCCAAGGTTATATTCAAAAGCGATAATTGCAACATAGAAAAAGAAGGTCGAATATTATGACGCAACTGACCGAAGCGCGCGCGGGCGTCGTTACCCCGGAGATGGAAATCGTCGCTCGGAAAGAACGCTTGGACGTCCAGGCGGTGCGCGAAGAAATTGCCGCAGGGCGTATGATTATACCCGCGAATAAAGCGCATTTGGCAAAGGGGCTTTCGCCGATCGCCATCGGGCGAAAAGCGACGACGAAGATCAACGCGAATTTGGGCGTTTCTTCCCTTGCCGGCGACGCGCGGCGCGAACTGGAAAAGATCGAATGCGCGGTCAAGTACGGCGCCGACACGATTATGGATCTGTCGACCGGCGACGACCTCGATCTGTTGCGAACGCGAATGATCGACGCGGTTTCCGTACCCGTCGGAACGGTTCCGCTCTATCAAATTTGCGAGGAATTGGACGATATTCTTGATATGACGCCCCAAAATATTTTGGACGTCGTGGAAAAACAGGCGAAGCAAGGCGTCGATTATATGACGATCCATTGCGCCTTGTTGCAACGTCATATTTCTCTTGTCGATTCTCGTATTACGGGCATAGTCAGTCGCGGCGGTTCTTTGACGGCTAAATGGATGGTCGCGCATAAAGCGGAAAATCCCTTTTACGAACGTTTCGACGAGCTTTGCGAGATTATGAAGGCTTACGACGTCTCGTGGAGCCTTGGGGACGGCATGCGCCCAGGCTGTCTTCACGACGCGAGCGACGCCGCGCAATTTGCCGAGTTGTCAGTGATGGGCGAGTTGACTAAGCGCGCGTGGGAACACGGAACTCAAGTAATGATCGAAGGTCCGGGACACGTTCCGCTCGATCAGATCGCCGACAATATGAAGCGTCAGGCGCAGGAATGTTTCGAAGCGCCTTTCTACGTTCTGGGGCCGGTCGTTTGCGACGTCGCGCCCGGTTACGATCATATTTCAAGCGCGATCGGCGCGGCGATCGCGGCGTTTAACGGCGCCGCGATGTTATGTTACGTCACGCCGAAAGAACACCTCGGCTTGCCGAATATGGAAGACGTGCGCAACGGTTGCGTCGCTTACAAAATAGCCGCGCACGCCGCCGACGTCGCGTTGAAACGACCTGGCGCTCGAGATCGCGACGACGAAATGGCGCGCGCGAGATTTGCGTTCGATTGGAACAAGCAGTTCGAATTGGCGCTCGATCCGGAGCGCGCTAAACAGTATTACGACGAAGCGCGTTTTGACCCGCGAGACAAAGAGAACGGAAAAACGTGCGAACGGCGACTTCACCCGACGTTGAATCCCGACGGTTCGATCAATAACGAAGATTATTGCACAATGTGCGGACCGAAGTTTTGCGCGATGCGAACTACCGCCGACTTGATTCGTTTGCGCAACGAGCAGAAGAAAGAGAACGGGTAAATTTTCCGTTTGCGTCGCCTGTTCGTATCGGGAGTTTCAGGACGAGCATTCTTGAAACTCCCGTTTTATTTGGACGCGCCTCAGGGCTCCGTCGACGGTTTTATTCATTTTTTTTCTAAAGGGACAAAAAACGCTTGTTTTTTCAAGCGTACTAGTTTATAATGGGCGCGAGCGTTTGCCTGTTTCCTTGTCGCCTTTTGGCGCCTTTTTTGCTACGAAACAGACGGAACGCGTTCCTAAGGACAAGATTCCCGTCCTTAGTCGCAGTAATTTAGAACGGAAAGGATTGACGCTATGAACTCGAACGTCGATCAGTTGTATATGCGTCGCGCGCTTAAACTTGCCGCGCAAGGTCAAGGGTTGGTCGAACCTAATCCGATGGTTGGTTGCGTTATTGCGCGAGAAAGCGTCGCGCCCCTCGTCGACGGTCGCGCGGCGACGAACGTTGACGATTTTGATTCGGTCGACGGTCTTTCTGAAGAGACGGCGACTTCGCAAATAGTCGGCGAAGGTTGGCATCGGAAATACGGCGAGGCGCACGCGGAAATCAACGCTTTGAACGAGGCCGGCGAACTAGCGCGCGGCGCGACGATGTACGTTACGCTCGAGCCTTGTTCGCATTTCGGCAAGACGCCCCCTTGCGTCGATGCAATTATTCAAGCCGGAATTAAACGAGTCGTCGTCGCAATGCGCGATCCCTTTCCTCAAGTCGACGGGTCTGGAATATCGAAATTGGAAGCCGCCGACGTTCAAGTCGACGTCGGAATTTGCGAGAGTAGAGCTATGGAATTGAACGCGCCGTATTTGACGCGTTTGACGAAAAAACGACCGTGGATTATCGGCAAATGGGCGATGACCTTAGACGGTAAAATTGCGACTCGAGTCGGATCGAGTTATTGGATTTCTTCGGAAGAGTCTCGCGCGCGCGTTCACGAATGGCGCGAATGCGTCGACGCCATTTTGATCGGTAGTCGAACGGCTATGGAAGACGATCCGAAGTTGACGGTGCGCTTGCCCGATGGAAGAAAGCCGAAACGAACGCCGACTCGTATCGTTATCGACTCCGGCGGAACGCTTTCCGTTTTTTCCGAGTTGGCGTTAACCGTGCGCGACGCTCCGTTGTTGCTGGTTTTTGGACCTAATACGCCGAAGGAGAAAAAGGATTTTTGGGAATCGAAGGGCGCCGAAGTCTTAATGATCGACGCGCCTTTGCATGAACAGCGTCTTATCTTGCTAATGGAAAAACTAGCCGAACGAGGAATGACAAACGTTCTGGTCGAGGGCGGCGGCGAGTTGTTAGGACGACTTTTCGATTTGGAATATATAGACGAAGCGCGCGTTTTTGTCGCTCCTAAAATCGTCGGCGGAAAAGAAGCGGTGGCGCCCGTCGGAGGAGTGGGGCGCGAGTTGATGCGCAAAGCGGCGACGTTGCGTAATAAGAAAATGGAAGCGATCGGAACCGACGCGCTAATTACCGGACGCGTCAATTATTGATCGTCTATTTTGTCGAATTTATCGCGGTCGTTTGGTTCTTACGAAACGGAACGTCCGCGTCGTACTTCAATATTTTTGCGACTTGACGTCGCGTTGGGACGTGTGAAATGTTGCCTGTCATAATACTTCTTGGCGTTTTAGCGATCGTCGCTCTTTACGTTATGGGCGTTTACAACGGTCTTGTCGCGTCGCGTAATCGATATAAGAACGCGTTTGCGCAGATTGACGTTCAGTTGAAACGTCGTTACGATCTGATCCCGAATCTTGTCGAGACGGCGAAGGGATACTTAAAACACGAGGCGCAGACGTTGGAAGCCGTCGTGAAGGCGCGCGGCGCGGCGGTCGGCGCGAATCAAGCGGCGACTTCGACGCCCGGCGATCGAAACGCTATGCAAAAGCTGGGCGCCGCAGAAGGCGCTTTGTCGGGCGCTTTGGGACGCTTGATGGTCGTCTGCGAGTCGTATCCCGACTTGAAAGCGAATCAAAATATGTTGGCTCTTCAAGAAGAATTGACTTCGACCGAAAATAAAATCGGATTCGCGCGTCAGCATTTTAATGATTCCGTAACCGTTTACAATACGAAGCGCGAAACCTTTCCCTCGAATATTATCGCCGGTATGTTCAATTTTTCCGAAGCGTCCCTCTTTGAAATCGAGGCGCCGGAACAACGCGAAGCTCCGAAAGTTTCGTTTTAGTATTTGACAGATTAGGGTCGTTATCGGCGCGATTCATTAAGACGCGCGTGCGACGGGCTCCGTTCCGATTAGAATTTCCGAGCTTTTCAAAATGAATTTTTTCGAAAGACAAGATTCCGCGCGCGCGTCGTCAAAGCGCCTGACCTTTTTCTTTATTTGCGGCGTGTTGGCGACCGCGCTTTTGATCCATGTCGTCGTTTCTTGCGGTTTGTATTATCTCTCGGGAGGCGCCGATCTCATAGAAAGCGCGCGCCATACGGGGAATGAATTAGTCGACGAAGAATTTTCGTTTTTTGGGTCTGACGACGAATTAATCGGGGAGACTTCCAACGGCGGCGTTTCGGCGTTTGGCGCTTATTTTTTCGATCCGTCCCTTTTTACCCTCGATTTGTTGATCGTTTCGGCGATTGTCGGTTTGGCGTCTCTTTTTAAAATTTCCGAACTTAATCGGTTGGGAGCCGAAGGAATCGCTTTGTCGCTAGGCGGAACGCCTGTTACTAGCGCTACGACTGATCCTAGAGCGCGTCGATTATACAACGTCGTCGAAGAAATGGCGACGTCTTCGGGGGCTCCTCTTCCTCGCGTCTTTATTTTAGACCAAGAAAAGGGAATCAACGCCTGCGCGATCGGAACAAGTCCCGAGTCCGCCGCCGTCTGCGTTACGCGCGGCGCGCTTGACGTCCTCTCTCGCGACGAATTACAAGGAGTCGTCGCGCACGAGTTCAGTCATATCGTCAATAACGACGTGAGATTGAACACGCGTTTGATCGGCGTTCTCTTCGGACTGGAATTGATCGCAATGATCGCGATGGCAATTCTACGCGTTTTCCAGTTTTCGACCTTTTCTAGTAATTCGCGTTCAAACGACAATTCAAAACGCGGCGGCGCGATCATACTAGTGTTAATACTAGTATGCTTGGCTATTTATATTATCGGTAGCGCGGGCGCTTTTTTTGGCGGTCTGATTCGCGCGGCTATTTCGCGGCGTCGCGAGTATTTGGCGGACTCTTCCGCCGTTCAGTTTACGCGCAATCCTGGCGGAATCGCGGGCGCTTTGAAAAAAATCGGCGCGCTTGGCGCGGGTTCAAAGCTCGTTTCCAAAAACGCTTACGGCGCGTCGCATATGTTCTTTAGCAACGTTTTTTCGGGAAATTTTTTACAGTCGTTGATACAGACCCACCCGCCCCTTGTCGATCGAATTCGTGCGATCGAGCCCGATTTCGACGGTCGTTTTCCGAAAACGATTCAAGTGAACGATTGGGGCGAATCGGACGTCGAACGCGCGAATTCTCAGATACGTTCCTCGTTTCACGGAGTCGCCGCCGGTTTTACTTCGGGCGTTAATTTGCCGAATCATACCCCGGAAACTCGAGAAAGTTTCGACGTTAAAACAAACGGAGGTTCCGTCGACGCTTTTCAGTATTTGGAAGGAGTCGAAGCGGATTTCGAATTTGACGAGTCCGTCGACTTGACTTCTTTGGCGGACGACGCGTCGTCTTCGCGCGCTTTGATTTTCGCCTTGTTGTTGGACAAGGATTCCGACGTTCGCGCGAGACAGCTAGCGATCGTGAAAAGGAACTGCGATTCGTCGACGATCGCAAAATTAAACGAGTTCCAAGATTTGTTCCGTAATTCGAGCGATTTGGCGCGAATAAACGCCGCAAATAAGATTCGAACCCGTTTGAAGACGCTGAATCGCGACGATTATGAAACGTTTCGTTCGACGGTTTTAGAGCTTTGCGGCGCCGACGGTCGTTTGGATCTTTTCGAGTACGCCGTTCAAGCGTCGGTCATACGCGAGTTGGACGTTCGTTTTGGCAAGTCGCGAGGCGTTCAAACTCGGTTCGGTTCGTTTGAAGAGATTCGCGAGCCCTGCTTGAGCGCGCTCGCCTATTTGGCGTATGAAAAGAGTTCTTCGACGGAAGAAATTCAAAAAGCGTTCCGACGCGGTTGCGACGCGTTCGTCGGGGGGGGGAGCCTTGCTTTGCCTCGCGTCGAGATTTCGCTCGGCGATTTTACGCGCGCGCTAAATCTTTTGTCGCAGGCGAACGGTTCGTTGAAACGCGACGCCGTAAAAGCCTTTTGTCTTTGCGCGACTTACGACGGTCGAATCGACGAGCGCGAGGCGTTTCTATTGGAAATATGCGGCGCTACTTTGGGAACGGGAACGCCGGACTGGAGAATGTTGAAACGCAAAGGCTAAAGTCCTAATTTTTCAGAGAGACCGTGCCTTTAGCGTTCCGTTGGTTATAATACGTTTTGTCGTAAACGATTGAAATATCGTCAAAGCGCGTTAGTTGTTTTTGTTGTGTTGGGGAGCGTTTTATTATGGATCGAAGAACTTTTTTGTCGTTGGGGCTTATGGCTCCTTTCGCTCTTAAATCCGGGTTGGCTTGGGCAAAAGTCGATTATTCTCCGAAAGATTCGACGATAACCGCTTCGTTTGCCGAGGATCCTTCCGCGCCAAAAGCGACGCTTTGGCAACTTCCCGATATCGACACGCCGCAAAAGATGGCGTATGTTTTGCGTTCCGATTCGGGCGAAACGGTCGTTTTCGACGGAGGTTACGCCAAGGACGCGCCCTATTTGATCGATCTTGTCAAGAAAGAGTGCGGCGGCAAAGTCGACGCGTGGTTTTTGACGCACGCCCATATCGACCACTGCGGCGCGATCGCCGAGTTGGCGACGAAATATCCCGACGAAATTGAAATTAAGAACCTTTACTATAATTTCCCCGCGCAAGAATGGCTCGACGAATACGAAAGCGGGTCTGCCGGCGAGACAAAGGAAATTTTCGACGGATTGGCGAATTACAAGGGCGCGCGACGCGCTCCTAACCCGAACGAGGTTTTCGAATTCGGATCGCTGAAGATTCGAACGTTGAACGATTTCGACCCGAATATTCACGGAAACGCAATCAATAATTCGTCGATTTGTTTCCGCATCGACGTTGCCGGAAAGTCGATTCTTATCCTTGGCGACCTTGGGCGCGAAGGCGGGGACAGACTTGTCGAATTGCAAGGAAAAGAAGTTCTCGACTGCGATTTCTGCCAGATGGCGCACCACGGACAAAACGGCGTCAAGCGCGATTTTTACGAGATTGTCAAGCCTAGCGTGTGCTTGTGGCCGACTCCGAAATGGCTCTGGGAAAACAACGCGGGCAAAGGGTACGGCACGGGTCCTTTTGCGACGCTTGAAACGCGCAAATGGATGGATGAACTTTGCGCCGAAACGCACTTCGTGATGAAGGACGGACTGATTAAGTTGTTGTTCTGAGCGACCGCGTCGCAAGAACGTTTGACGCGTCGAACGACTATTCGAGCGTTTCGACGCGTCGGAGTTTAAATTTGTGAGGAATATTGAAAATGAACAGACGCGATTTTTTAGCCTCCGGACTTCTGTTGCCCTTTGCGTTGAAGTCGGGACTTTCCTTGGCGCAAGTCGCTTATTCGCCCGTCGACGCCGTCGTCAAGGCGTCGTTTTCGGAGGATCCCGAAAATCCCAAGGGAACGCTTTGGCAGATTCCTCGTCAGCAACCGGCTCAAATGATGGCGTACGTCTATCGCGCGGATTCGGGCGAGACGGTAGTTTTCGACGGCGGTTGGGACAAAGAGGCGCCTTATTTGATCGATCTGATCAAACGCGAATGCGGCGGCAAGGTCGACGCGTGGTTTTTGACGCACGCGCATTACGACCACTGCGGAGCTATCGCCGAAATTCTTACGAACCGACCCGACGAACTGGAAATTAAAAACGTCTACTATAATTTCCCCGAGTACGACTGGCGTCTCGGTCTGGAGAAATCTCGGTACGCGAAGGTAATTGACGACGGTTTGGCGCGTTGTAAAGAAGGCGTCGCGCGCGCTCCGAAAGTCGGCGAAGTCTTCAAATTTGGTTCGACGACGATTAAAACGTTGAACGATTTCGATTTGTCGTTGACGATGAATCCGATCAATAATTCGTCGATTTGTTTCCGTATCGACGTCGCCGGAAAATCGATTTTGATACTTGGCGACCTTGGCGTTCAAGCGGGCGAGCGTCTAATCAAACTTTGCGGAACCAAAGAACTCGACTGCGATTTTGTTCAGATGGCGCATCATGGACAGCAGGGCGTGTCGCGCGAATTCTATGAAGTCGTCAAGCCTTCCGTTTGTTTATGGCCGACCCCGGACTGGCTCTGGGAAAACAACGCAGGGGGCAAAGGACCCAATTCCGGACCTTGGAAAACCTTGGAAACTCGCGCTTGGATCGAGGAAATGAAGATCGAGAAGAGTTTTGTTTCCAAAGACGGGTTGGCGATTTTGACGTTTTAACAAAAATACGGCGCGTCGTGCGTTTTTAACGAATAGAATCGGAACTTTTGCCAATACAAACGAATTAACTTAAGGGGAAATAAGATCGCGCGCGAATACTTCGGAGGACGTTTTTTCGTCGCGCGCGACAAAAGGAGCGTTTTTAAAGAGGGTTGACGTCGTATGGAACGACGAGCTAGCATTAACGATTCTAAGCGCGAAAATCTTTGCGGTCGAACGTTTGGCGATTATTATATAGAAAGACGAATTGGCGGCGGAGCGACTTCCGACGTCTTTTTGGCGACGCAAGTTTCACTGGGACGTCGCGTCGCGCTGAAAATACTCAAAGACGAATTAGCCGACGACGAATCTTATGTGAAGCGTTTCATTCAAGAGGCGCGCGCCGCCGCAAGACTGGAACATCCGAATATCGTGAGAGTCTATGAAGTCGGCGAGACGACTCCGACCGACGCGGGAGTTAGACGTCGTTTTTTGAGAAGAGTGCGTTCTCGTTCGAACGCTAAAACCTATCGTTTTATCGCTCAAGAATACGTCGACGGAATTAGTCTGGCGCAGTATCTTCGCAAAAACAGACAAGCGACGATTTTACAGACCTTCGCCGCGCTCGAACAAATCGTTTCGGCGTTGAAGCGCGCGTCCGATTTCAACATCGTCCATCGCGACGTCAAACCCGAAAACGTCTTGATCGATTCGTCGGGAGTCTTGAAAGTCGTCGATTTCGGACTTGCGCGTATTATCGACGCGGGCGAATCTTCCACTTGGGGCGAGACGTCTTTAACGCGCACGGGTTTGGCGCTTGGCACGCCGCTTTATATGAGTCCCGAACAGGCGCGCGGACAGAAAATCGACTCGCGAAGCGACGTCTATTCTCTTGGCGTGACCGCTTATCGCCTTCTTACCGGCGTCGTTCCGTTTAGCGCCGACACGCCTCTTGCCGTCGTTTTGAAACATTTGAACGAACAAGCGCGTCCTATTTCCGAGCTACGCCCGGACGCGCCCGAGGCGTTGACGCGTCTCGTGCGACGTATGATGGAAAAAAATCCGAACGATCGTCCGAGTTCGATCGACGAATTGTCGGAAGAATTGCGACAAGCGCGGCGCGAATACGTCGCGACGTTAGGGACTGCAAACTCGAAATCAGACGCGCTTGCCGGTTCGCGAACGGCTGTTTTAGGCGCGAACGTTTCCAAGACCGACGGATTCGTCTTAAAAAGCGACGCTTCAACGACCTCCTCTTTGCCAAATTCAAACGAACTTTGGAAAGAAGGATCGGAACAAGTTTTTTTTCAGTCGGAAGAAGAACGCGGCTCGTTTCGACGCTTTATCAATACGACCAATTTGTCCGGCGAATGGCAGACGAATTGCGCCAAATTAGAAGAGTCGTTGCGTCGCGTCGACGAACCTTTTTGGAACCGACGTCGCGCGAGCGTCGTAGTCGCGTCGGCGCTTGCCGCGCTTCTCCTTGGCGGGGGCGTTCTTCTTGTGAAAAACAATCTAGTCGCGTCGACTCCGGCGGAACCTCCGCTCGCGATCAAACGTTTTGAGTCGGTGGAAGAACAATACGTTTTCGCGTTACAGTTGGGAACCGTCGACGCGTGGAAGAGCGTTTGCGAGTATTTTCCAGACAATCCCTATTGGAATATGCGCGCGAAGAAGCAGTTGGCTCTGATTTACGTCGAGGAAAGAGACGTCGAATCCGCGTCCGCAATTTTTCAAGAAATAGCGTCCAATCCGACGCCGGGAGAAGGCGTCGAGCCTTTTGGACTCGTCGGGTTGGCTTGGCGCGCCGCAAGTCTTGGAGACGATAAAGCCGCCGCCGCTATGCTTTCCGAACTGGACGAAACGAAAAGATACGACGGGTTGACGGAATTCGTCATAAGAAAGACGCGAACGTTGATTCATAGACGTATGAATCCTCCGAGTATGCAGGGCGGTTCGCCTTTTGCTTGGCCTCCCCCAGAGTTTGGCGGAAATAAACGATCTTTTTTGAACGTTCCCGACGTGAGACAAGATTTTCGACCAAACGCGCGCGGAGGTTATGAACGCCAAGGAGGCGCGCGAGGCGGCGAGAGAGTTGGAAGAAGGTTGGACGAACGTAATTTTTAGGGGAATCCGAATAACAATCTTCGCGTTTCCGAGTTCGGAAACCGCGAAGAAACTGCGTTTTCAAATTCAAAGAGAGACGGCGGACGATGAAAGCCGAACCAGAAGTAATACTATACACCGACGGCGCATGTAGCGGGAACCCAGGACCGGGCGGCTGGGCGTTTGTTATGCGTCATCTTCCGAGCGGAAAGGAACTTGAACGATCAGGAGGCGAGGAAGAGACGACGAACAATCGAATGGAGCTTCAAGCGGTCGTCGAAGGTTTGTCGACGTTAAAACGTAGCGTTTCCGTGCGCGTCGTCAGCGACAGCGCTTACGTTTTGAACGGTTTGTCCTCTTGGATAAAATCTTGGAAAGCGAACGGTTGGCGACGCAAAGATCGAGGGCGTTGGGCGGAAGTTAAAAATCTCGACCTTTGGCAAAAGTTGGACGAATTGAAAGCGTTGCACGACGTCGATTTTCAAAAAATCAAAGGACATTCCGGGCATCCCGAAAACGAACGTTGCGACGAAATGGCGGTCGCCGAATGGCAAAAAATACGAAACGCGCGTTCTTAAGCGTTTAGCAAGCGTTCGCGTAAACTGCGTTTGACTTCGCGTAGATTTTAGATAAAACGCCGCGCAAGAATCCCCGGTTCCACGCGCGCGTCTCCGCGCGGGTATTCGCCGCGCCGCCCTTTGTTTAAGTTCGTCCTTTTGCACGGAATTTCGTCAATTCGCAATTTGGATTCCTCACTCCGAGCGCCGAAAAAGAATTTCCAACAAACGATCGTTTTTTTCCAAAGGGCGCTGGAAATTCGATTCGGTTTGTCGTATACTTAAGACAAGTCGTTCGCATACGCCGACGATACGCGATTTTTCGCGAATCGTCGTTAATTTTTTGACCCAATGGAGCGCGTAGAATTGGAACTAAACGTAATCGATTTTTCAGACGATATGATTTTTCGCGCCTTTTTGGGCGCGGAACGATTTGCCGATTCGCTTAGGGGGCTTTTAAACGCGATTCTTCGCGAAGCGCGGTTGC
>JAZRWW010000115.1:0-5270 GCA_045599865.1 Thermoguttaceae bacterium
CGCGGATCGGCGGTTCGCTTGACGTTGCGCAAACGATTTCTTGTTTTTTACAGTCGACGCGTCGTTTGTATGTTCGTATGTTTTTCGCAGAACCTTCAAACGCTAATTCTTCCGATAAACTCGGTTCTCCGTAAACGGGAGTTTTGGGGTTTGTCGGATAATTTCGCTTTGATAACGGACTGGGTTTCGACGGCGGTTCTTTCGCTACGTTTTTTCGTGAACGCTTACGGAAAAACATACGAACTTTCAAAGGACGCGTCGACGGTAAAACTCGTAAAAAATTTGTTCGCGCAACGTCAAGCGAAGCGCCGGTTCGTCCGCGGCTTTTTTCCGTGAACGCTTACCAACGGCGAAAGACCAGTTTTTTGAAAATCGCCAAGAAAAAACTTGAATTTCACAAGCGCGGCGGTTACAATCTGAATATGCGAGGACGCGCAAGCGGAGAAGTCGGCGCGTCGTTCTTTGAGGCATATAGAAAGGTTGTTTTATGCGTCGTTGGTTGTTTGTCCTTATGTTGTTGTCGACGTCGGCTTTTTTTCCGACTCGAGGTCAATGCGCTTCGGAATCGATTTCGTTAGACGGAACGTGGAAGATATGCGCCGACGCTTCGAACGTCGGCAAGACGGAGGCTTGGTTCGACGGCTCGTTGACGTCGCGCGAGACGTTCGACGTTTCCGTGCCGGGCGTCTTGCAGGAGGTTTTCAAAGAATATCACGGCGTCGTCTGGTACGAACGCGAATTTGTTACGCCCGAGAATCCTAACGACGCCGGACGCGCGTTTCTTCGCTTTTGGCAAGCGGAATATCGAGCCGACGTCTGGTTAAACGGCGTCTATTTAGGCTGGCACGAAGGGGGCGAGGAAGAATTTGAACTTGACGCGACCGACGCGCTTAACACGGTCGGCGCTTCGAATCGCCTCACGGTTCGCGTTTTGAACGCCGCCGATGAGCCGATCGACGGAATTTCGACGGCAAACGTTCCAAGACGCAACAATACGAACGTCGCGACGCCCGGTTGCGGATACGCTTCCGGCGGTCTGGTCGATTCGGTCGAATTGCTTTTGACGCCCGTCGTTCGCATCGTCGACTTGCAACTTTTGCCGAACTGGCTGTCGGGCGAGATCGGCGTTCGCGCGACTTTCGAGAATAAGACGAGCGCGTCCGTTTCCGGCGTTTTGACGCTTTTCGCTTCCTCCGTCGACGGAGGCGAATTTACACGTCCCGTTTCGTTTGACGCGACGGTCGAGCCCGGCGTTTCTTGCGTCGACGGAAAACTGACGGTTCCTAATTTCAAATTGTGGAATTTGAACGATCCGAATCTTTATTCCGTCGTCGCGGATTTTTCTTCGAACGACGGCGCTTTGGACGATCGCCGCGCTTCGACTTGCGGTTTTCGCGATTTTCGATTCGAGCGTGGTTATTTTCGACTCAACGGCAAGCGAATCTATGTGAAATGCTCTCATTCGGGCAGCGATTCGCCGATAACGCACCGCGTTCCTTTCGATCCCGACCTGTATCGCAAGGACATAATTTCTTGTAAGACGATGGGCTTCAATATGATCCGCTATATCGCGGGCATGCCTCGCCGCTTTCAACTCGATCTTTGCGATCGTATCGGTTTTCTCGTTTACGACGAATGCCTTGCCGGGTGGCAATACGGTCCTTGTCCCGAGCGCATAGAACGCTACGACGCGCAAACGAGCGGTATGATTCGGCGCGATCGCAATCATCCTAGCGTCGTAATTTGGGGGCTTTTGAACGAAACGACCGATCTACAACTCGTACTGCACGCCGCGTCCTTTTTGAAGACGGTTCGCGAGCTTGATCCCGACAGAATCGTCCTTTTGAACAGCGGCAGTTTCGACGCGTTTGCGAACGATTCCGCTCGCGTTGCGAATTATGCGATTTGGCGACGCGAAAACGGACCGATTATGCCCGCCGCGATTAAAAACGAAACCGACGAATCGTTCTTTTTCGACGGGACGCAGTGGACGGCGCGAACGTTCTTTTTGCATCCCGGCGACGTTATGAACGAATACGTCGCGCTCAAATGGACGGCGCCGAAAGACGGTAATTACAAGATCGACGCGAAATTTTGGGACGTCGTGGTTCACGGCGTCGCGACGGTCGATATTCGCGCGTTTAAGGAAACGCAAGACGCCGAGCCGCAAGAACTTTGGACGAGCTATTTGAATTTGAACGGCGTCGAAAAAGAGACGCGTTTCACAAAAGACTCGCTATTTTTCCGCAAGGGCGATTCTTTCGACGTCGTAATCGGAATTGGCGACGACAGGGGAACGGGCGACACGACCGCCGTCGACTTGAAAATCACGGACGACGCCGGAAAAATTTACGACGTCAATTCCGACTTCTCCTTTGAACGCAATCCGAACGGCGTTTGGTCGTTTGGATATTTGCCCGCCGGTTCCGCGCCCGATTTGAACGCCTTCAAAGCGCTGGAAATCGGACAAAAAACGTTGTCGTTCGAACCTATCGGGCGTTTTGCGAATCCCGGCTCGTCCCAGTGGCAAAACGAACTTGCCGACGCGCACCCGTACAAGCCCGTTCCGCATACCGCCGCCGTGATTCAAGAATTGAGAACGCACGCGAAAAACGGTCAACCCGTCTTCCTTTCCGAATACGGAATCGGAAGCGGAGTCGATTTGTTCCGTCTGACGCGTTATTTCGAGCAATACGGCGCGACGGACGCCGCCGACGCCCTGCATTATCGTTGGCGATACGATCAGTTTATGAACGATTGGAACCGTTGGAAATTAGAGGAGACGTTCGCGACGCCCGAGGTCTTCTTCCGTCAAGCGATCGCGCGTATGGCGGAACAACGACGCATCGGAATCAACGCGATTCGCGCGAATGCGAACGTCGTCGCGCATAGCGTGACCGGAACGCACGATCAAGGAATCTCCGGCGAAGGGCTGACGACGATATTCCGCGAATTGAAGCCTGGAACCGTCGACGCGATGGCGGACGTCTTCGCGCCTTTGCGATTCTGTAATTTTGTCGAGCCCGTTCAAGTTTACGCCGGACAAAAGGTTAAAATCGAATCGGTTCTCGTGAACGAAGACGTCTTGAAGCCGGGCGATTATCCCGTTCGTTACGTCGTCGTCGACGCGAACAATAAGCGTTTGTTCGACGAAACGCGCGTTTTGACGATCCCCGAACCGAAGGAAGGCGAAGAATTTCCGATCGTAACGCCCGCGTTTTCGGCGGAATTTGTCGTCGATTCTAAGGCGCGCGGAGAATGCAAATTTTACGCGGAATTCCAAAAGAACGGCGCGGCGTCGGGCGGCGTCGAGCGATTTTTTGCCTTTGACAAGGCGGATATGCCCGACGTCGGCGAAGGCGCGATTTACGTTTGGGGCGACGACCCCGATTTGCTGGCGAAACTGGACGCTATGGGGATTAAAGCCGGTCCTTTCACGACGAGCGACGGTCAAGCGGTCGAACCGCAGTCCGGCGATCGTATTCTTGTCGGCAAAACGACGAATCGTAAGAACGCGGAAGAATTCGCGAAACTCTACGATCTCGTTCGTTCGGGCGTAAACGTCGTTTTTCTTTCTTGCGACGTTTTTGCGGAAGAGAACGACCCGACGCGCTATTTGCCGTTCGAAGGGAAGGGCGTAATCGAGCGTCAGTACGGCTGGCTCTATCATAAGGACGACTGGGCGAAGCGCGACGCCGCGTTTGCCGGCCTACAGTCGGGCGAGGTCGTCGACTACCTGTTTTACCGCGAGTTGATTCCGTCCGTTACGTTCAAAGATCAAAAGCCGGAGCCCGACGAAGCGCTCGCCGGAGCTTTCGACACGCAAACGGGTTACAAATCCGGGCTGACTATGGCGCGGTGGAGATTGGGCAAGGGCGAGATCGTTGTCTCGACTTGGACGGTTCAAGAGGCGGCGCCAAGTCCGATCGCCGAACGTATGCTTCGTAATTTGCTGATTCAAGCGGCGCGTCAATAGACGACGTTCGTAGTTTTGATTTGAGCGATTTTGAAGGACGACGCGCGAAAACGACGCGGCGTCCTTCGGTTTCACCTGACGGGCGCGCTTTTCAAATGGAATAGTTGCGGCGCTTTAGTCTTTTTTCTTGCGTCTCTTTTGAATTTTTCTTCCTCTTTTTTCTAACGTTTCTTTTGATTCTGACGATAATACAACTACCGGGATTGACTCCTAGGCGCGATTTAAGATTTGTACAAATTTTGAATCGTTTGTTTAGATTTTTGTTACGTTGGGGGTATTTACAAGCTACGAGGTGAAAAACGCCGTCTTTAAACGATAGATAAAAGTTGTTCTTGAGGGACGTTATGGCGATGCGCGCCTATTGCGTCGATGTGAAGCGACGAAACGCTCTTCCCGCGTAGTCGACGGAAGGCGCTTGAGCGTCCGTTTGTTCGTATGCCAAACGAGGAACGTTCGTTTTTCCGCGAACGTTTGTGGGTAAGCGTTCGCGGAAAGCCGCGTATCAACGATACGCGGACTGTTTCGGCGCTCGACGGTCGCGATCAAAGACGTCGGTTTAACGCAATTGAATCAAAACGCCGCTTCCAACGACTTGTCGAACGTAAGAAAACTTTCAATGTATTAGCTTTTTACCGTTCGCGAAGCCGTTTTGGGAATTCAACGCATCCGCGCATCGTTGATGCGCGGCTTTCCGTGAACGGTTGCGTTTGTGTAAATACGCGCGAAGTTTCCGGCGTCGAGTCGGTTTCATAATGAACGCGACGCGAGGGGCGGCGCGCGATAAGCGACCGAAGCTTTGATAGGCGTTGCGTGGAACGAATTGTTGCGCGTCGTTTTTTACGATAGACGCGTCTAGGGGAAGTTTGCGCGCGTCTCGTGGAGCGACTTCAACGAACGCTTTGAGTTAGAACGTAGATTTTCACGGACGATCGCGTTTTTGCCGAATACGCGAGACGACGTTTTGTAAACGTTTGCGGGAAGCGATCGCGTTGGAACGCGTCGATTCTGCGTATGCGTTCACGGAAAGCCGCGTATCAACGATACGCGGACTGTTTCGGCTCGTGAAAGCGGAAAATCGAAGAAGTCGGTTTAACGCTTTTGAATCAAAACTACGCTTACAACGACTTGCCGAACATAAGAAAACTTTTAAAGTATTAGCTTTTCGCTGTTCGCGACGTCGTTTTGGTAATTCAACGAATCCGCGTATCGTTGATACGCGGCTTTCCGTGAACAATAGCAAAAAAGTAAGCGTCGCGAAAAAACGACGCGTAAGAACCGCCGCGTAAGCGGCGCG
>JAZRWW010000116.1:0-20723 GCA_045599865.1 Thermoguttaceae bacterium
TGAAAATATCCTTGATTTGGATTCTTTTTTTACTATAATACTTTTGTCGGCGGTTTTCGCCAATGGAACCTAAAGTTTGCATAAGCGCGAGGAAAGATTATGGACGAAAACACTAAAGACCTATTGAGTGTACTTGGGAGCCTCGCGTCAATTGGTGCTGTCGTTTGGGCTTTTATTAAGTTCGTATGGAAGCCTTTCGTACAAAGTATTCGCTGGCTTTGGGGAGTTGGACGGAGATGCGTAATTCGGACAAAAACTTGGTTTGGATATATTTTTCATATAAGCGACAAATTTTCTGAATATTCCGCAATAAACGCCGCTTATGAGAAGAGAATACGGACTCTTGAGGAAGCGTTGAAACGTATTGAATCGCCGTTTGAAAATTGGGACGTTGCAGAAGCGGGCGCGCGTCGCGTTTTGACTTACAACGGAATAGAATTTGCGTTTCGTTATTGTCCCGTCGGCACGTTCACAATGGGCAGTCCTTCTAGCGAAAGTGGGCGTTTCGACAACGAACGCCAACGTAAAGTAAAGTTTAACGGAGGTTTTTGGATATTCGAGACTCCTACGACGCAAGAGCAGTGGAAGGCGGTAGGCGTAGTCAAGTCTAACGAATGCGGTTTTAAGGGCGGCAAATTACCCGCGGAGAGGGTAACTTGGCTCGAGAGCGCCGCTTTTATTAAGAAGTTAAACGAGCTTGGGTTAGCTCCCGAGGGTTGGCGTTTTGCTTTGCCGACAGAAGAACAATGGGAATACGCTTGCCGTGCTGGAACGACGGGATCGACCTACGGCGTTCCTCTTGGCGAAGCGGCTTGGTACGACGATAACAGCGGAAATCAAACTCACGAAGTTGGGACGAAGAAACCAAATAACTGGGGCGTTTACGATATGCTTGGCAACGTTTGGGAATGGACTAGCTCCAAATATGAAGGCGGGTCTTCGTTCGTTTTTCGGGGCGGTTGCTGGAGCAGCGACGCGCAGCGCTGCCGTCCGGCGAAGCGGGACGACAACGACCCGACGAACTGCCTCGGCAACCTCGGCTTTCGCGGCGTTCTAGTTCGTAGCAAGTCCAGGTAAAGCAGCGTTTCTTAGTAGTCTTCCCACACGAGCCGCGCCGGGCGCGGCGTGGGAAGACGGAAAAGAAACGCGGTTAGTCAGTAAAAGTGGAATCTAACTCGGGGGATTGTCAAGGGGGCAGACAGCCCCCTTGACTTGCGTTTTTTCGACGGCGCTGGATTTAACGAACGTATTGAATATTTGTAATATAACGCATATTTAAAAAAGAAATTAATAATAGCGCGTTTATAGGAGGAACAACGGAACAGTTAAAAAATTCGTAAACGTTCACGGGAAAACCTTGCGATTGCGGATCGCCGCTACGATAAAACTATGATTCAGAAAAGGTCGAAGCAAGAAACGCCGCGTTTGCGACGTTTTCAATTTGTAATATTTCGACATTTTGAAGAAAAAATTGACAAAAGCGCGCCGCATTTTACAGTCGGCGTCTTTCTTCAAACGGCTAAAATATTACGAAATTTTGAGAAAACGCTTGATTTGCGATCGATTTACATTTACAATAGATCCGACGTTTGGAGTTTCGAAGGATAAACGTTCATTTTACGGCGTAAACGCTATGAGTCCTCAAAGAATTAAACGCGAAGAAAACCAACCAAAGAAACGTCGACGTTCGGGCGACGTTTCGCACGAACAAGAGTCCGCCGAAGAAAAGAGGCGCAAACAATTCGAACTTGCGCGCGCCGCTTTTAAGAAGGGGGGATCCGTTCACGACGTCTATTTTCATTTTATGTTGAAAAGTCCCGCGTTTGCCGCGCGTTTTTTGGAAAGGTACTTGCCCGCGCAATTACGCGACGCGCTCGATTTGAGCGATCCGAGCAAGATTAGTCTTATTTCGACCGATTTTTACGACGCGCGATTGAAAAAACACGTCGCCGATTTGATATTTCTTGTAAAATACAAGGATAAAGACGAATACGTCGCGTTAAAATTGATAGTCGAACACAAGGCGCAAAGCGGCGCGACGATCGATCGCAAGACGGTCGCGCAGACGTTGAAGTACGTCGTGCTTGAAGTCGAAGAGGAACTGCAGAAAAAGACGAGCGACGAAATCGTTTATCAGCCGTTGGTCGTCGTATTTTACACGGGCTCCGATCCCTCCTTTGAAGCGCCTTCTTGGGAAAGTTCTTTTCCCCTTCCAGAATCGTTGCAAGTTTCGGATCTTCGGGAAGGGCAAATTAGATTCAAGCCTTTTTGCGTCAATTTGACTCGTCTGTTTTTAGAAGACAAATTGAGCGACGAGGACTTTTTACGCGTAATGCCCGAGATAATGGCGCGCGCAAGTTTGAAACGTTTGGACGAATCCTTTGAGACGTTGTTTAACGCGTTGGGTCAAATTGAAAATTGGACGGAAGAAGAGGACAAACTTTTCGCCGCCAGTCTCAATTACGTCGCATTAACGTTCGACAAACGCTTGTCTGAAGAAGAAGTCGGAATTTTGCAACAAAGCGTTAAAAACGGAGAAGCGGGGCAGAGAATGAAAACTTTTTTGGATATGATAGAAGACAAAAGCAAACGCGAGGGTATACGCGAGGGCAAACGCGAGGGTATACGCGAGGGTAAACGCGAGGGCAAACTTGAGGGCAAGCTGGAGACGATTCAAACGATCGCCTCGTTGCGGTTTTCCGAGTCTTCCAAACGCCTTGCGTCGTTGTTGACCAAATTTAACGATCTGAAACTCTTGGATCAAATTCGACTATTTGCTTTAACGGCGCCTTCCTTGCTCGACGTCGAAAATTTTGTTGAAAATTTGACGCGCGCTACCCCCAAAGCTAAACGCGTCGTCAAAAGACGAACGGCGTAGTTTTCAATTCGGAGTACGTTTCGCGAACGATCATAACCAATTTTTTCCCGAAAGAAAATCGATAAAATAGGAGCGATAGTGAAAATTCGAGTCTTTTTGTTCTCTATTTTTGCGTTTGGCTTGACGCTTGGCGTTTTTTCTTCGGCTTCGGCTCAGGAACTTGCGTCGGGCGGACTTGCCGTTGGCGTCGAGTCTGAAATCATTTTGCCCGGTTCGGCGCAAAACGACGGCGAACTTGGCATAATCGAGTACGCCCCCAAAGAAGGCGCGTTTCTTTCCGACGCTTGGCTTTCCGATTTTACGACTCCTCCTCGGGTTTTTCGTCCTCTGCAGATAGTTCACGGGCGCGATTTAACCGATCCTAAGACGGTCGAGTATTATCGCGACGCTTGCGGACTTGGCGGGTTGGTCGTCAACGTCGGGGGCGCCGAGTACATACGATCCGACGCGAACTGGGAACGTTTTCGCGTCGGCGTTCAGAATCTCAAAGACGGCGAGATGCGCGTTTGGATATACGACGAGGACGGTTATCCTAGTCTTAGCGCGGGCGGAGTCGTTCTCGAAGGTCGACCCGATCTCTGGTCTTTGGAGTTGACTTACGATCCCGAACACGATCCGCCCTATTACGTTCGCGATTGCTATGAGTTTACGCACTCGAGCAACAACGTTTTCAAAGCTCGTCGCTATCCTAACCCGCTCAATCCAGAGGCGGTGAAGCGTTTTATCGACGTTACGCATCGACGTTACAAGGAAGTTTTAAAGCCTGAATTATACGATTACGTCGAAGCGTTTTTTACCGACGAGCCCTCGATGATGGCGGCAAATTTGGGAATTATCCAAGAAGAGCATATTCGTTCGAAAGTTCCGACGCTTGATCCTCTTGATCCGAATAAAAAAATGACGCCCGTTGTTTCGTGGTACGACGACGTTGAAGAAAAGTATTTGGAGAAATATGGGGAAGAGTTGCGTCCGAATTTTAAATCCCTTTTCGAAGGCGATTCCGCGCTTGACAAAAAAGTCAGACGCCGGTTCTGGACGCTTTTGAGCGAGTTATATTCCGAACGTTTTTACGGTCAGATTCGGCAGTTTTGTCGCGAAGACCCCGACGGTCCCGTCGCTTCCGGGCATACGCTCTACGAAGAAAACATTATTATGCACGTTCCACTTGACGGGAATAAGCTCAAGGCTCTCAAGAAATTTGACTTACCTGGTCTCGATATGCTCAATTCCGATCCGAACGCTTATTTTTACGGGTGCTGGCTCGCCGCCGCGTTTCCTTGTTCTGCTGCGGAATTTATAGGCGAACGTCGCGTAATGACGGAAATTAGCGATTTCTCGCAACTCAATTCAGGCGATCGCAAGCCCGTCGATTTGGAAACGATGGAAGCGGCGGCGGCTTGGCAAGCGGCCTTTGGCGTCACCGAGTTTACGCTCTACTACGGAATTGGCGGCGCCGAGTACCGAAACGAAAAAACGCACGGCGATTATTGTCGGTTCGTCGGGCGACTTAACGCCGTTTTGCGAGACGCGACGCCCGAACGTCCGATTTTGCTTTATTATCCGATCGAAGAAATGCAGTCGGAATTTCGCCCCTACGCGGGTTCTTTGGTCGACCGTTCGAAGCAGACGGAACGCGCGCAACAGATATTCGATTCCTTCTTTATTCTTGGAACGGGACTTTCGCGCGTTCAAACGTCCTTTTGCGTCGTCGATCGCGAGACGCTTGACAGTTTGACGAAGAATCCTAAAAACTCCGAAGAAGCGGCGCGACTTAAGGGAAAATTCAGCGGCGTTATTTTCCCGCGTTGGTCGGAAAAAATCGACTACGATTGGGACGATCCCGCGTTTAGAGAATATTGGGTCGACGAAGAAACGCCGCTCAATATCTGGGAAGACGTCGCAAAAGAATTGGGGACTTTTACTGGATCGCGCTTGTCGCCCGAGCCGGGGAATCCCTGTTTGATCGAGGGCGCTTTCGAACGGGACGGACGTTTAATTTTTACGGTAACAAACGCCGTTCGCGAGCCTTGGGAGGGAAATTTGCGCTTGAACGGTTTGAACGCGAACGTCTCGTTTGATTCGAAACGTTGGATGGTTCTCGATCCGAAGTTGGGAAGCGTCAAGACGTATGAAGCCGAAGACGCTTCGATTCCCGTGAAATTAGTCGGAAATCAGACGTTGATTTTCGTTTCTCCTCGACAAAAGTAGAGGAACGAGTCCGACGTTTTTTGTTAGCGGCGAACGGGTAAATTTTTTAAGCGTTTTTTTTCAAAAATTTTCCGCTTGCCCTTTTATATGAAAAAAAAGTTATTATAATATGGTAAGTTTTGCAGTTGCGGGGGCGAACTGGGTTCGACCGGGCGAGCGAAGCGTGGATTGCGTGCCGAGGTTGATCGGTGGGCCTCGTAAAAAGCCGATTAAAAATTTCAATTGCCAATAACCAAATGGCTATGGCCGCCTAAGAAAAGGCGACCCCGCGTTTGAGTCTTAGCCGAAGAGGCGAAAAACGCGGTCGATAAATTCGGATCGTCTTGCGTCGCGTCGAACACGCGCGAGATTAAATCAAGCTTTCGAATCGTCCTTGCGAAACCGTCGTCGATAAGGGTTCAACGGGATTAAATTTTAAAGAATCGACTACGCGCGTAGACGTCCTAGTGGAGACGTCGCGGGACGCGGGTTCAATTCCCGCCGCCTCCATCGACTGAAAAACGATTTGTTAGGGATTGCGCTTTGTTAAGATTGCGGTTAAGGAACGTTTGTCGTTAGACGATCGTTTCTCTTCTTCTCTCTTTTGCTATGCCGTTGGTCTCTTTGCTAATTTGGGGACTTTGTTGGGAATTTCTGAAGCGTTCCTTTCAGAAACGAACGATTTTGAACGCGGCGTTTTTGTCCGATAGCAAAAAATATTCGATCTCGACCTGTAGTCGCTTGTTAAGATTTTCAAAGGATAGACGAAGAAAAGACGGGGGCGACTTTTTAGATTTGCGTTGCGTCGCGTCGCGTTTGTTAGCGCGCGGACTTGACGTCTAAATCGCGTCGCGTATCGGCAAAACGACAATTCTTGCGATGGGTTTTTAGAGAAGAAGAGAGTGTTCAAATGAAAATTTACGTTGGAAATCTTGCTTATCGTACGACCGAAGACGGTCTGCGCGCCGCGTTTGAACAATATGGAACCGTCGAGTCCGCCGCCGTCGTCAAGGATCGCGAGACGAATCGTTCCAAGGGATTCGGATTTGTCGTTATGCCGAATAACGACGAAGCGAAAGCCGCGATCGAAGCGTTGGATTCTACGGAACTTGATCAGCGTTCGTTGCGCGTCAACGAAGCGCGCGCTTCCGAACAGCCGCGCAACGGCTATCGTAATCGTAGTTACGGGGATCGCAATTTCGGGGATCGTTCCCGTCGTAATTACGAAGCCGAGTGATTACGTTGAGTTTCGTCGCTTTTTATGAGAGCTTTTCATAAGTCGCTTTAATAAACGACGAGCGATTCCGCGCTTGAATTGCGTCGGAGTAGATATTGGCGGCGCGCGTTAAGGACGTTCCTTAGCGCGCGTTTTTTCCGTTAATTGGACGACTTTGAACGGAGAAAAGGAGGACGGCGGCAAAGGACGCCGACGAACGATGAAAAAAAAAATACGAAATATTGCCGACTACCTCGTTTATTTGATCGTTCGTTTTTCGATATGTTTCGTTCAGTCTATTTCTTTGGACGTTTGCAAGCGTTGTTCGGAATATTTGGCGTTTCTTTTTTACGACGTCTTGCGCGTTCGACGCAAACTTGTCGACTCCAACTTAAAATATGCTTTTCCAGAAAAACCGCTTGACGAGCGTCGTCGCATAGCGTGCAAAATGTGGGCGCATCTTTTTTTGATGGTTGCGGAAGTCGCGCACGCGCCTCGCGAGTTGCACGGTTTAAATTGGTGGGAACGCGTCGTTATTGAGAACGGGCGCGGAATGTTCTCCGCTTTGCAAGAGGATCGACCGATCATTCTGATTACGGCGCATTTCGGCAACTTCGAGATCGGCGGTTTTCTTCTTGGTCTTCTCGGTTATCCGACCTTTTCAGTCGCGCGGAAACTGGACAACCCCTATCTAAACGATTTTATCGTCGATTTTCGCGGTCGCACGGGTCAGTTTATTATCGACAAAAACGAAGGTTTTGAAGATATTCTCGACGTATTGCAAAACAACGGCGTTATGGCGTTTTTGGCGGATCAATCCGCCGGTAAGAAGGGCGCTTGGATCAAATTCTTTAACCGTCCTGCCTCCGCCTACAAAGCGATGGCGTTAATGAGCGTTCAGTACGACGCGCCGATTTACGTCTGTTTCGCGACAAGGCGCGACGATATTCCGTTGAATTTTACAATGCGAGTCGTCGATTCTTTAGATCCGCGCGCCTTGCCCGACGATATTCAAACCGTTCAACAAATAACGCAGTGGCACGCTTCAAAGCTGGAAGAACAAGCGCGTTTGGCGCCCGATCAATACTGGTGGTTGCATAATCGCTGGAAGACTTACGGGAAGAAATTTGATTGACGTCGTTAGCGTTGGAATTGGATTGGCTTTTTGACAAAATTTTAAAATTACCCCTTGTTAAACAAGACGTTTGTGGTAATATATTCTGCGCTGGGAGTAATTACCTTAGCGCACGCCCTGATAGCTCAGTTGGTAGAGCAAGCGGCTGTTAACCGCTGGGTCCAAGGTTCGAGTCCTTGTTGGGGCGCTTTTTTTGAACGTTTGTCGTTCTTTTTGCCCTGATAGCTCAGTTGGTAGAGCAAGCGGCTGTTAACCGCTGGGTCCAAGGTTCGAGTCCTTGTTGGGGCGCTTTTTTGAACGTTTGTCGTTCGTTTTGCCCTGATAGCTCAGTTGGTAGAGCAAGCGGCTGTTAACCGCTGGGTCCAAGGTTCGAGTCCTTGTTGGGGCGTTTTTGAAGCCTTGCTTTTGCAGGGCTTTTTTTGTTTCTTGTTTTTTGTTTCTTGATTTACTCTAGCGCGCGAGGCGAATCGATGTTCCGTTGGGCACGAGTAAAACAAAAGGTTTGTTCCTTTGGTTCTTTGGTTCTTATTCTAACGACGTTTTTTTCGTCGTTATGCGGTTGCGCCGATTCTTCGCAAAAAAAAACGTCGAACGTTGGCGAAGGGAGTTCAAAAGCGCTTCGAATCGTTTCTACTGCGCCGAGCATTACCGAAACCCTATTTGAATTGAAACTTGGCGAGTCGGTCGTCGCCGTTTCCGATTATTGCAAATATCCGAAAGAAACTGAATATTTGCCCAAAATAGGTAGTTTGTATAATTTCAACGTGGAGGCTATCGTCGAATTAGAACCCGATTTTGTCGTCTTACTCAAAGAAAACGAAGTTCTTGCGAAGAGTCTTGAAAAATTTAAAATTGCAACCGTCGTTGTAGATCATTCGTCGTTAGAGGGCGTCGGAGCCTCGTTTGAGATTCTAGGTGAACGCGCGGAACGGGGCGTCGTCGCTAAATCGGGGGTCAGAAAGCAAGAAGGCGCGCGAGAACGCGGACGCGAGTTGCGCGACAAATTTCAAGCGCGGATAGAATCGGCGCGCTCAAGCGTCGCGAATCGTCCTAAGCCGCGCGTTTTGATTTCTCTCTATCGAACCTTCGGAACCAAACGCCTTGGCGAGGTTTATGTCGCCGCGCAAAACCCGTATTTTAACGAAATACTAGAAATAGTCGGGGCGACAAATTGCGCCGATTCTATGCTTGGCGCGGCGCCTACTATCAACGATGAAGGAATACTTGCGTTAAATCCCGACGCGATCGTCGATTTGTCGACCGACGGAACCGAATACGACGAAGAGGAGCGCGCCGCGCAAATACTCGCGCGTCGTGCGGAATGGGAAACGCTCGGAACAAACGTCGAAGCGGTGAAAGAAGGACGTATTTACCCGATTCCAGACAATTTTGCGACTGTTCCTGGACCTCGTTCCATTATTTTGATAGAAAAATTGGTCGGTCTATTACGCCCGAGCAAAGACGACGGAACCTTGTAAAACGGTTATAATCGATACAAAACGTTCTTTTATGGCGTGCTTTGGACTCGTTAGAAAGTTTTTAAGTAAGATTAGAGAGCGCCTGTTGACGATAAAGGAATCGCGTATACAATTATAGAGCCTTGTCGGCATTGAGTCGGCTTGGTCGGCGTAGTTGTAAGGATGGGTGCCCGAGCGGTTTAAGGGACCGGTCTTGAAAACCGGCGACGGTTTACCCCGTCCGCGGGTTCGAATCCCGCCTCATCCGTTTTGTGGTCTTGCGTTTTTTTGCGCTTGGTCAACGGCGGTTTATCGTTTCCCGTTTCCCTCTCGCGATAGGAAAAAACGATCGATGAACGATTCTAGTCGAATATTTTTTTGCTCGTCGCGTTTATGGCGTCGAGTTTTCGGGGCGTCGGTTCTTGTTTCTATTCTGACGTCTTCTCTTTCGGTCGTCGCATATGAGAGTCGCGTCGTTTCAAATAGACTTAGCGCGACGTCCGTAGGTTTCGAGCGATACGGAGCGAGTGTTGATCGTTCTGGTTCCAACGTTTCAAGGTATTCTGTAGGCGTAAAAGAAGTGCGTTGGACTTCGCGGACGGGTTCGTCGTATAGCGCGCTTGCTTATTATCCGACGACTCCTCCCGCCGACGGCGGTAGTTTTTCGGCGATAATTTTTTCCCATGGGCTCGGGAGTTCGGCGGAAAACTTTTCGTATTTGGCGCGTTCTTGGGCGCGCGACGGCGCCGTCGTCCTTTGCTTGCGTCATCCTGGAAGCGACGAGTCGGTTTGGCGCGGCAAGTTGAGAGCGATGAACGAACTTCGCGAGGCGTATCAGCGGTATTGGACCGCGCGCGATAGAGCCGTCGCGATTTCGTCGGCGATCGATTTTCTTTACGCGTCCCACTCTGGTCTCGGTTCGTTGGGCTCCGACGTCGATTTGGCGCGTATTGGCGTCGCAGGAAACGACCTTGGCGCTTTGGCTTCTTTGCTTGTCGCCGGTCAACTTCCGCCCGATAACGGCGTTTCGTTGAAGGATCCGCGCGTCGCAGCCGTGTTGGCGTTGTCGCCGCCGGTTTTTTGCGAGGCGAACCAGAGCGGGGTCGTTTATGCGTCCGTCGAAGCGCCGACGATGGTTTTGACCGGCACGGAGGACGACGGAATTGTTGGAACGACGAAAGCGTATCAGCGCCGCATACCGTTTGACGGCGTTTCTTTGAACGATCGTTTTCTCGTTGTGCTTCAGGGCGGCGATCACCGCGTTTACGCCGGGCATAGGATGGCGTCCAAACAAGCTCACGACGCGCCCTATCAGGAGACAATTCGCGTTGCGTCGACTGAATTTTGGCGCGCGTATCTGAACGGCGACCTTCTTGCTTTGAACGGTATGCGCTTCGGTTCCTTTACGTCGAAATTTTCCAACGCGTCGGTTGAAGCTAGATTTGCTCCGATTGCAACTGAAGCCGCAGATATGGACGCGGCTGCCGCTCAAATTTCCGGCGCTATGGAAACGGGCGCGCCGATCGACGAGTCTGCCTTAGAAAATGTGAAGGTTCTTCCAGAGGCTTCTTTTTGAAATTGCCGCCGATTTGACGATCGCCTTAGCGTCGGGCTCTTTTTTAGAGGTCGACGCTTTTTCTTTTTAGCGTCTTGTCTCGACGACGCCTTTTCTTTTTCGTTCATTTTGGGCTTGATTCTTCGCGGCGTTCTTCTTATACTGCACGCGTGTCGTCGTTTTCCGTTAGAATCGTTTCAAACGGCGTCGTTGCTGTTTCTTCACGGAAAGCGACAATAATGAAAGACGAGAATTTAACGCGTTACGCCGCAGTGTTTTGGCGTTCTTTTTGATTTTGGATCCGTCGAAAAGGAACGTTTTTAATATGCGGCGAACGCGTTGGAAATATTAAAGTTTTAAGGATGCGGCGGTTCGCGTCGTTTCCTTTAGTTGATTATTGCGCGTATGTCGTTACGAAGTCGGCGCTTGTCGGTTGTTTTTCGACGACCCTTTGTCAGCGTTTGGAGACGTTTGCAAAGGGGCGCTGGAGCGTTGCGCGCAGACGGAAAAATTATTTTTCTTCTCGCCGCGACTCTTTCGATTTCTGTTTTTCTGAACGCGCCGCTGAGTTTCGCTTCCAACGGTTTAATCGATTCATACGTAGCCGTTCCGCCTTCTTACGTCGCTGAAACGGACGAAAGCGCTGAAATTCCTGCAGACGTTGCGACCGTCGACGGAACATTTTCCGGCGCTCTTGGCGAAAAACAGTCAAACGTTTTCCTTTCCAACGATGAAACTGGAACGTCCGTCATAGACGCAAATTCGCAAATCGACGAAACGGCTCGACAATTCGAAACGAAAAATATTGGCGATTCGATCTTATACGCGCCCGTCGCGCCCGTTCAGAACGTTCCGATCGTCGTTTCCTCGCAGTACGGCTGGAAGGGCGCCGACGACGAATTCGGCGAGGTGTACGTTCTGTATGGAGATTGCCGCGTCGCGCAAGGCTCGGGCGTCGCGTCCGCTCCGATCGCGGTTCTTTGGTCGAACGTCGCTCAAGACGCGACGGGCGGTCAAGTTCGCGTCTATTTGGAACGAGACAAATCGACTCCGATTATTCTGGAACTTGATTCCGTCTGCGCTTCCGCGAAAACTAACGGCGACGCTTGGCTCGGAACGTTTCAGACGTCCGGCGCGCTTGATTTGCGTATAGCGACGCCGGGCGAAGACCAACTTTCGCCCGACGAAGTTTATTTTCGCGCGTTGGGATTCTTACAACGCGAAACGTCGACGTCAAGCGGCAACTTATTGGCGCGGAACGAGAACGCGTCGACGATTCCGCCCGCTCCTAAAGCGTCGAACGTTGCGAGCGAGCCGTCTGAACGGAAAAGTTCGGATAAAGGAACGGCGTTAGGCTGGCTTGACTCCGGGGACGGCGAGTTGATTCAGGAAGTTCCAGAGACCGCTCAAGCCGACGTATTGGAACCGTCGCAGAAGTCTAATTTGGAGTCTTTTCGACGCTGGCGTTTTTACAATCGTTACGACCAAGGCGCCAAGACGACGCGTCGCGCCGATTCTAGCGCGACGGGCGACGGAAAAGACGTCTGGTTCCTTTCCAACGGCTTTACGCTAGTCGTACAAGGATTAAATTTCAACAAATTGCCTATTGGCGATACGATCGAATTGTCCGCCGACCAAGCGACGGTTTGGATCGAAAAAGACGCCAAGGGGCTAACTTCGTCCCTTCAACAAGAACAAGAGACGTCAAGCGATCTTGATTTTGAAATTTACTTGGACGGAAACGTAGTGTTCCGCGCGGGCGAAAACGTCGTCTACGCTAAAAAAATGTATTACGACGTAAAGAACCGCGTCGGAATAATTGAAAACGCCGAAATGATCGCGGAAACGCCGGGCGTCGAGGATTCGTATTTTCGAATTGGCGCGTCAAGAATCGTCCAGACCGATCCAAATTCGTTCTATGCGACCGACGCGTGGGCGTCCACCAGTATGATGGGCGAACCGAAATATCGACTGCAGTCGGACGCTATTTACGGACGTCTTGAACAAAACTCGTTATACGACGCCGCGACGAAACAAGCGCTTGTCGATCCAAAGACGGGCGCGCCTTTGCAGGAGAAGCGAGAATATCTTCGCGCGGAAAACAACTACGTCGCGCTCGGATGCATGCCCGTCTTCTATTGGCCTTGGATGGCGATGGAATTGAAGGATCGTTCGTTGTACGTGAGCAGTCTGAAATTTGGACGCGACGGCGTGCTTGGAACGCAAGTTCGTTCGAGTTGGAATCCGTACCAGCTTTTCAATATGACGGAGTCGCGTCCCGAAGGCGTCGATTGGGATTTAAACCTCGATTATCTTTCCAAGCGCGGGTTTGGACACGGAACGACGTTTTCCTATTCGCGCGATTCGCTTTGTTGTTCGCAAAATTCGCGCGCCGTCGGTTTGGCGAATTTTTACGGGATTTACGACAAAGGCAAGGATAATCTTGGTTTAGGTCGTCGTTCTTTGACGCCCGAAAAGAAGTATCGCTATCGCGGCGTTTGGAAACATCGTCAGGAGCTTTCTTGCGATTGCGAGACGGCGAATTGGCTTGACGGACGTCAATTTAAAGACGGCTGGCTTTTGACGGCGCAGGCTGGTTTTTCGAGCGATCGGAATTACATTCCCCAATTTTTCGAAGAGGAATGGAAAACGTCGTCGAATCCTCAGACGAGCTTCGAACTTAAAAACACGATCAACAATTCGTCGTTGGGCTTGACGACTTCCGTGCGAACCAACTCTTTTTATACGCAGTCGAATTGGTTGCCGCGTCTCGACCACTACTTGTTGGGTCAAGCGCTTTGCGAGTCGCCCCTCGTTTGGTACGAACATACGAAGATCGGTTACGCGCAGTTCAAGGCGACGGACGCGCCGGAGTCGGACGAAGAACGCGCGCTTTTCCGTTACTTGAATTGGGAACTGTCGCCCGAATCGACGAGCGATCAAGCGAGTTACGCTTCGACGCTTGCGCGCGACGGCGTCGTTTTTTCGTCGCGTCAAGAAGTCGACTTGCCTTTGGCGCTCGGACCCGTTAAGACGACTCCTTACGCGTTGGGCGAATACGGATTTTGGGGCGAGGGCGTTTCGCAAAAAAATATTGGTCGTTTGTACGGTCGTTTAGGCGTTCGTTTTAATTTGCCCGTCTGGAAGGTCGATTCCGACGTCGAAAGCAAGACTTGGTATTTGAACGGTCTTGCGCATAAAATGAACTTTACGACAGACGTTTCTTTCTCCGACGCAAGTAAGAATTACACGGAATTAGTCGCATATGATCAAATCGACGATTGGCAAGTGGAAGATTTTCGACGTCGTTATTCGGTAACGACCTTCGGCGGCGCGATTCCCGTTTCTTCCGACGAGCGTTATTACGCGATTCGACAGGGAATCATCGCGGGAAACGTAACTTCGCCTTCGACGGAACTTGCCGACGATTTGAAACTTGTTCGACTCGGCTGGGACAATCGTTGGCAAACGAAACGCGGTCCCGTCGGCGCGCGTCGCGTCGTCGATTGGATTACGTTTAACGCCGGGCTTAATTTATACCCGGATAAAAAGCAGAATTTTGGCAACGTGCCCGGTTTCCTTGATTACGACGCCAGCTGGCAAGTCGGCGATCGATTTGCGGTTCTTTCTTCCGGTCTGTACGACTTCTGGGGAACGGGACAAAAGATTACGCGCGTCGGTTTTCAGCGTCGTCGACCCGGTTTGAGTTCTTGTTATTTGGGCGTCGATCGTTTAAGCGGACCGATCGATTCGACCTACTTGAATTTCGGCGTAACCTATCGTACGTCGGAAAAGTGGGGAATGGGATTTAGCAATTCGTATGATTTGGGCGAAGGATATAACATTGGTCAAAAGGCGACGATCAGTCGTATTGGCGAGTCCTTTGTCGTTACGCTTGGCGCGAGTCGAAACGAGAGCAAGGACAACTGGGGCGTCAATTTGTCGATCGAACCGGTCTTTATGTTCGATAAAAATAAACAAGAGGAAGGCTTGCTCGGTTTGGGGAATATGTAAAAGTTCTTGTCGAATCGAGCCCTTCGACTCTTTACTTTTGTTTTCTTGCCTGATATAATCTGTTTCGGGGCGTCGAGCGTCCCAATCGTAACCATTTACAGAACAGGAATAATTCAATGAAAAACAATATGACGCGGCGTGAAATGATCGGTGCTTCGTTGGTCGGAGTTGCGGCGACGAGCGTTTTAGGAGGAAAAGCCTTGGCGGAAGAGAAAAAATTTACCGTGCCCGAGGGATTCAAGGGCGATATTAAACAGTCTGTTTCCAAATGGTGCTTCGGGTCGATTCCCCTTGACGAATTTTGCGAAATTTGCAAGGGTATGGGAATGGTCGGGGTCGATTTGATCGATCCGAAAGATTGGGAACTGGTCGGCAAACACGGTATGACCGTTACGATGGGGAACGTGCCCGAAGTGCAAATTCCCGTCGGAATCAATCGCGAAGAGAACCACGACCGCATCGTCGCTTCTTACGAGAAGTATATTCCGATGGCGGCGGAACTTAAAGTTCCGAATCTGATCTCCCTTTCCGGAAATCGCAAAGGACTTGACGACGCGACCGGCTTGAAAAATTGCATTAAGGCGCTCAAACGCGTCGCCCAAATTGCCGAAAAGTACAAAGTCAATATCAATATGGAATTGCTCAACTCGAAGGATCACGGCGATTATATGGCCGACACGGTCGAGTGGGGCGTCGACTTGGTCAAGGGCGTCGGAAGCGAGCGCGTCAAGTTGCTCTACGATATTTATCATATGCACCGTATGGAAGGCGATATTATCTATCATATCCGCAAGGACTTCGACTGCATCGGGCATTTTCATACCGCTGGTTGTCCCGGTCGAAACGATCTCGACGATCAACAAGAACTCTATTATCCCGCGATTATGCGCGCCATTAAAGACCTTGGTTACAAAGGTTACGTCGCGCACGAATTTATTCCGAAGCACGGGATCGAGTCCCTCTATAACGCCGTGAAACTTTGCGACGTTTGAGTTTGAACTTCTAAATCGAGCTTTGCATTCGCCTTTTTGATTTTCGGTTAGCTTTACGAGACGCGTTTGTTTTCGACGTCGACGCGACGCTAATCGGACGTCTTAAAGGCGATCGTCGCATTAAGAGAACATACGTTCAAGGAACGACAATGAAATCTTTCTTCTTTTATCTGTCCGCTTTCTGTTTGACGTTGGCGCCGGGCTTTTTGGCGACGTCAAGCGCGCAGGAGCCGACCCGGTTGAAGTCGGGCGTTACTCTTACGTTTGACGACGTTCACAATATTGGAAATTGGGCTAAGAACGTCGACCTATTCAAAAAATACGGCGCCAAAGCGACGCTCTTTATCAACTCGCCCGGAGGTTTGAAGGAAAGCGACGTCGAGAATTTGAACCTGTTGCGCGAGGCTGGCTTTGCGATCGGCAATCACGGCGTTCGACACGTCAAGTCGGTCGATTACGTCGAGAGTAAGAGCGTCGAAGCGTTGGTTGCCGACGAAATTACGCCCGCGCAAGAGGAGTTGACCAAACGGGGATTCGCTCCGAAAGCCTTCGCGTATCCAATGAGCCAAAACGACGCGCGCGCCGACGAGGCGCTGAGTAAAATCTTTCGACACGCGCGTACCGGCGTCGGGCTGGACGAGGGCGAGACGATCGCCGAAAAGGACGTTTTTTTCACGCCTTGCGATCAAGTCGCGCAAAAATTCGCGCTTACCGGCAAAGGTTGCGACGGCGCCGACGACGAATTCCTCGAGAAACAAATATTTCCCGCGCTTGAACGCGCAAAAAATCGCGGAGAAATTTTAACGCTTTATTCGCACAATATCGTCCCGGAAGGCAAGTCGCATTTCATTAGACCCGCCATTCTTGAAAAAATCCTTCAAAAGGTCGTCGAACTCGATTTGGCGTTTTATACGTTTGAAGAATTGCCCAGCGTTTACGGCGACAAGGCGGACGCGTTGACGATCGAGCCGCGAATTATATTTGAAGGCTTCGACGGCAAGACTTGCCGCGTTCACGCGCGCGCCGCGAAAACGCCGGACGGAGACGCCGTGTTGACTTCGCAAAAGTTGCTCCTGTCGGGTAGCGACGTTTTTTACGCGATCGAATCGTCGACGAGTTCCGACGACGGCGCGACGTGGACGCCTTTCGAAGAACAGTCGGGCTTGGGACGGTATTCTCCCGTCGAAGGCGTCGAGAACTGTCCTTGCGACGGAACGCCTTCTTGGCACGACGCAAGCGGCGAAGTTCTTCTTACGGGTCATCTTGCGACTTACGAACAGAACAAAGTTTCGAAGCGTCGCGAAAGTCGCGAGGCGTCTGAAGACGGTTTTGTCGAGTCGCGCCTTTGGTATTCCGTTTTCGATCCGACGACCCGACGTTGGAGCGACATGGCGCTTTTGCGCGTTCCGTTTACAAGCGCGACGTCCTTGGGCGGGGCGGGTTGCGTTCAACGTTGCGACTTGTCCGACGGGTCGATTCTTATGCCCTTTTACGCGCCTTGCGAGGAGACGCCCGGCTGTTCTCAAGTAATCGTCGTCAAATGTTCGTTCGACGGCAAGGAATTGCGTTACGTCGAGGAGGGCGCGCCGTTGCGATTAAACGTTCCGCGCGGACTGGGCGAGCCGTCGCTGATAGAATTCAACGGTCGATTCTATTTGACGTTGCGCAACGACGCGCAAGGCTACGTCGCCGTAAGTTCCGACGGACTCAATTTTAGCGAGCCGAAACCTTGGCGCTGGCTTGAAACGGGCGAAACGATCGGAAACGCCAACACGCAACAACACTGGCTCGTAAACGGCGGCAAACTTTGGCTTGTCTACACGCGCAAGACGCCGGAAAACGAACAAGTTTTTCGCAACCGCGCCCCGTTGTTTATCGCTCAAGTCGATCCCGCGTCCCTAACGCTTTTGCGCGAGACGGAACGCGTCGCCGTACCCGAAAGGGGCGCGAGACTTGGCAATTTTGGCGTAACGCAGATTTCCGACAAAGAGAGTTGGATTGTCGCCGCCGAATGGATGCAGTCGAAACGAGGAGGCGGCGAGAAGGGCGTCGAAGATTGCGTCGCGCGCGGCTCGAACAACGCGATTTGGTTGAGTCGCGTTACCACGAAATAGACGCGATTTGAAACGATAGTCCTTGAATTCGCCGTGTTTTGAAATTACGAGGACTATCGTCTGTCAACCCCAAAACGCTTATTTAAGCGCGTCGTTCAACTTTTTCTTTAGGTCGTCTTCAAGTTTTCTGTCTTCGTGAGGAGTTCTTTCGTCCTGTTCCAAGGCTTCTTTCGCGTCGATTTTCGCGCGTTCAACTTCTCCGATTTCGAATTCGAAGAGCGCCAATTTCGCGCGCGTTGAACATTCCGTCGGCGAGCGTTCGACGCATTCTCGATAGAACTCCAGCGCGTCGTCCCTAAATTCGGTTCGCGTTTTGTCGCGCTCGTAAAGCGCTTGACTTAAATCGGCGCAGTTTTCGCGCCAAGGGGCGGAATTGGGCGAATTTTTTCGCAACTGTTCGCGCGTCTTCCGCCATAGCGCCTTGTTTTGCTCGCTTGGTTTTTCGAAATATTGTCGCGTTGCAAAGTAATAAAACTGCAGGGCGACGGGCGTTGAAAATCTATCGACGCGTTCCGACGCGCCCGAATTTAACGCATCGAGATACGGACTAGTCGACGCGCTTTCGAGGGAATAACGCGTTTTAAACAACAGCGCGCGACAAAACGGCTGAAACGCCGTGAAATGAAAGAATAATAAAAGCGCGACGGAAGCGAATAACGCTCCGCTTTCCGCGTTTTTTACCCTAAAGAGAATCCGACGCTTCGGCTCGGGCGAAACCTGCGTCTTACTAGAACAATTATAATCGTCTATGCGGTTTGCTAGAAGCGCCGCGAATAAGAAAAACGGAACGGCGATCGACGGATAGCCTATTCCGCCCGCCGCGCATAGGTTGATTAAGGCAGTCGCCAGCGTCGCGACCCAAACGTCGTTAGTCGCCCTTTTTTCGAGGTCGACGTTTGCAAAGAGTAGACGCGCGGCGAAGAACGCGATTCCGAAGAGCGCCGCCGCGATTAACAGGAATTTAAAGTCGACCGGCGCCGACTGGAACGGCGCGCAGAATAATAGGACGACGAGTCCCAAGAAGGCGCCGAACCAAACGGATTTCGGAACGGAGGAAGGGGAAGAGGCGTTTTCGTTCCGCTCGAAAGACGTTTCGTCGTCGCACGCGTTTTGAAGCGTAGAAGCGTTTTTTTTGCCAATTAACGCCTCGTAAAAAAGGGATAGTAAAAACAGACCGTAGAAAATCAGCGCGGGTATGCCGAAGAGCGCGGCAAGCTCGAAAACGAAATTATGCGGGTCGGCGATAAACTCGCTTGCCGTCGGCAAAATATATCGGGCGTATAGCGCTTGAAATTCGCCCGGTCCGATTCCCAAGAGGGGATAATCGCATATCATCGCCAATGAGGCGCGCCAATAATCTAATCGATACCCCAACGATTTGCCCGCTTCGGCGAAGACTTCTTGATCGACGATTCCGACGGCTAACGCGCCGATTAAGACGCCGACCGCCGACAATATAACCGCGACGATTCCAAGCGCGACGCGAATAGTCGTTTTTCTATCTCGTCGTGCGAATCGTCGCAACGAAAGCAGGAGATACAAAACGAGCCCCGAAACGACGGCAAGGACGCCTGATCGGCTTTTCGTGAGGACAAGGACGAACAAAATTAAGAGAAGCGAAAGCGTCCAAAACGTCGCCGCGCCAAGCGCCGCGAATCTGGACGAGGCGCTTGTTTTCTTATCGAACGCGCGTAAAAACGTTCTTTTCCAAGGCGCGACGAACAACGCCAATACGAACGCCGGCGCGAGTAAACCCGCAAGCGTGTTGGCAAGTCCGTAAGTTCCCGTCGGCTCGGAACTTTCGAGTAGACGCTTTTCAAACAACAGACGCTCGCGCGAGTTTGAACCGAACTCTAAACCGTTTTCTTTCAACATTTTTTCCGGGTCGGCGCGATACGCTTCGCGTAGTTGAGGATTCAGTACGGCGTAAGAATACGCGGAGCAAGCGCTTTGGACGACGGCGCCGACAAGAACGACCAGCGTCAAGCCGACGACGGCGCCCTTCGAAAGACGGGTATGACAAGAGCGCAGAAAGAAATAAAACGCGACGGGGGCGACGAACGTCCAATAGGCGTTTGTCGCCAAACGAACGTCGCCGACGCGAAAGACCGCGACTCGAGCGTAGGAAAGCGTCGCAAAAAGCGCGAAAAAGCCTAGAAAACGGTCGATCCAAAGCGTCGAGGATGACCGCGCGTTTTTCGGATCGTCGTTCCGTTCGAGCGATTCGCGTCCCAAACGATAGAGGCAAAATCTAACGCCCGTCAGAAGGAGTAAAAACAACTCGACGATCGGAAGATAGTCTCCTTCGCGGATCGCTCCTTCCGGAGCGGAAAAGAGCGAGGCGACGAGGAAAATCGACGCGCCCGCGAGTAAGAAGGAATTAAACGCGTTTTTTGGGGACGATGCGGACGCTTCGGTCGTAATCGACGCGGACTCGTGTTTTACGACGTCGACGCGCGGCGCTTTTTTCGCGGTCATTTTTTCTCCAGACTGTTTTGAAAGCGAACGAACGGCGCGTCACAAAACGCGCGCGGGGACGTCGCGCTTACGAAAAGGTTCCAGCGCTTCGTCGCCAATTTCTTTTTCTGCGAATATTTCTTGAGGTTGACGCCCAAGTAACGCGTATTTGCCGCCGCTGGACGCGTGATAGGGCAGTAACTCGACGCCTTGCAACGCCTTGGAGTCCGTCAGTAACGCCGCGATTCTTTCGAGCGTTTCGGGCGAATCGTTGACTGTTGGTACGAGGGGAACGCGAATAACAAAAGGCTTGCCCGAATCTTTTAACGTTTGAAGATTGGCGAGTATCGGCGCGTTGGAAACGCCCGTATACCGACGGTGGAACGTATCGTCCGGGTGTTTTATATCTTGATAGACCCAATCTACGGCGTCGAGAACTTTACGGTAAATCTCGGGCGCGGCGAATCCGGACGTTTCGACGGCGATATGAACGCCTTCGTCGCGCAGACGTCGCGCCGTTTCGACGAGAAAGTTCGCCTGAAGGAGCGGCTCGCCCCCGGAAAAAGTTACGCCGCCGCCGGAAGAAACGAAAAGCTCGCGCGACAGGAGCAGGTCTTTAACGAGTTCGTCGACTTCGACGTATCGTCCGCAAAGCCGCTTCGCTTGCGTCGGACAACGTTTCGCACATTCGCCGCACGCGACGCAAGGCGCGTTTTTC
>JAZRWW010000117.1:0-1100 GCA_045599865.1 Thermoguttaceae bacterium
GCGGTGGCGATCGGGTGGCTGCTGGACCGCATCCCGGGCTTTGACCGCCTGAACCTCGACGACTACCGATTCGCTTCCGATCGGCATAACGACCGTTTTCGGAACCGTCAATTCCGATTCGTCGGAAGACGTCAAATTCACGGTCAGCGCCGCGTCGGTCGTCGTGTTGCGCGAGATCGTCAATTTCGCGACGTCCCCTTCGTTTAACAGCGCTTTGTCGAGCGTCAAACTCAACGTCGGTCCGTCGTCGTCGAGAACCGTTACGGTCGCGCTCGCGACGCCGGTCGACGTCGGCGCCATCGAGCAGTCGCAATTCTCAAGAATACCGATCACGGTAATCGTAACGGAAACTTCTCCGTCGACGAAACGATCGTCGAGCGCCGCGCAACTAAATTGAATCGACGATTTGCCCGCCGGAATCGTCGCTTCGCTAGGAACCGACAATTTGCTTGGACGCGAACTTTCCACGCGAACGCGCAACGGAGTAGACGCCGCCGTTTGACGAGACAATACGAACGAAGCCGCGTTCGCGCCCGAGCCTTCTCGAACGACGGGCGTAAGAACTTCCAGCGTCAACGTCGGCTCGTCGTCGTCCGTAACGGTAATCGACGCGCTAGACGAAACGAAGTTCGCGCTCGTCGCGGTTATTCTGACGTCGATTTCGCTTTCGGGCGCGTCGTCGTCGATCGCGGCGACCGTAATGGAAACGGAACTTTCATTCGCCGGGATAACGACGCTTGAAGGAAGGTTCAGTTGTTTCTTCGCGTTGGAAGACAACTTGACGGTAATCGGTTTGTCGGTCGTATAACTTCGCGCGATCCTCAATTCGAACGTCTCGCCTTCGCCGACTTTGCTCTTGTCGAGCGAGAGCGTCAACTGCGGAACGTCGATATTCGCGACGCAGAACTGCGAAGAAACGGACTCGTACCCGTCGCAAGAAAGCGTCAGCGTCGTCCATTGGTCGTCGTCGAACTCGCCGTCTTTAAGCGCCTTTAGTTCGAACGCGACGGACGTTTGTCTCGCGGGTATCGTTACCGTCGTCGGCGCGCTAAGTTCCGTCGAATCGCCGACGGAAATCGAGACGACCGCCGCTTTAAGTC
>JAZRWW010000118.1:0-3875 GCA_045599865.1 Thermoguttaceae bacterium
AGCGCTAAAGAAACTCAACGTAGAACAAAGAAAGAGCAATCAAATCCCAAATCGAGCGTCGATTCATACGCGGGGCTCGCCGTCGACGAAAAAAAACGCGAACAACTAGCGGCGGTGGAAAGAGCGCTCAAGTTGGGCGCGTCTATTCACGACTCCTACTTTCATTTTATGTTGAAAGACCCGGCGCTTCTTGCCGGTTTTTTAGGCGAATATTTGCCCAAAGAAATACTCGAAGCGCTCGATTTGGGCGATCCGAATAAAATCAAATTTCTTTCGACTGATTTTTACGACGCGCGCGGCGCCAAACATATTGCCGATTTGCTTTTTACCGTTCCTTGTAAAGAGGAAAACGAATACGTCGCGTTGAAGTTGTTGGTTGAACACAAAGCGCAAAGCGGCGCGTCGCTCGACCGTAAAACGATCGCGCAAATGTTGAAATACGTCGCGCTTGAAGTCGACGGGGAATTGAAGAAACCAGAAGAAAGCGCCGATTCCGACGACGCCGCGACTATTTGCCAGCCTTTGGTCGTTTTGTTTTACACGGGTTCCAATCCCTCTTTTGAAGCGCCTTCTTGGGAACGTTCTTTTCCTCTCCCTTCGTCGTTGCGCGTCGACAAATTACGCGAGGCGCAAGTTCGCTTCAAGCCGATAACAGTAAATTTAACGCGTATGTATTTGGAGGATAGAATTAGTCGTAAAGGTTTTCTTAACGTAATGGTCGCGTCAATGGCTTCGGCTAGTCTCAAGCGACTGCCGGAGAATTACTCGACGTTGTTTAGCGCGTTAGGGGAAATGGAAAACTGGACGGATGCGGACGACGAGCGGCTCAAAGCGTCCGTTAATTACGTTGTTTCAGCGACAAACCGTCCTATGACTCATAGAGAATTGGAATCGTTACGACTGAGCGTTAAAAACAAAAAGGCGGAGAAGAGTATGAAAACGATTTTAGACGTACTTAGAGACGAGGGAAAAATCGAGGGAAAACGCGAGGGAAAAATCGAGGGCGAAATCAAGACGATCAAGACGGTCGCTTCGTTGCGTTTTCAGGAAACTTCCAAACGCTTGAGCAGATTGTTGACTAAGCTGAACGATCTCAAACTTTTGAACAAGACTTGTCAATTTGCCTTAACCGCGCCTTCCTTGCTTGACGTCGAGAACTTTGTCGAAAATTTGATTCCGACCGAATCTAAGCGTAAACGCGTCGCCAAGAAACAGACGGCGTAACGTTTGTCCAAAATCGCAACCGTCGGAAACGCGGTAAAATTTTCTTCAAACTTTTATTCGACGCGACAAACGATCTTATTTATGGAATTTGAAGCGGAACCTTGGCTACGTCTTAAAGGCGTTCGGTTCTAAAGCGCGACGTACTAGCGCGTCTCGCTTCAAACGGCTGAAATATTACGAATATTTTTGCGAAAGGTTGGCAATGGGCGCTAGTTCCGATTCAGTGCGTTATTTGATTTTCGACGTCGAGAGCGTCGCGAGACCCGCGTTGGTTTCCGCGATTCGAACGCGCGGAACTATGGCTCCGACGCAAGCGTTGCGCGAATATCGCGACGAATTACTGGAACAACGCGGCTCCGATTTTGTGCCCTACGTTTATCATACGCCCGTCTCGTTGGCGCTGGCGAAGGTCGGCGCCGATTATTCTTTGCAAGAATTGTCCGTCTTAAAAATCGAAGACGGCGGCGCGAAAAAATTATGCGAGCGTTTCTGGGGCGGCTGGCGTTACTACAATTTCCCGCAATTCGTAACTTTCAACGGGCGCGGTTTCGATCTGCCTTTAATGGAACTAACCGCCTTTCGCTACGGAATTCCAATTCCCGAGTGGTTTGCCGACGACGTTCCGTCTTATAAACAACCGCGCAATCGTTACGCGAGTTCGCACTTCGATCTTTACGATTTTCTGACGAATTACGGAGCGTCCTCTTTTGTCGGCGGTCTAAATCTTGCGTCGAAACTCCTTCATAAGCCGGGTAAAATCGACGCCAAGGGCGATATGGTGCAAGATATGTTCGACGAAGGAAATCTTGTCGACGTTCATCGTTATTGCCGTTGCGACGTCCTCGACACGTATTTCGTCTTTTTGCGCGTTTCCGTCTTGCGCGGAAAACTCGACGGCGAGCGCGAACGCGAACTTGTCGAACAAACGCGCCAATTTCTTTTAGCGCGAGTCGGTCAAGAGCCCGTCTATCAGAATTATTTGAACGCTTGGGACGACGTTGAAACGTTTTTCCGCGAAAAAGACGATATCGAACTTCGGTTCGGACAATAAGAAAATTTACGATTTCACTTTACGTATTATATTTTACGTAGACTTATAACGAACGAGGTTGCGATGAGCGAGCAAAAACGACAAACGACGAAAATATTGGCGTTGGATATTGGCGGGTCGAAGGCGTTGTCGGCGTTGGTCGACGTCGAAGTCGCTTCTTCCGGCGAAAGAAGCGCGACTCTTTCGGGAATCGCGCGGCGCCCGCTTGGCAAAGAATCGGGCAAAGAGGGCGTCCGCGCCGCGCTCGACGACGCGATTAGAGAAACGTTTGAAAAGACGCGCGAATCGTGGTCGAACGTTTCGAGCATCGGCGCGACGATACCGGGAATCGCCGATCCCAAGCGCGGCTACTGGGTCTACGCGCCCTTCTCCGGCGTCGGCGACTATCCGATCGCCGAAGAACTCTCGTCAAAATATAAGCGCCCGGTCTTTGCCGACAACGACGTCAACGCGTGCGCGTGGGGCGAGAAAATCTTCGGCGTATGTCAAAACGTCGACAATTTCGTTTGGATCACGATCAGCAACGGAATCGGCGGCGGGCTCGTCTTAAACGGGCGCGTGTTTCCGGGCAAATTTGCAGGCGCGGCGGAAATCGGGCATTTCAACGTCGTTGAAGACGGCGCGCCGTGCGGCTGCGGCAATCGCGGTTGTCTGGAAGCGACGGCGGCCGGTCCCGGTATCGCGCGCGCCTATCGCGAACTCGTCCAAAAAGCGGCGTCGGGCGGCGACGAAATTTCCTCGGAAATCTTCGTCAAGTGGATAACGTATCTCGGCGCAAGTTACGGCTTAACGAACGTCGACGGACTCGATCTGAACGCGGAAATCGAAGCGGCGAAAAACGCGACGGCGGCGACGATCGCCGACGACGCAAGACGCGGCAATCCTCTCGCGATTCTTGTCTATCAGACGACCGGCAAGCACGTCGGACGCGCCGCTTCGTGGGCCGCTAATTTAGTCAACCCGGAAAAAATCGTCATAGGCGGCGGAGTCGCGGGCGCTTTTGACCTTTTCTATCCAAGTCTTTGGGAAACGTTCCAAAAATGCGTTTTTCACCAAGCGAATCGAACGCTGACGATCAAAAAGACGGGATTAGGTTACGAAGCCGGACTGTTGGGAGCCGCTTCGTTGGCGTTCGACAATCCGTATTTGAACGATTAAATCGTCGGAAAAAGCGCGTCGATGAACAAAGAACGACGTCAATTAAGAGCGCGTCGATTAAAAACGACGTAAGCGTTCGGGAAAGTATCTTCGGAAAGCCGCCTGATTTCATTCGGCGGCTTTTCGTCAATGTTTGCAAAACGACAAACGCGTTCAAATTCTCTCTTCTTTTCTTTTTTTAGTAAGTGTTCACAGAATGAATTCTTGGTAAGCCTCCAAATGAAATTCGACGGTTAGTTAGATCAAGACGACGCGCGAGAACTGACGAAACGATCCCCCCGCGTCGTAAGACGCGGGCGTGAAAGCCGCCGGTTACATACCGGCGGATGGGATCAGTTCGCAAAACGTCGATCACGCGACGAGGGAAAAATACCGAACGTTTCAACGGTTCGTTTAAAATCGTTGTTTTTTAGTTATGAAGGCGTCCGCCGATATGTAATCG
>JAZRWW010000119.1:0-18718 GCA_045599865.1 Thermoguttaceae bacterium
CGCATTTAATGCGGCGGTTGACGTAGATTTTCCGAAAAACGATCGATTTCAGAATCAGAAAAGAACTTTCGCGCTCGCTTTTGATCCGGCGTTTTATTGCTCAAACTCAACCGCCGCATTAAATGCGGCGGCTTATCGCGCGCGTTTTCTGTGAACGCTTACATTTTTTGCATAAGATTTCAGTCGTTTAAAGAAAAAGCGACAAACGCGCGCCGACGTCAACAAACAAACAAACGGCTACGCGAGAATCCCCGTGAATGAAAAACCGACGCGTTAATTGCCGAATAAACGTCGCGTAGGAACCCCCGCGTATGCGGCGCGCGAAAAGCCGCCCGTCGCGACGGGCGGATCGGCGTCGCCGAAAACGCGTCCGTTATCAAAGCGAAATTATCCGACAAACCTAAAAACTCCCGTTTACGGAGAACCGAGTTTGTCGGAAGAATTAGCGTTTGAAGGTTTTGCGAAAAACATACGAACTTTCAGACGACGCGTCGACTGTAAGAAACAAAAAATCGTATGCGCTGCGTCAAGCGAACCGCCAATCCGCCCGTCGTTGACGTGCGGCTTGTCGCACGCCGCTACGCGGCGGTTCTTACGGAGCGTTTTTCCGCGAACGCTTACGCTCATTCCAATTTAGGCGGTATTACCTCGCCCTTTCGTTGACGTTCGCATTCTTCGTAATTCCCGTAAAAGTCGCAGTTGTTGTCAAGCCAAACGGTGAAGCGGTAAAGTTCTTCCGGGGTTAGCTCGAGTCCGAAATGCTCTTTCGTCAAGACGTTCTTGTAAAGCGGACTTGCCAACGAACCGAATTGCCCCGGCAGGGTCTGCGGTTCCGTCCAAAGGTAATGGTTGAAGTAGAAACAGTACGGTCGCAAATTTTCGAACGAGTTGAAGAAATGTTTTCCTTTCGGACCGCGCGACAGGTCGATCGCCTTCGCGTTCCCGTTCGCCGCCTCTTTTGCGTGGCAGTCGACGCATTTCTTGTCTAAAATCGGCTGAATCAATCGGGGATAATTCGTCGGTTTCGTACCGTCCGGGTCGGGCTCGATCTCGCTCGGGGCGCGTCGCGTCGCCTTGCAGTTGCGCGCGACTAGTTGCGGCGCCGCCTCGTGTCGGTTTTCGTGACACCCTTGGCAGACGAGTCGCTCGCCCGGATGAACGTAGGCGTCCGACCGCATCGATTGAATCGCGACTCCGTTTTCGTCGAGCGCTTGGAAGTAAATCGGAACGTCGACGGGAACCTTAAAATACGCGCTGCCGTCGTCTTCGACCGGAACCGTGCCCAACACTTGACGCGCGCCCTTCTGATGACCGTATCCGATTAGCGGATCGGAATCGCGCCAAGTAGTTTTCGGAAGGAGTTGGACGATTCGCAGTCGTTTTATTTTAACGTCTTTCGGGAACGGATGCGTCGAGTCGTAAACGTCGACGAGCGCGATTTCCGCCGTTTTTGGCAACGTTTCCGGGGCGATCGGAACATACTCTTCGCCCGGCGCCAGCGGTTTTCCGACAAGCGTTCGGCGCGGAACGATCGGGGGCGTTTCAACCGCGCGAATCGGAATCGGGTCAAGACAGCTAATTTCAGGATCGCGGTAAAGCAATGTTCTGTTGCCGAACGCGTCGATAAGGTAAATTCCGTAATTAGAGGACGTAGGCGACGAGTCGCCGCGCGCGGTCGGATCGTAAACGCAAAGGAAGAAGAGTTCCGAAAGCGGATAACAGGTCGCGTATCGGGCAGGGGCGGCGTGTTGCGGAGTCTCCGCCTCCGGGAAGAGCTGTTCCGGCGTGATTCGACGAAGCGGTCCCATTCCGTCGTCGTCTTGGACGCGTAGGTCGATCGATAAGAGCGAACCGTAAACTTGCCCGTGATGCGCGGCGGCCGTCGCCGTAATTTTGCCGGAATCGCCGGGAATAGGGCGAATATTTCCTTCGAAGACGGGACGGAAAAACGCGCTCGTGTTATAATTTGCGACGAGCGCGCGCGGATCGCAACCGTCGGGCGTCGTTATCCAAGGCGAATGCGCGTTGTTTGCGCCTCGGTCGACGTAATCCCAGCGCGTGTAAATAATTTGACCGTCGGCGTCGACCGCAGGTTGCCATTCGTTCGTTTCGTGCGCCGAAAGTTGAACGACGTCGCTACCGTCGGCGTTAATCGAAAAAAGCGTATACGTCGGGACGATTCGCGGATGGCAGCGTCCGTAACCGCCGCGTCGCTCCGAAATGAAGGCGATACGACCGTTGGGAAGGAAACACGGGTCGAAGTCGTTTGCCGAACCGTCCGTCAGTTGAGTAAGATTCGAAACGGCAAGCGTTTGCGGATCGAAGTCGCATCTGAACAGATGGAAAACGTTGTCGGGGCGCCATTCGAAGGTACTTCGCGGCGATTTTGTATCGGTCGCGGCGAAAAGAATTTGCGTTCCGTCGAACGACAGTTCCGGCGAGAGGAAGCCCCAAGTGGAGTCGAGCGGTTTTCCCGCGTTTTGCGGCGCGGAAACGTCGGCGTATTTGCCGGCGACGACGGGAACGTCTTTTAACAGGTCGACCGCTAAAGGTTTGTCGCTAAACGCGTTCTTTAAAACGAAAAGACCTCCGCCTGGGAGCGCGTTGAAGCCGAAGAATTGATCGCACATATGGTTTCCCTTCGTTTCGTCCGGGTCGCAAGGGAAACGTTTGACGAACAAAATATCTGAAAAGTCGAGAATCGGATTTTTAAGCGAAATCGCGCGGCGGAGCGCCAACGCCTCGCGGAACGTCGCGAACCGTTTCGCTTTTTCGTCGAGCGGAAGCGTTTTCGCCGTTTCTTCTAGCGTCGCAAGAGTTTGCGCTTCGTCGTCAAGGAACGACTCGTCGTCCGCGTCGGCGCGGAGGCAATCGAGAAGCGCGCGCGTTCGGCGAATCAAAACGTCGAGCGGATCGCGGTCGGATTCGAATATATTCGCGTTCGGATCGAGCGCCTGCGACGCGACCGTCCCGGAGGGCGGCGGCGTCATAAAGCCGAGCGAACCGTTGTAACCAGTCGCGTTAGCGGAGTTCAAGTAATCGTTTCGAATTTTTTCGACGTCGGTTTTCATTTGGTCTTCGATCGCGAAGAACTCGAGCGCCGCCTCGTCGGAACGGTCGAGAACGACTCCGTCGGACGTAATCTCGGCGCGAACGAGACGCGGGGCGACGGAATCGTCCGGCGCGTCGGAAATTTCAAATCGCGCGTCGCCAAGGTCGGCGTGATCGCCGAAGTAATCGTCGCCTCCGACGTCGGCGATCAGAACGAACCAACGGCGCCCCGTCAGGTCGAGTTCGATCGATTTAGGCGCGTCCTTCCATTTTGAAACGCCGCTTCGCCAAAGGAGTTCGCCGTCGGCATAGGCGAGTATTTCGACGTCGCCGTTCTCGCCCGCGTCGTCGTCGACGCCAAATTGCGCCAAGAAGCGAACCGAGCCTGTTTCGGGAAGTTCGACGGCAAAGGAACCCGGCGCGTGCCACCCGACGCCCCGTTCAAACGCTTCACCGCCGAGCGAAATCGGACCTCCTTCGTCCGTATGACAAGCGAGCGCGTTTTTCCAACCGCAACGAATCGCCGACAAGTCGAGTTCGTCGAGCCAAACGGTTCGCGATTCTAAAACGGACGACGCCGTCGCGTTTTGCGCGAACGCCCCGCCCGCGAACGACGCGAGCGCGGCGACTAGAGTTAAAATTCCTAAATAACGTTTCATTGAGAACGCTTTCTTTCGTAGGACGCTTTCCTCAATTTTTAAAAAACGGGGAAAGCGCGTAATATAAATGTTGAGCGAATAATAGAATAATAACGTAGCGAAATATCGCGCTATCTTCCGACGATTTTGACGTCCGCTTCTCGTTCTTTCGGTTCGACGTTCAGTTCGACGACTTCGCCGTCGACGATTTTTCCTTGTACGACGGTCTTTTTCGGCGCGCGCAGTTTGAAGTCGACGTCCCAATTTTTCGGTAGGGCGGGCGCAATAAAGATCGCGTCGCCGTCGGTTTGCATCGCAAGCGCCTGCGCGGCCGTCGCCAAGACGCTTCCATGATCGCCGTCGGGCGTCCAATCGTAATTCGGTCCCCAATACGCCGGGAACCGAGCCGCTTTGTCGACGTTTCTCGCGCGGTCGATTAGGTTGGCGCGGGCGCCTTCGGCGTCTCCTAGATACGCGCAAAAGAGGCCGTCTTGCGCCCAGCCGAACGAACAAGGATCGGTTCGGAGCCGATACGCTTCTTGAGCCAGTTCGGCGCCGGGCTTCTCAAAGGAATAAAGACGGAACGGAAAGACCGAATATAATTCGGGCGCTTCGTAGTTGTGTTTCGAACCGCGAATTTGAGCGGCGGCGGCGAGCGCTTTGCGTCCCGACTTCGCGTCGATTCTCGTGGGAAGTTCCGGCGTCCTTTTCAAGAGCGCGCGCCAATATTCGCGGTCTGCTTCCGTCGTTTTCGCTTCGGGCAACGCTAACAAACGTCCTAAAACGGCGCGCATTCCTGCGATTTCCGGCGCGGAGTCGTCGCAATCCCACCACGTTTCAAGCGCTTGCGCAGGGCTCATTTTCAGCTTGCCCGTCGTCGGGTCGGTCGAATAATAGCCGTCGAAGAAGCGCAAAATGGAATTTGCCGTCGGAATCGCTTTCGTTTGAAGGAATTTGTCGTCTTGCGTATGTTCCCAATACCGAAGCGCTAAGAACGCAAGTTCGAGACCGCCGACCCACTCGCGCTTATGCCAGCCGGATGCTTGCAGTTTGTCTTCGCGTTCGTTCCAAGGCGTAAAGAGGTATACTTCCGGGAAAGCTTCGCCGGTAAAATAAATACATTCGGGGAAATAGGCTCCGTTAAATCCGAAATATTTTTGCGCGCGGTATTCGCAAACGGGAACCAGACCGCAATACATACGGAAAAACGGTTCCATTAAATCGAAGTCGCCGCTTGCCAACATTGAATAATAGGGTAGGCGCGTGTTTTGGAACCAATATCCGGCGCCCCAACGGCGATAATCGTGCGAGGCGGGTTTGCCGGGCGTTTCGACCGCAAATAGACCGCCGTTGAATTTGATCGGCAGAGCGCCTCGCCCTTCGCAAGCGGTCATATACCGTTTCAAGGCGTAAGCGCGCGTCAAATCGAACGTTTCGGCGGCGACGGCGGCGCGTTCCGCGTCGGAAAGTTCGGAGATCGCCTTACGATTCGGCGAGAATCGCACCCAGCTCTTTTCTGAAAAATCGCGCCAATATTTTAGCGTTTCCGCGCGTCTTTCGTCGATAGAAACCGCCGCGGCGTCGTCGGCGATTTGGCGAATTTGGGCGAGCCACTCTTCAAAGTTTTCCGTTTGCGCGGTATGAACGGCGATTTCAAATCGGTTGGATTTAGCCGTTTTGGCAACGAGCGTCGTTTGATCAAGTCGCGTCGCGTCCGTTCCGCTTAAAATCAGCCCGAAAGTTCGATCAACATACGGGTCGGCGACTTGAGGACAGTCGTCGAGTCCTTGAACGGCGACGTTTTCGTCAAAATACGGCGTTTTGACGTTGCGATGATAGACGCCGACGCGATTTGATCGCGTCAGTTCCGAATCTTCAAGGATACTGTCGGCGCGAACTTGAATTTTATCTTTGCCGTTTCCACGCCAAAAGACGTCGCCGACTTCGGGCGCCAGCGGCTCCGCGTTTCCAGTTCGCCAAACGCGTAATTTTGCGACGGGCGCGACGTCGAGTTCGCTTTCAATTTCGACGACGGCGTTAGGACGACTTGTCTCGACCCAAAGACTGACGCGCGTTTCTTTGCCTTGCGGTCCGAAAACGGCGCTTGCCGTTCCTGTTTCCGCGTCGAGCGTTTGACGAAACGGCGCGATTAGAGCCGGATCGAACGCGTCGCCCAACAACGCGATTTCGACCGAGCCGACTTTGACGAGTCGACCGAAGTCGTCGTAAGAATCGGTTCGCGCGAAGAGAAGTTTAAGATTCGCGGAGCCGTCGAACCAAGCGGAAACTGCAAGTTCGCCGTTTCCAAGCGGAACCGACCCGAGCCAATTTTCGGAGGGCGAATCCCAAACGACGCGATAGGGCGATTCGGCGTTTTCAGTCGCGACGACCGACGACGATAAGAAGAACAACAACGATACGAACGACGTCAAAACGACGAACGCGGAATAAATTGGTTTTGGCGACTGTTTCATCGAACATACCCAAAATTTCAAAAATTTTCTATGATTATATACGACGGCAAGTCCGACGTTCTGAAACAATAAGGACGTCGAACATTCGAATACGACAAGAGTGAAACTCTAACGTCAAAACATAAATTTGCAAATTTCTCACATAATTTTAAAAAGTAAAACAACCGACCCCTGTTGCAGTAATAAACGCGTTTTGGAAGAAAAAGGAAAAGCGTCGTTTCAATTCCGTTTAATAAGGAACGATTAAATACCGCGCTTTTTCCACTTTTTACCAAATAAGGAAAAATTCAACGAAGTTGACGCATACAAAAAAGGACTCGTTTGGCATTGTAAGTCAACAGCGCTCAGCGCAAACTTACAAAACTAACGAGTCCCGAAACGCGTTAAACTTACGTTCCGCACAATTCCATTATACCGATTCAAAACGTCCTTAACAAGGGGGTTGCGTCGTTGGTTTGCCGATATCTTTTTCGTAAGCGTTCACGGAAAGTATTCTCGAAAATTTGGCGGTTGGACAGGAAGAAAGCGACGCGCGAGGATTCGTTTTTGAAAAACGCGCGAAAGTAGCTCGCATTGCAGGCGGATGGCTTCGCTCCGTGAACGTCTACCGATTTTTTAACCGTTTATGCAATCTGCGCATCGTTGTTACGCGGCTTTTCATAAACGATCGATTCAAAAGGTCTAAATTTTTGCATTTGAACGTCGTTAAGATTGCGGTATATTGCATAATTTGCGTCGAGCTTTGCCGCATCTAAATTTCCGAGACAATTCTGCGATTCAGCCTCGTCGATTCTCGAACAAATAACGTGGGCAAAACTTTTACGAATCCTATTTGGCGATATTTCTAAATTGTCTGCTATTGCGCTTGACGCTCCACAACCAATAAAAGTATATATCCCGCTTTCGCCGCCGTTTTTCATTATAAGCTGTAGGGCTTCGATAGCGTTGCGAGGATCGTTACGTTTGTTTTCTTCTTGTCGTCCATTCATATGCGACGCGGGTTGTAAAACTGAGTAATCGAATCGACTTGTACTTTTCTCCGATTGCGCTTCTAGCGTTTTTTGAGGGGTGCGTTCGGTTCTCGCAAACTTGTATTCGGTCAAATTTCGTAATCCCTCCGCACGCGTCAGGATCAGAAAGACAATTTCTGGTTTCTTAGTCCTTTGAAGTTCTTTCATTTTACGATAAACTTCAATAATCAAATCGGCCGGTCTTTCATTTACGTTTACGCGTTTAACTTCAACGTTTTCTCCCCAATTTTCGGAAATCATATCTTGAGAATCCCAAATATAAACGACGATTCGAGATATTCTTGCCAATTCCCTGGCAGAAGTGGCGATCATTCCCCAAATGGCGCTTATAATTTTAATTTCAGAATTCTGGCGATCGTTTCCAACAATCAAAAAGTTTTGAAACATATCGCGTTGTAACGGAGCGAAGACGCCGTTCGTAAGACTCGTCGATTCTCCTAGCAAAACACAACGTCCTTCCGGTTCTACGCATTTTTTCAATAAAGCTGGGAAATTTTCATCGTCCCGTTTGGCAAACGCAGTTCCGTCAAAAACGAGCGGGCGTTGATTTAGTCCTCGTTTTTTAGCCTGTTCTGAAATCTCTTGTAAAATGGTAGATTCCACTTCCTGATTCATATACGCGGCTCGAAACTTTTGAGGTTCCATTCCTGAAAACAGAAGAACGCCTTCGCCCGATTCGCGGAGATTCCGTTGCATTTGACGCGCGACGGTCGAAGCGTCGAAGAGTCCATTAAGAGCCGCGTCCGCACACTTCAGTGCGAGTCTTGTCGTAGCTTGGGTAATTATGCCGTTTGGTATTCCGTGTAAATTTTGCGTTCCTAAAATAACATGGATTCCGGCGGAACGTCCCTGACTTATAATGCTTCCACGTAACAAGGCGGCCGCTTCGTCGTATAATTGATCGTTCAATTCGAACAGTTTGGTGAACTCGTCTATGACGACGACTATTCTCGGAAAACTATCCAAATTGGAAAATTTTGGATCGCTCGCATTTTTTTGTCGGTAACTAGTAAGGTCTGCGACGTTTTGCTCACGAAAAACAGCAGAACGTTTTTCAAAACATTCCTTAACGTCTCTCAATACGCCGACGGCAATCTCACGCGAACTCTCGATCGCAACCAACTTTGCATGCGGCAATTTATGCTCTGCGTATCGTTTAAATTCCACGCCGGCTTTAAGATCGATTAAATAAAGTTGTAATTCCTGAGGCGAATAATAATAACAAGCGGAGGCGATAATCGCGCGCATAAGGTTGGACTTTCCCGAACCTGTTTCGCCGACAATAAGAGTCTGACCAGGATAACCTTCGGTAGCGCCTATCCAATACGCGTTCTTGCCAGATACGTCGCGCCCAAAGGGAACATAAACGGCCTCGCTGGAGTTACGGTCGAAAAGACCAAATCTTTCCGAGTTTAGAACGTCTCGAAAATCAACGGAGGAACTTTCCGCCTTGATCGCCCAATCTAAAAAACGGAATAATCGTTTAACGTTATCATCCGTTATTTTAATAGCATTAACGTCTTTTACCTCGAAATCGGTTCCGTCGAGTCGTACAACTTTGGTCGCGCTTTCCTTACCAATTACAGGAAGAGCAAGGCGCGTAATTGAATCAAAACCTCGCGGTTTTGACGTTTGTAAACGCGTCCAAAACTGTTCGTCGTCGCAACAGACGATCGTAAATCCGCACTTATGCGCATTATTTGCAACGTCGCACAGGGCGTCGATAATCCTATCGGCGCTACTCGCGCTACTTTTGTAATATGTTGAAATGGAATTGATTAGTATCAGTTTGCGGTTAATTCTGACGCCGTTTTCCTGAGCGTTTGAAGTTGCGACGGTGTGTTCGGAACCCAAAGACGCCGCTCGTTCTCCCGTCTCTTGCGACAATTCGTTAATGAAATTTTCAAAATCGCGTTGTTCGCAAATAACTTGAGTCTTTCCCTGATTTTTTCGACAGGAAGTCAAAAACTTATGATATTTTGTAAAGAACGCGCCTTTTCCTTCTGGATCGACGACAACGACGTCCAACTTACCGGCTTTTTCTTCACGTAACGCTTCAAAAGTCAGCGTGTCGAATAAATCAGCCACTTCTCCCGCTTTGTTTTCAGCTCGATCAAAATAGTAGAATCTATCGAAATCAAGCGCCAACGGAACTTTATAACTTCGTCCTCCATTTTCACTATTATGTTTCAGAACGGCGAAACCGTATGGCAACGCGCCCAACAAAGACGAAGGCGTCGAACAGATTTCATTAATTTCTTTAATAAGTCGACTCCTCTCGCTCGACGTCTCTTGATTAAAACTTTCAGAATAGATTATTTCAAAGAACCTTTTTTCAGCTTCTTCGCTTAAAGGAACGGTATGCACGGCGCGTTCGATTTGGTTTTGAAGCAAATCGACTCGTTGATAAACTTTCTCGCCTTGCGTTCCCCAAAAACGAGAAACTATTTCACTTTGGGCGTCAAATTTTTTGCGCAACTCCAAGGTAAGTTGCGAAAGGAGACGTTGCGTTTCTATACCGGCCTGAAGCAGTCGTTCAACATATGCTTTTCTCGAGGTAAGTATTCCGTCGATTTTTTTGAAAATATCGAGAATTTCGGTAGTATTCTCGTCGCAAAGCGCAATAGAACTACGCGCCGACGTCGCGGTCGACTGCATTAGTTCATAGTAGAGTCGAGAGTACTCCATATAAGTATAAGAATTCGTCCCGTTTTGAGTATCAAGCGACGTTCCGTTTGCGTCAATAAATTTCACAAGCGCGGTTTCCACTTCGTGGAGTTTTTGAAGCTGTTCGTCGGTGGGAGGTTTCACTTTGGAAAACCACTTGTTCCGAAAATCTTCAAGTTGTTTAAAAAGAACGCGCAATTTATCGGTAGTTTCTTCGTTGATTTTTCTGATTTTATCATTGATCGAAACGTTATATCGTTGGAACGTAGCGGTTGCAAAATTATTCAGTCGTTCGTCCAAGCTCTTTGACCATAGGACGTCGACGTCGACGCTCGATTTTTTGTACATAAAATCGATTAAGGTCAAGTTGTACGAAAGGTCGTCAAGCATATTCTTGCGAGAAACATTAACTTCGTTCATTTCGGCGTCTTTCTTTCGAAGATTTACGTTTACGGTCGTTCTAGCTCCCAAGCCTGTCTTGCCGTTTCATTGGCGCGTAGCGAAGTATCGCCCAAACGTCGACTCGTTTCGTCAAGCAAATTTTGCAAAGTATTTTTTCGCCGATGCAATTCGTCCTTGGCAAAATCGATCGATTCTTTTCGGCGTCCGGCAATTTCGTCGAGAGAATTAGAACGTTCTTGCTCCGCTTGAACGCGTAATTTAATATTACTAGCGCTTACGGAAAACTCGCGCGCCTTGGCAAACGACGTACAATAATCGTTAGCGATCGTTTCGCAAAATTGCCTTCCCGCATCGTCTTTCCAGTCCTCGGCGATCTCGCTTTGTTTACGCCGTAAATTTGAAAGGAATTGATCAATATTGTCGATTATTTCAAACGCGTTCATTGAATTCCGCCCTTATTTAACGTCGAGATATCGGTAGACGAGTTCTTGATAACGAATTAACGCGTCGACGTCGGCGTTCGACCAATTTTCCAACTTACTCGCCGTCGCGGTAAAACTACTGTTAATCTCCGCGCTTTCATTGACGATATTTGCGTATTCCGACGTCGTTCGTTCCAATTCTGCACGCGCTTCTTGAGTCTCGCCCATACGCGTTGCAAGGGCGCGATCAGCGGAGTCGACCATATTACGCGCCTCGTTTAAATTCGATTTAGAGTCGTTCCAAACGGAAGCGACCTCGTTCAAGGTCGAAGCGTAGGCGTCGCGATGCGTTTCGAGACTGTCGCGAAAACTGACTACGGCGTCTAATTTTTCTTGAATGGAACTTACGTTTTCGATCGCTTCCTGTAAAGCGTTTTGACAACAGGCAAGAGCGCTACGCGCCAACAATAGAGCCAATCCCATAGCGATTCAATCCAGTAAAGTGGTTTTCTTGTCGTCAAGTTTATAGGGAAACGTTTAAAAGTCGGTTACGGCGCCGCATAATTGGGATAAGACGCCAAAACTGTTTGTTTGCCCCTTCTTTGGAACGTCGCCCTAATATGGTTCGCCGCGTCGGCGACCGTAATCGTCCGACTTGTCGCTTTCTTATGACGAGCTATCCGAACTCCCGTTGTAATGGTCGTAGTCGGAATCAGAAGAGGAACTTTCCGCCTCCCTTTCGGCTGCTTCCGCTTCTGCGGCGGCTCTTTCAGCTTCTTCAGCGGCTTCTCTAGCTTCTCGTTCCACCTCGATCGCGCGTTCGAGTTCGGCTTGACGTTCTTCCGCCTCCTGCCGCGCGCGATCAAGTTCGTCTTCAATCCTAGCGAGTTCCGCCTCCATACGCTTGTGTTCCTGACGCGCTTCCTCTTCCGCTCTTTCACAAGCGTTAAAAAAGTCTTGCGCTTCCTCGAATGCCCGACGCGCCTCCCATTCCTCCCATTCGCAGTTTTTCAAACGTTCTTGAGCGGCGTCTTGTATTTTTTTCGCATTTTCAATTTCGTATTCAAGGTCGCTTTTTAATTCCCATTCGAGATTGCGAATTTCAGTAGTACTCTTTGCGGCGTCGATCGCTCGCTTAATAGCGTCGACGTTTCTAATATCAATATAAAGCACGCTGTCGCCTCCAGCTTTCCTTTCTTCACCTACGCCCAATAGGCGGCGTATTTGCCAGATCTTCTAACGCGACAAGCAAACGTCGAAGAAACGCTTTATCCTCTTCCGAATCTTGAACGAAGACTTTAATTTCGTTCTGTAAATTCAAAAGTTCGTTTTCAAATTCGTTTCGGACGTCGTCGCGCCAATAATCGCAACTCGTATTAAAATTCCTGATAAGAGTATCGACAGAATCAAGAAGTCCGTCTGTCACGTTATTATACGTATTTAAAAAATCATTAACGTCGCTAGGCGTTACGCGAATCTTTGCCATATGCCAAGTCTCCTTCGTCTGCTTCTTACCTTACGGCGTCGAAACCGTCAATTTTTTGGGCTAATTTATTGAGTTCTGTCGGAATCGGTTCTGTCGATCGAAGAAATCTTCCAACGGTAGCGCAAAAACTATTGATTTTCTCGCCAAGTCGCTTATATTGATCGTCTTGCCAAGTATCTCCTAATCGGATAAACGCTTGATTTAACGAAGCCGCGCGATCAAACAGATCGTATTGAAAATTTTTAAATTGAGTTGAAAAAAGACGCAAGGCTTCAGAATCGTTTTGAAACCCGCCGTTTTGAATTACAGGCATTTCAATATTCCTATCTAAACGATTATTGTCGTTGGCCGCTCTATTTGAAGCAATAGGCGCAACATAAACAGGTTGACTAAAAGCAAGCAGGCGCGTTCTATAGACGCTTGTGCTTCTTTACCGACAACGGACGTAAAAAACGAACTTCGGAATTTCATATCAAGTATCCATAAGTCGTTCAATTCCTTTTGTAAGAACGTCGACGCGTTGGAAGCGCGGACGCTCAAAATTCGTTCGCTTAATTTTAACTCTTCTTTCCTTTCAACTGATTTAACAGACGAACGCATTTTTGATCGCCGTAAACGGCGCCTCGCATAAGCGCGGTTGTTCCAGCCTTTCTATCGCCTAAACGAAATCGAATTTGCGCCAACGTCGCATAACCTAGTCCCAAAAATTTAAAAACGTTTGTTTTTGAGAGAGCTTGTTCTAACGCCTTCGCATAAACGAGCTGATATTTCTCGGGAAAAAGGGCGACGTCAAGGCGCAACGCAAGTCGTTGCGCAGGTATCGTATCCGAGCGCGCTTGTTCAAAAGCGCTTATAATGCGAGTCAAATATTCGTCGGGAGAGAATAGCTTGGAAAGCGGAACTTCGGGCGCTTTTTGAAAAAGGAAAGACGCTTCGATCCTTTGTTTTATTTTGTCTAAGTCTTTGAAACATAACGTATTGGTCGTAAGAGCCATAGCAAGAGGATCACCTTCCTTCAGAGCCGGACCAAGGAACGATTCATACGACTTCATATCGAATTGTCGAAGAAGAAGGCAAAACAGAAAAACAGCCGCGCCGGCGTCGGCGAATTTGTCTCTGACAAAGACGTCTTTTAAATCTCGTAAATAAGATTGAAAATCGTCCTTTGCAGATAGACTAAAAAGCCTTAAGGTCGTTTGTTTAAAACGGACTAGCGGCGAATCCGACTTTTGATTGAGAAGCGCCGTAAGTTCTTTCGTCGGAATCGAATCCGCCGTAAACGCGCAATTAGTCAGATTGACGCTCAATAGGTCAAGCCAAAGAGTCGTGGAATCCGCTTTGTCGCTTACCGCCGCTCGTAGGAGCGCCGCTCGGGGACAATAAGCCGCGATCGAAACAAGCCCCGCGTCCCCGTCTGAGTCGTTCGTTTCGAAGGCGTCGACATACGCGACTGCGGAACGATCTGCTCCGACCAAATGAAACGTTACGTTCGATTGGGAAACGACGACTTCGCTCTGGCGACGACCTTCGTATAATTTTAACGCGTCGTTTCTTAGAACGTCTCGAACAAATGCTGAAACTTGCGACGATTCAAGCGTTTCATTGGGCGAATCGCACAAGCAAAGGATCCCCCATATAAGTTCCGATACGGGCAAGCCGTTATTGGCGCCCCGTTTAAATACGGCGGAACCGACGTCGTTTGAACTGTTTAAGCTACGATGAGAAGCGCCCAAGATATTTGCAAGCGCCAACGATTCTTCAAATTCTGAGCGATTCTTCGGAAGAGGGGCGTATGCCAAAATTTTATTTTGTTCCAACGCTTCGCGGAATTGCGTTCTTGTTTCTTCGTCTTCTTTCGTCGTCAATACGTCGGTCGTTCGTTTAATATTCGTCGCTCGTATTTCGGGAGAAATCGGAAGTTCAGAAGTCGCAAAAAAAACGCTTTCGAGAAAGTCGACGTCGTTATTATATGCGTCGTCGTTCAAGATCGAGCGAGCGAGTTCTTCCTCGCAATAACGCGTTAAACATTCGTTCAACTCATATGGCTTAAACATTTAGTAATTCCGTTGCAATAATAGGAAGTCTCGTTTCGAACAAAACGTTGTTTGAAGTCGTTTGGTACGACGATAACGTCAAGCGTATAGCGTTACCACGTGTGAAATAATTCCCGGCTTAGACGCGGACGAAATCTAGGATCGGAACTTTCGGAAGACGTCGCTTGGTTTTTGCCGCTTTTTGCCTCTCCTTTTGTCGTCGTTTTCTCTGCGTATATAGCCGTTTGTAACGGAGCTTCCGTATCCGCGTATGCGACGACTTGTTCTTTGAGAGCTTTTCGGCGCGTTTTCGCTTTTGTGCCGGGGACGTGATCGGCTTTCAGTCGTGTTTCCATATAGGCGACGCTTGGTTCTCTTGCTTTGTTTCGTTCAATTTCAACTTTCGGGGAAGTCTGTTCTACGTCGTTTTTCTGCACGCTTTCAATCTTTGCGGCAACTTCTCCTTTTTGAAGAAGCCCTTCCGCTTCTTCCTCCTTACTTATGATTTCTTGCGTCGGTTTTCGTTCAAATTCGTCGTCTTTTACGACCTTGAACGCCGATCGTTGGAATCTAACTTCTTCGATCAACATTGGTTCGTTTTGGGGGGCGTCGGCGTGCGGAACGTCAATGTCTGCTTGAGTTCTTGATTGAATCTTTTCGACGGCGACAGAATTTCGGTTTACAGAACTTTCGAATGGGTAAGCTCGTTCATCGCCTCCTACTGGGTTGTAACTTTCAACAGTCGGATAATACTTTACACCCTCGTATTTTGTCGGATAAGATTGAGACGAAGAGATTGCATTGGATTCAGAAGACGTTGAATTAGACGAATTGACGTTCTCGCTAATTGCCAACGCTAATGCAGTAATAAACATAAGTATAAATATAAACACAAATATAATCACAGCCAAACAACAACCTGAATCTGTTTTTTTCGGAGAGGACGTGCCGTTTGGGTTCGAACGTAACGCTTTAAAATTACCAATCCAACCGTCCAAACAAGCTTGCCATTCTCCAATTGTCGGACGTAATTCGCGGTTATTTCCGTTCGCAGGATGCGAGACGTCGAAAGCCCTTCGGAATAATTCGCGAACATCCGCTGGAAACGCGTTCCAATAAGCCGTCGCTATTCGAGGAGCTAAGTCGGGATCGCGCGTCAAAGCGAAGAATCCTTGTCGTACGGCTTCATCCGAATCAGCCGAACCGTTTCTATACTGATACGGACGAACCTTGCCGCCTGTCAGCGTTTCAAAAAGCAAATATGAGACGACGTAATATTCTTCATATATGTCGCGAACATAATTTCCGTTATTTCGAAGACGTTCGGGGGAATGATAATTGGGAAAGTTCAGGTCGCAACGGTAAACTCCTATTTGAAAACTATCGGCGTCGATCAAGTAGCATTTTTTTGTTTTTGTATTGACTATAAAATTGTTAGGTTGTATGTCGCCAATCAAAATGTACGGATTACCGTTACGTTGCATCGTTTTATGCGTTTGGTCGATCGTTTCAAGAACGTTTCTTAATACGACTAATAAGTCCTTTGTAATGACGCGAAACCCATTGGCGTCGTAATTTCCATAATTCGATAACAAAGTCCCTTGGACTCTGCGCATTGTAAAACCACAAAACCGACCTTGAACGTCAAAGGCGAGATTTTGCGGCCAACAAACATTAGGACTTTGCTCGTGAAGTAGTTGGTAAAATTTAACCAATTGGCTAATTTTACGTTGTTTTTCTTCTATAGTCTGAGGTTGTTCCAAAACGTCGTAACAATGAAAAACCTTGACGACTACGTCTTTTTTTCCACCAAGGGGAACAACAAATCCTTCGCCGCCCTGATTCTCCTTTGGATTGCCGCCGAGACGTCGCTTTATCATATGACTGCCGTATTGAATCTTTATTACGTCCCCTCGTTGCCAGGGCATAGTAAACTCCTAATTCAGTGAATGATTACGAAAAATGAAGCGCAAGAACCGCCGCGTAAACGGCGTGCGAAAAGCCGTCCGTCTTTGACGAGAACCTTGAATTCACGTCGATTTTATTACAACGCGAATTGCCGCGTAGGCGTGCGAACGCGTTTGTTCTAAGTAACGATTACGTCGAATTGTCGCTTTCTCTTACGTCCAGTCCGCCCGTCTAAAGACGGACGGCTTATCGCGCGACGGCAAAGCCGTCGATTTTTTTTCGCGCCCATTCCGTGAACGATTACTTAATTTTTCTCCATTACCCGTACTGAGTAAGTTCTCATAGGTTATTAGAGAGACGACCAAAAAAGGTTGGATTGGGATACGCCTGTTTGAAGGAGTTTTTCCGTATATATTATTCGAAGACGGGAAGGGAGGAATCGAAGGTTGCGCTTCGTCTGAATCCAACGTTTTCGCGTTACGCCCAGCTTTGGGATTTGTCCCGTTCGGACGTAAGTCTCCTTCAGCGCCTACTGAAGGTTGGTTCCCCGCCGGGCGTATCTCTTTGAGATTGTCAGGAGTTGCCTGCGACTGCAACGCGTTCTGATCTCCGATTTCCGCCCCAGCGTCAGTTTGTTGAGACGTTGCAGGATTAGCATTACCTGGCGAAGTGTTCGAAGGGGGCAACGCGTTCTGATCTCTGATTTCCGACCCAGCGTCAGTTTGTTGAGACTTTGCAGGATTAGCATTACCTGGCGGAGTGTCCGAAGGTTGCTGCGTGTTCATATTTTTGGCGTTCGCCCTAGTAGGTTGTCGACGATCCCCGTTTCTAGCTTTGAGAGGATTCAGACGCATCCCTAGCGCAACGCCTAATAACAGGGCGACGAAAATAGACAAAAAGAATACAAATTTTTTGAGCAAAACGTAATTGTCGTCGTTTTCAGAATCTTGATGGGCGACGCCAGTATGTTTGTATACTGAACTTGATCGTTTTGACGTTCCGATATTGCCGCCTTGGCGCGGTTTGGGTTTAGATTTGGACGTTATCTGCGGCGGCGGATCGTCTTCTCGACTCGTTCTAATTGCGAGTAACGTACAATCGTCTTCCGTTTGAGGTATAAGATTATGTTCAATAAGAACCTCCATTTTTACATTAGGGGCGCCAAATTTTTCTAAATAAAAGAACGGTTGATCAAGGAACGCATTACAAGCGTTGTTGGGCGTCTGTCTGCGTAAGAGAGAGTATTCCGGTCCGTCGGAAAATAATAAGGCGTCGCAAATACCGTATGGAGCGCGGGGGTCGAGCGAATGGACGACGCGAATATGTTGAATAGCGTCGTCTTGCGTGACAAAATAAGTTTCGTTTGCATATTCGCCGTTTTCGGGGAGTGAAATAATCTTCAAATCTCCGTCTTGATCACGTCCTATAATACCTCCGTCCCCAATGTGGACGGCGACCCAATCGCCGTTTTTATGAATAGCAAACGCTACGACAGTACAGGCGAATAGGTTACGTCCCCAAATATTAGTTCTATTTTCGAAATATTCTTTCATCAAGTCTAAGACTTGATCAGGATTGACAAGATTGTTAAGTCTGAGAATAAACTCGTCAGTTTGAGCTTTTGCTTGTGATTGTAAATATCCGCGCCAAAATTCGTTTACAAATTTTCTATAGTCGTCGTTGACGCCTAATTGCGCTCCGTCTATTATGGGAACGACGAATTGACGTACAACCTGTTCCTTGAATTGTTGTAAATCAATCTTGTTTCCAACTGAAGCAACGTTCCTAATTTGGCGTTCAATTTGTTCGAACAGACGCTCTTGATGATTTTGAAAAATTTCAGACTTTGGATCGAGACTTCTATGAATCTGATTAAGTAGTTCCCGCTTCCCCCAATCTGGATTTTGTAGGAAACGATCAAAGTGTTGCACGAGAAAAGAAACGACTACCTTGCTGGTCTCGTTAGCGCCAATTCTTGTAAAGGGATAACTTCCAGCTCCGTCGCAAACGCAACCTACGACGACGTTCCGATCAGCGCTATAGGCAGCGTAACTCGCGTCTTCACAAGGAATATTTGCGTCAATATGTCCTTGCCCTCTAACGCTCGCATAAGCGACTTCTCTGACTATAGGAGTATTATTCGAAGGGGCGTTGAACGAGATAGCAGACTTGTCGTCGTTGTTCGAAACGACCCCAAGCGTTTGCCCTTTATTAATATGCGGTACGTAGCCATGTCTGCTTTTTGACGCGGCGGTTTGGTTGGCAGAACTTGGAATTCCACTAGATTGGCATGAGGTCTTCGCCCCTCTTGAATAAAATTCGCTTACCATTAAATCAAAATAATCGTCGTCGTCCTTCATAACAAGACGACCCTTTCATAGTAACAAATCAATTATGGTGAAACGCTCTTGAAAACATACGCTTCCGCCCACAGGAATTTCCAAGTCTACGTCGTCAGACCGAGGATCTAAAGATTCTCTGTCCAACGCGTAGCTGAAAAAACAGGACGACGAGCGTAATACGTAAGCAATTTGAAACTAATCGCGCGAATAAATCCTCAATTTTAAAGAGAATCTAATCTAATTATTAGTTTTCACAGCTAACAT
>JAZRWW010000120.1:0-13966 GCA_045599865.1 Thermoguttaceae bacterium
AACGCTTCGCTTGACAAATTCGCTCGTATCCGACAACCTTGCTAGTTCCAATTATACAGGAACGTCGACGTCTGCAAGTACTTACGCCTACGGGGGCGGAATTTACAATAAAGGTTCCTTAACGACTACTAACGTTACCATCGCCGGAAACAAAGCCGAATATTCTAGTGTCGGAACCAAAAACGTCGGCGCTTGGGGCGGCGGAATTTATAGCAACAAAACCGCCTCGTTGTACAATTCGATTCTTGTGGAAAACCGCGCGCAAACGTCGGGCGACGACGCCTCCGTAAGCGGAACGTTCAAGGGCTATAACAGTCTGTCGAGTTACGATTTCGGCGCGGAGCAAAAGAACGTTCTTTACGATCCGAGCCAGCCGCTCTTTATGAATCTCGACGAGTCGGACTATCGTCTTTCGCCCGACTCGCAAGGGATTTCGGTCGGTTCCGACGCCTACGCGATTCAAGCGGGTCTTGTCGTCGACGAATCGCTCGATTTGGCGGGCGAGTCGCGATTCATAGGAAAATCTATCGACGTCGGCGCTTACGAGTCGGTCGGAATTTACGTCTCGCAACATTACGCGTATTCGGGCGTCGTCGAGATAACTTGCGCGCCGTATCGACGCGCGGCTTCCGCTCGTTTGACGTGGAATTCGGAGACTGAATCGACGCCGTTGGGCGTCGTAAAATCGGACGAAACGTTCCTTTGGGACGTCTCGAGCTTCGACGACGGCGCCGGAACCTTGCGCGTCGAATATCTCGACGAGAGCGGCGCGGTCTTTGCGGAAGCGTCGATCGACGCGATTATTCTCAATCGCGGGAACGTTTACGTCGACGTCGCGGAAAACGTCGACGATCCGACCGACGGCAAAACGTCCCTTGTCGAGGCGATTCGCTACGCGGAAAAATATCGCGTTTCGAGTCCGATTAAATTCGAATCGACGTTGACCGGGGCGACGATCTTCGCGCCGTCCGAATTGACGCTGACGACCGCCTCTATCGACGGCGGCGACTTGGGAATTACGCTTGTCGCGTCGCAAACGAAGATCGCGCGCAAAGAGCGCGGCGCGCAACGAGTCGCGCTTACCGGGCTGACGCTTCAAACGTCGCGACTCGACGTCCTCGGTTTGCTCGATTTGACCGATTCCGAAGTCGTTTTCGTATCCAACGGCTCCGCGAAGCCAAGTCTCGGCGTTTCGGGCTCTCTTAACGCGTCGAACGTCGCTTTCGGCGGCGTCGCGTCGACGTGGACGGTCGGAACGAGCGCGACGTTTAACGGCGTCGCGTTTAACGGAGACGTCGAATTAGCCTCCGGGTCGACGCTTTGCGTCGCGGATCGCGCGTCGATTAACGGAACGCTGACGATATCCGGGCGTGGAACGACGACGACGCTTCGCGTAACGCAAGACGCGACGCTCGACGGAGCCGGGACGCTTCTCTTCGGCGGCAACGCGAAAGACGTTCTTTACGTCGTCGGGAGCGAGACGTCGAAGACGACGCTGACGCTTTCGGGCAAATTGGCGATTCAAGGTCTCAAAACGGTCGACGGCTCCAATTTTGAGTTTGTTTGCGACGGAACGCTCGAGCCGCAAGGCGCTTTGACGATCAAGGGCGATTTCACGCTCGGACGGAACGGAACGCTGATTTTTGACGTCGCAGGGTTGAACGATTACGCGAGCGTCGTCTGCTCCGGCGTCGCGACTCTTTACGGAACGATCGAATTGCAACGAACGCGCTACGATTTTGTTCCGACGGAGTTGAATTCGTTCAAAGTGTTGAAGGCGGCGTCGCTGACCGTCGACTCGGGCGTTTGGTACGAAGGAACGACGTTCGGCGATTTTGCGGAAATGGCGCCCGAGATCGCGCCCGACGCGTTGACGTTCACCGTCGGTTGGATTTCCGGACCGAAAGTTATCGTGATCGTTCCTTCCGGCAATACGTCGACCGGGGCGACTCGTCCCTATTTCGACGTCTATTTCGATCAGGCGGTCGACGCGTCGACGTTCTCCGCGTCCGATATCGTCGTAACGAACGCCGACGGCGAAGCTATGACGTTCTCCGCGCCGACGAAAACGAACAACGCCGGAACCGTTTTCCGCGTCTATTTCAGTATGGACGATTACGACGACGGAACGTATGACGTAACGATCGGACCCGACGTTCGTAATAAACTTGGCGTTATGATGAACCAAGACGGAAAAGAACCGAACGGCGGACCAGAAGACGCGTTCTACGGCGAGTTCGTTTGGGCGCTTCCGAATTTGCAAGCGGCGATCGCCGAAGACCGCCTGCCTGAAACGGCGGAACTAGGAATGAAATTCGGCGTTTCCGTCAAGACGATCAACGTCGGCGTCGCTTCCGCGCTTTGGTCTTGGACGAACAAGATTTATTTGTCGAAAGACCAAACGCTTTCTTGGGACGACGCGCTTTTGGCGTCTTACAACGGGGGCGTCGACGCTAAATTGGCGACGGCGATCGAGCCGGGCGCGTCTCTTTCACGCGCGATTCAAACGACGTTGCCGCTCGATGCGCGAACGTGGACGCCGGGCGACTATTATCTAATCGTCGTCGCCGACGCGGACGGCAAAGTTTTCGAGACGAACGAATCGGACAACGTTTACGTCTCGCCCGCAATATCGCTAGTCTATCCCGAGCTTGCGGACGTTACGGTCGAATCGGTAATCGCGCCCGACGTCGCGACTTGCGGCGAAACGATCGAAATCGTCTGGACCGATAAAAACGCCGGTCTGCGCGACGCGAACGGGAATTGGCGCGATTCGATCTATATTTCTCCGACCGGCTCCCTTGCGGACGCGACGCTGTTGCGAACCGTTACGGTCGGCGGTCTCAAATCGGGGGACTCGAGTCAACGACGCGTCAACGTTGTTTTGCCGACGACGAACTTTGTCGGTCAAGCGTATTTTATCGTCGTCGCCGACTCCGACGGCTCCGTCCTTGAAGAGAACGACGAAAACAATTTCATCGTTAGCGATCCCGCGACGCTCTTGAAGCAAAAGCTGAGTCTTTCCGTTTCGTCGTCGAAGTTATCCGAAGGGGAGTCGACGCGCGTCGTCGTTTCGCGAACCGGGGACGTTTCGAGCGCGACGACGGTAACGCTTGTCGTCGGAGACGAAACGGAATTGAAAGCGCCGACGACCGTAACGATACCGGCGAAGCAAAGCTCGGTCGCTTTCGAACTTGCCGCGCTGAAGGACGCGGAATTTGACGACGACCAATGGACGACGCTGACCGCCTCTTGCGACGGTTACGACGACGTTTCGTCGACGATTTGCGTCGCCAACGTCGACAAGCCTCAACTGGCGTTGAGTTTGAGCAAACGCGTCGTCGACGAGGGCGAAGAGTTCGAACTGACGATTACGCGCAATTACGTTACCGAACAGCCGATCTTCGTCAAGTTGACCGCCGGAACGAAGAATCAACTGATTTTGCCCTCTAGCGCGACGATACCCGCAAACGAAAGTTCCGTTACGATTAAAATTTCCGCGCGAGACGACGACGCGCCGGAGAGTCAGTCGGACGTCAAAATCACGGCGTCGAGTCCGAACTATCTTTCGTCGAACGTTTCCGTTTCCGTAACAGACGACGACGAGCCGACGCTCAAGCTCGAAACGACGACCGCGACCGTTCAAGAAGGCTCGGGATCCAACGCGCTCGTTTGCGTTTTGACGCGCCAAGAAGCGGCTTCGTCCGCGTTGCGCGTTCGCGTCGTTAGTTCGCGCCCCGATAAAATCCTCGTTCCGAGCGAAGTCGTCATACCCGCCGGGAAAACGTCGATCGAATTTAGTTGCGCGGCGCTCGACGACCGATTCGTCGACGGCGAAGTCGAAGTTACGATCACCGCGACGGGCGTTATGGAAAATTGCAACTGCAGCATGGCGTCGACGTCGACCGGCTCGACGTCCGCTTCCGTCGTCGTTCTGGACGACGACGGTCCGAAACTAACGATCTCGCTCGACAAAGCGTTGCTCGGCGAAGACTCGAGCGCGAAATTAACGGTCAAACGCAATACGACGACCAAAGAAGAATTGGTCGTGGCTTTGTCGTCGTCCGACGAATCGGAACTTGTTTTGCCCGAAACGGTCGTTATCCCGGTCGGGAGCGAGTCGGTCGTCGTCCAAGTTCAGACGTTGGAAGACTCCGAAGTCGACGGCGATCAATGGGTAACGATTGAAGCGAACGCCGAGGGTTACGTTCGCGGAACCGCGCTCGCGCTCGTAACCGACGTTTCGGCGCCCGACTTGACGATACGAGGGCTCGTCGCTCCGACGTCGGCGGAAAAAGAAACGACGATTACGGCGTCCTATACGGTCGTCAATCAAGGTTCGATCGACGCGACCGGCGCGAACGGAACGTGGACGGAGCAAGTCTGGCTGTCGCGCAGTACGGCGATTACAAGCTCGTCGACGCTTGTCGCGAGTTTTACGCGCGACGAGCCGCTTTCCTATCTTGACGGACAAAATTCCTACGCGCGCTCCTTTGAAGTCGACCTGCCCGACGCGACGGGCGATTATTACTTGATCGTCGTCCTTGACTCTAACGACGACGTTTACGAGACGATCCAGACGAACAATCGTTCGGTTAGTAATAAAATTGGAGTTACGTTTACGCCGAAATACGGCGCGATCGTCCAAACGGACGTCGTAGCGGCCGACCCCGCGACTCCGATTCCGATGTACGGATACGCTTACGATTTGCAAACGGGCGCGTACGAGCCGAACGTCGACGTCGAAATTTTCGTCGTTACGAAATACGGAACGCGTTCCTTTATCGCGACGACGGACGACGAAGGACGTTTTGAAACGACGTGGCTTCCTTATTCCAACGAGACGGGCGCGTATACGATCGGCGCCGCGCATCCTTGGCATAACTCCGCGCCCGCGCAAGACAAATTCAGTTTGATGAAAATGAACGTCGGATTCTCGCGAGGAACTTTCGATATCGTCGAAGGCGAAGTTGTTTCGGGAACCTTCAAAATTACGAACGAAGCGAGCGATCCGATCACCGGCTTGCGTTACGAAGTCGTCGGCTTGGCGGATAACGTCGATTTGGAAGTCAAACTTTCGTCCCCGGTAATTCCGGCGGGCGGTTCCGTCGACGTTACGCTGTCCGCAAAAGCGCTCGACGCTTCGATTCCGCTCTCGGAGGCGAAATTGATCTTCTACAGCGCCGAAACGAAGCCCGTCAAAACTTCGTTGGAATTTGACGTCTACCGCGCGACTCCCTATTTGACGTGCGACGTAAAAAAGCTGTCTGGAACGATGGTTCGCGGCGAGCAAAAGATCGTTTCCTTCGATATTTGCAACGAAAGCGGAGTCGAATCAGGACCGATTACGCTCGCGCTTCCAGACGTCGACTGGCTCGGTTCGATCAACGGAACGACGCTCGATTCGCTCGCGCCCGGCGAAATTCGAACGGTCAAATTACTGCTCAATCCGACCCAAGAGACCGCGCTGACGACGCATAACGGCTCCTTTGGCGTTAATTACGCCAATTCCGGCTTGAAAATCGACTTCAGCTTCCGCGCGCGAAGCGATAATTTCGGCTCTCTGACCGTTACGGCGGCCGACGAATTTTACTACTATACGGAAGAGGCGCCCGGTCTGGCGAACGCGTCCGTGAAAATCGTCGATTCCGTCTCGAAATCGATCGTTTCGACGGGTAAGACCGGCAAAGACGGAACGCTGACCGTTCGCGCCTTGCCCGAAGGATACTACGATATTTACGTCGACGCCGACAAACACAACAACTTCTCGAGAACGATTTACGTCGAGCCCGGCGAAAACGAGCTAGTCGCGACGCTGACCACGCAAACGGTGCGATACGAATGGTCCGTTACGCCGACGACCATTGAAGACGAGTACGAAATCGAAATCGACGTCGTATACGAAGTCAACGTGCCCGCCCCGGTCGTTACGATCGATCCGCCTCAAATGGATTTGTCCGATTTGACTTCCGTAGGACAACGCAAGCAGATTAATTTCACGATCGAAAACCGCGGTTTGATTGCCGCGCAAGACGTCGCGCTGTATTTCGACGACCATGAAGAATTGGTTTTCACGCCCCTTGTCGAGGTCGTGGATTCGCTGGCGGCGAAGGAAAAAGTCGTGATTCCGGTGATTATTGAACGCGTCGCAAGAGTCGCCGAATCGCCGACGCAGACGACTGGAAGCGAAGAAGAAAAAGACGACGCCAAAGAAGAAACGTCGCAAGACGACCAGTTCAACGGAATTCGTATGAATTCGGTTTCTTTTGATACGAACAGGGACGCGCGCCGGACGACGCTTGACGTAGCGCGCGGCGTCGTTCAGAATATGAAGAACGAAGTCAAGACCGCGTTGCCGTTGAACACGACCGCGAATTTGAGTAACTGCAACGTTTCGGGCGGAATGCTTTATAACTTTATTTGCGGAGGACTACAAAGCGTAGTTTCCGCAATCAACGGGAAGGTTCCCAGCGATTTTATTTGTTCTTCCGATTCAACGTGGACGCCCTCGTATGCGTCGAGTAGCGCCTACGCCTACGGAGGCGGTTATGGCGGCGGAGGAGGAGGCGGAGTCTCGTCTTGGGGCGGCGGAGGCGGCTCGAGAGGAAGCAGGGGGAGCGTCGGCAGTTCGTATTCGTCCGTTTCGACCGTTCCGATTAAGTCCATTTATGAGCTTTTATGCGGCGACGCCAACGACTGCGACGCAAAGAGAAGAGCGGCGGGCTTGTCTTGCGTATTGGGCTTTATCCCGTTTGTAAATTGTTTTACGGCAGGTTGGTCGATAGCGCAATGGGCTGGACGTCCAACGGCTACCGGCGCGGTTAGCGCCGTCTTAGGCGTTACCGGTTGTGCTTTGACTGCAGCTCCGCTAGCTAGTGCGGGCGTGGCGGGGCTAAATTGCGTTTGGGATTTTATCTTCGCGTGCGATGGAATGCCAGGGCATATCTTTGGCGGACCTCGCGACGATTCGGGAAGCGGCAGCGATTCGGGTAGCGGCAGCGGCTCGGGTAGCGGCAGCGGCTCGGGAAGCGGCGGCGGTTCGGGAAGCGGCGGCGGTTCGGGAAGCGATTCAGACAAGCCTCGCGTTGATTCGTTGCTCGACGATATGTTTGAAGAGAGTCTGAAGATCGAAGATGCGTATCGTTTTCTGCTCGATTTGTTGGGCGACCTTGATTGGTTTACGCAAGATAGTTCCCAAGAACTCGACGATTTCTTTGACTCGTTTAAAGACGCGCTAAACGATTCCAAATTTACTTCGGAAGAAAAAGACGCGCTCGGCAATATGCCTCTTCCAAGCGGTCTTTCGTCCGAGAACGTCAATAATTTGATCGAACGATTTCAAAATACGTTTGATTATTACGAAAAGGGATACTTTGGCGTCGACGACCTTCCTGAAGGATACTCGACAAACTTCATCGATTTCTATAAATTGGCTGAAGACGTCCAACTAGCTCAAAAGATATTGGAACAGTACGAGAAGGAAGGATATGAAAATCCTTGGACTAAACTTGCGGAAATTAAGGAGGAAATTCTTGATTACTACGACGAGAAAGCCGCTTACGGCACGTGCGCTTCCGTCGGTCTGAAATTGAAGCAAACGGCGGTAATGACGCGCGACGCGTTCGACGCGCAACTTGTTCTTGAAAACGCGACGAGCGACGAGATTCAAGACGTTTCGGTCGACATAATCGTTTACGACGAGAATGGAAACGACGTTACTAATATGTTTGGCGTCTACGCGCCGACGACGGAAAACTTCTATAACGCCGACGTCGACGACATAGGCAACTTGGCGGGCAAATCGACGGGTCAAGCCAACTGGATATTTATTCCGTCGACCGAATGCGCGAAAGAAGGCGCGCAAGTTTACAGCGTCGGGGGTATTTTGCGCTACGTTGAAGGCGGTCGCGAGGTCGTAATCGATATGTCGCCCGTAAGCATTACGGTTTATCCTCAGCCGGAACTTGATCTCGTATACTTCTGGCAACGGGACGCGATCGCCGACGATCCTTGGACGGAAGAAGTCGAAGAGTCCGTGCCGTTCGAACTTGCGGTTATGGCTCTCAACCGAGGGAACGGAACCGCGCAAAACTTGCGTATTATTTCGGCTCAACCCGAAATCGTCGACAACGAAAAAGGACTTCTTATCGATTTCGAAATCGTCGGCTCGCAAGTGAACGGCAAGAACGCGAGCGATTCGCTGACGGTCGATCTTGGCGACGTCGAGCCGGGTAAAGCCGCGATCGGCGAATGGTTTATGACCACGACGATTCAAGGGCATTTTACCGATTATCGAGCGTCGTTCCAACACGTCAACGGGTTTAACGATCTACAGTTCTCGCTTATTAAGAACGTCGAGATTCACGAATTGATTCGTTCCGTTCGCGACGACCAAGTCGGCGCGGACGATCTTCCCGACTTCCTCGTGAACGACGTCAAAGACGCGGAAGACTTGCCCGACGCGCTTTATTTGTCGACCGGCGAGGTCGAATCCGTCGCGCTTGCCAAAGACTACGTCGTAACCGGCGAATTGAATTTGAAATCGCTTTCCGTCGAATTGACGGCGTTTAATCTTGTTCCCGGTTGGAATTATATCGACCTTCGCGACAACGATCCGGGCGGTTCCGCGTATCGTCTCGTTCGCGTCGTTCGTTCCGACGGCAAAGAGCTTGATCCTAATAATTACTGGCAGACGGATCGAACGTTCCTCGACGGTCGCGAGACGTTGTATGAAAACTCGTTGCATCTGCTCGATTATTGCGAAGGCGACGCGGCGACTTACACGCTTTATTATGAATTTAAGGACGAGGAGGCGCCGACGCTTGTTTCGTTGCAGGAGTTGGAGGCCGACGTCAGAACCTTGCCCGTCGAAAGCGTCGAAGTCGAATTTGACGAGCCGATCGATTCCGCGACGTTTACGATAAACAATATAACGCTGACGCGAGACGAGGGACGAAATTTAATCGATTCAAACGTCTCTATCGAGCAAGTCTCCGAAACCGTCTACAAAATCGTCGGTCTGACCGGGGCGACGAAGACGGACGGCGCGTATTTGCTGACCGTCTCGACGTCGGGCGTCGCCGACCTTTACGGAAACGTCGCCGAAGGCGAAAGCGTCGCGTTGAATTGGACGAACGCGGTTAATTCGCCTTTCGTCGTCGACGCTACGGCGCCTAAGGAACGCGCGCCAGAGACGATCGACGCTATCGACGTTGAATTTTCGCAAGAAATCGACGCGTCCAGCTTGACGTTGGACGATTTCTCGTTGCGACGCAACGGCGGCGCCAATCTTCTCGTCGGCGCGAACGACGCGCGACTGTCGACTAGCGACGGCGTAAAATGGACGATTTCTGGATTGTCCGGCTTGACGTCCGTCGACGGCGTTTACGAATTGACGATTAATTCGACGAGCGTTCGCGGCGTCAACTCGCGACGCGGAGTCGGAACGCGCGTCGTTTCGTGGGTCAAAGACGCGACGGGACCGTCAAACGCCGTCTGGTCCGGCGTCGATCGCGCGCAAACGAATTATCCTTACGATTCGCTCTATCTTGCGTTTGACGAGGAAGTCGAATTTCAATCGCTAAATAGCGACGATTTCACGTTGACGCGCGACGGACAAAAAATCGCGCTTGACTCGCGATTCGTTCTCGGCGTTTTGCCGAAAGCGCTTCAAACGACGTCCGCCGCGCAAGAATGGAAACTCGTCGGGCTCAAAAACTTCGCGTCTCAAGACGGAGATTACGTTTTAACCGTCGATTTGAGCGGCGTTTGCGATTTAGCCGGCGTTTCCGGCTCGGGCGAGTTTTCCGTCGCTTGGACGGTCGACGCGTCTTTGCCTAGCGTTTCGCTCGACGGCGGCGCTAGTTCCGACGTCGCGCCAACCAACGGAGCGCCCCTTGCGACCGGCGCAAACGAGACGACGATTCGAGCTTCCTCGCCCCAAGTCGAGCTTGTCGGTCAAACTTCGAAGACGAATATGTCGATTCGCGTCTACGATCTGACGACCGGCGCCGTTTTGGCGGGATTCGTTAGCCCCGCAAAAGAGTTTGATTGCGTCGTCGACTTGAAGTACGAAGGACGGCACGAGTTGCAGATTCGCGCGACCGACGCGGCTGGAAATTGGATCGACCTTTATCAAACTGTCTACGTCGATACGACCTCGCCCTTCGCGTCCTCGGTAAAGACCGATTCGACGCGCCAAGGGGACGGCGCTAATCGACTTGTCGTCGCGTTCTCCGAAGCGACGAACGTTCAGGACCTGATCGACGACGGCTCCGTCGTCGACGTCGTTTCCGTCTTCTCCGAATTGAACGGCTTGAAACTGCCGCTCGAAAAATCCGACTACTCCTACGACCCGTCGACCTTGCGTTTGGATATTTGCCTTGATCGCGTCGACTGGGAAGAATTGGGATTGGAACCGCCCGAGCCGGATTCGACGGCGCGCGTTTCCGCTATGTTGACCGTGCAAATCGATTCGAGTCGATTGTGCGACTTGGCGGGCAACGCTATGCGCGGAACGGATTTTGACGCCGCCGCGCGCGTCGTTCAAAAATTCGCCGCCGACGTCGCGCTCGATCGAGCGGACGCTTATTCCGTTCCGTCCCTTGTCGATTGGAACGGCGACGGTTTGCTAGACCTGCTCGTCGGCGAAAAATCAAGCGACGGGAAGGGACGCGTCAAGGTGCGACTCAACGTCGGAACGCAAGACGCCCCCGAATATGCGGAAGGTTTTTACGCGCAATTTAAACGCGCAGGGTCGGACGAGCTTGAAGACGTCGTCGTCGCGTCGAGCGGCTGTCTTGGCGCCGCGCCGCGCGCGGTCGACGTCGACTTTGACGGCGCGCTCGATATGTTCGTCGGTCTTTCCGACGGCACGATTTTGTTCTATCGCGGTCTTTCCGACGTCGGTTTGACGACGTTTGCGGAACCGATCGTCGTCGAATACGGATTCGACGGCGCCAAGTCGACGTTGGACGTCGGCGAGCGCGCGGTCTTCGAAATTTGCGATTGGAACGGCGACGGTCGAACCGACCTGCTTGTCGGTTCCGCGTCGGGCAGTTTTTACGTATTGGTCGATACGGCTGCCGAAGGGCTTTATAATTTCCAACGCGCGATTCTCTTGACCAACGCGAACGACGGAACGGAACTGAAACTGAACGCCGGTCGAACGGCGCCGACTTTGGCGGACGTCGACGCCGACGGAACGTTCGATTTGATTTCCGGCGATTCCAGCGGCGCGTTATACGTTTTCGTCAACGTCGGAACGAACGACAAGCCGAAATTTGCGTCCGCGATTCCGCTTGAAAACGCCGACGGAGCCATTAAAATCGACGCGGCAAGAACGCGTCCCTTCGCCTGCGACTACGACTGCGACGGACAGGTCGACTTATTGCTTGGCGGATCCGACGGAATTGTTCGTCTGTTGCGCGGTTTGAAAACGACCGCGTTCAATTCGAACGGGGAAGTCGGCGAAGAGTTTGCGTGTTCCGTCGATTTTGTCGTCGGCTCGACGTATCTAATCGCCGAGACGTCAGACAATCTGTTTGTAGCGCAAGAAGGGAACTTCCTCCGCGTTTCGGCGGGAACAAGCGACGTCGAAGGATTGACTTACTGGTGGGATTTTTCGGGTTCCAAACGCGTCGACGCCGCGAATTTCGTTCAAGGCGAGCGCGAAATGTTCCTCGATCCGAAGGAACTACGTTTGAAGTTTGGCGAACGGCGAACGATTAGATTGATCGTTAAGGACGACGAATCCGCGTCCGCGCCCGTCGAAGCGTTTGCGACTATTGAACGCGTCGCGCCCTCGTTCGCCGTTGAAACGAATTCGCTAATGGACGATCAAGTCGTGCGACTGTCAATACAGGCGTCCGAAGCGATCGGAACTTGGAGGATCGATTGGGGCGACGGAACGGAACCGAGCGTATACGAACGATTGGGCGATTATCTTGTCGTCGCGCATCGTTACGAGAAACAAGCGCTCGAGCAAGCCTATGAAATCTCCGTCGCGCTAACCGACGTCGACGGACTAGGAGGCGACGAGTGGTTCCATATTGCGTCTCATACCGCGTCCGTCGAGGAAACGCCGCTCGGAACGACCGCGAGCGACGTAAAAACGACAAAAACGTTCGTCGTCGAAGAATTTGGCGGCGAAGAAAAATCGAACGCTTTCAACTCGTCGTATTATGACGATCGGACGGTCGACAAAACGAGCGAAACGTCGATTTACGGTCCTATGAGTCTCGACTCTCTTTGGGGAACGCTAGACGACGGAGACCGCGGTTCGAACGTTCGGCTTTCGAATCGCGAACGTTATAGAAGGATATTCGAAACGTTCGCGCAAGACGACCAAGAGGACGTCGAATCGTCTATTCTCGACGCGTTGACCAATGCGATCCTAGACGACGGACGCTACGTCCAAAACGCGACGAATTAATAAAAGCGCTTTGTCGGTTTTGCGTTTCAACGGAACGCAAAACCGACTTTTATCCGAAATTCGACGGAAAAAGGCGCCGACGCCTTTTCTTCGAACGTTCGTCGCGTTCTACTTGAAAGCGCGATCCGCACGTCTGGAAGCGGATTTCTCGCGTCGCGCTTGCGCGTCTTTCTTCAAGTCGCCAAAATTTTGCGAAATTTAAAAGACGCAAAACTTTTCCTAAGAAAATCCAATTTCTCTTGAATCCGTTTCTCTCCTATGTTACAATAAGTCCAAACGTCGAAACGTCGACGGAGCTAGGATTATTACGCGTTTGCATAAAGGAGAGACTCTTGACTTGCGTTAGCGGTTTGAAGTCGTTGCGTTGTTTGTTCGTTTCTTGTTTTCTCGCGACAAGCGGGGCGTTCTGTTGGGCTCAGTCGAATCAAAACGCGGACGTTCCGACGTTTTTTCCGTCGGAAACGTCCGCGTCGTCGATTATTCCGCGCGATTTCAAAGAGTTGAAAGAGCCCAAGATGCGCTGGGCGCCCAAAGATTTCGCCAAAGACCCGACCGTCGTTCGGTTTAACGGAAAATATATGATGTATTTCTCGATTCCGCCCCAAGAAAAAGACGGAGGAAAGTACGGCTGGACGACCGGGATCGCGCAAAGCGACGACTTGACTAATTGGGAATACGTCAAGAATCTTCTTCCGCAACGCGATTACGAAAAAAAAGGTTTTTGCGCTCCTTGCGCGCGCGTTTTTGACGGCAAAGTTTTTTTATTTTATCAGAGTTACGGAAACGGCGCCAAAGACGCGATTTGTATGGCGGTTTCCGACGACGGACTTGATTTTGAACCTTGCGGCGAGAATCCGATTTTTCGACCGCGCGGCGACTGGACCAACGGGCGCGCGATCGACGCCGACGTCTATTATTACAAGGGGCGATTCTTCCTTTACGCGGCGACGCGCGATCCTAAGGGCGAGATTCAAAAAATCGTCGTCGCAACGTCCGGCGAATGCGAGAAAAGCGCCGAGGCGCTAATGAACTGCAAATGGACGCAGGCGTTTGACGGCTCGATTCTTGAGCCGAAGTTGCGTTGGGAAACGCGTTGCATCGAGGCGCCGACGACGATCGAACATAACGGGCTTCTCTATATGTTTTACGCGGGCGGTTACAACAACGACCCGCAACACGTCGGCGTCGCGATCAGTTCCGACGGCGTTCATTGGGAGCGATTATGGAACGTTCCCTTTATGACGAACGGTCCTCAAGGACAATGGAATTCTTCGGAATCGGGGCATCCGGGCGTATTTTGCGACGAAGACGGGCAAACGTGGCTCTTCTACCAAGGCAACGACGCGAAGGGCAAGAGCTGGTTTTTGTCGCGCGTAAAGATCGGTTGGCGTCAGACTGAAAAGGGCGTCGACGTTCCCTTTATTGTTGAAGAATAACGTTAAAATCTGACGGACGCCCCATTTTTAACGAATTTTAGGCGCGTCGGCGCTTCGAGTTTTCGAGCCGAACGCGCGCTTGTTTACGGACATAGTT
>JAZRWW010000121.1:0-2420 GCA_045599865.1 Thermoguttaceae bacterium
GTAAAATTCCGCCCATCCGCCTGCAATGCAGGCGGCTTTCGCGCGTTTTTCGCTTCCGCGAAAAACGAATCCCCGAGCGACGCTTTCATTAAGTCCAACCGTCGAATTTTTGGGAATACTTTTCGTGAACGATTACAAATCAAAGCGCGTCGTCGACGCGCGCGCGCAACTCGTCTTCCGTAATTTCAGCAATCAAGAATTTCTTCTGACTCGACAATTCGCCCGAAAAAAGCTCGATTTGCGATTTGCGCAATTTCAACGCCTTCGCGAGAAAATCGACGATCGCCTTATTCGCCTTGCCTTTCTCGGCGATTTGGGTCACGCATACTTTTAACGCGCCGTCCTGAACGCCGCGCAATTCGTTTCTACCGGCGCCGGGTTGCGCTTTCACCGGCAATACAACGCCTTCGGGTCGCGTTTCCAGTTCTAGCGCGTTTTTTGTCGATTCTTGCTTGTCGAAAGTCGAGTCGACAAATTTCTTCTGTTTTGTCATTTTTAACCGTTAAAAAGGGCATATTCAACAATTAGGCGCTCTGCGGGGAGCGCGCGTAAAATATTTCTAAAAAAAACGTCAAAATTTTTAAAAATCGCTTGCAATTCAGACGTCAAAGTCATAAACTAAAGCGATAAAGAATTCTTCGGGCGCTTGTTATACGCTCGGCGCCGTTTCTTTCAGTATAAAAGAAGCGCGTCGAACGTCAACGGGCGCGCTCGATTCGCGCGGTTTGTTTGCCGCGACGTTGGCGCTTCGTATGAAAGACAAGAATTACTAGGAGCTTTTTATGCAAAGAAGAGACGTCTTAAAGGCGTTTGTCGGCGTCGCGGGCGCCGGACTTGTCGGACTTGCCGATAACGTCGGCGCGAGTCCCGTCGAAAAAGTCGCCGAATCCAATACTAACGCACAGGAAGGCATTGTAATGAAATACGACAACAGCTATTTTTATGACGACAAGGGCGTTTTCCAACAAGACAAAGCGTTCGAAGCCTACTACGAAATGTTCGCCGAAATGAACTATTCGTTAAGCGACTCGCTTCGCGCCAACGCGGATTTCTGGGTTTCCGACTTCGGTCTTGGCGATTTTGCGCGCGTCGGCATGGGCGGCATCTTCTTCTTCAACGATAAAGAATTCCGTTATTTCGGGCACGATATTTACCTCCTCCCCTATCAGATGATTCCGGAACATCGTCACCTTGCCGCCGAAGGTTTGCCCGCCAAGCACGAAGCGTGGCAAGTTCGTAACGGAAGTATCTTCAACTTCTCCGAAGGCGGCGAGCCTACGCCTCAAGCGCTTGCGTTGCTTCCGAAGAGCCAACTTGACGCCAAAGCGATCAACTGCTACAACTTCAAGTATATGACGGTCGGCGATCAAGACCGCCTTGGCAAGATCGAAGCGCCCCACTTTATGATCGGCGGCGAAAAAGGCGCGATCGTGACCGAATATGCTTGCTATCACAGTATGGACGGTCTCAAGTTCACCAATCCCGCCGGACATCCGTAATTTTAAACGATCATAATTAGACGAGACGTCGTCTGAACAAATTTTTCCAAACGACGCGTCGCGCCAAAGGATGCGTCGCGTCGTTTTGTTTTTATTCAAATCGATCGATTTTTGACAAGGAACGTTTCTATGCTCAAGCCCGGACTTCGTTACAGCCATATCGGAATACCGACCCAAGACCGCGATCTGCCTATCTATTTGGAAGGTTGCAAAGTATATATCAACGACTTCAACGACGAGCCTTACGCCGTCGAATGGTTGAAGTTTGAAGAAGGAAGCCCCTTCCCGGAAATCTTGCAAAAGCAAGCGCATATCGCTTACGAATGCGACGACCTTGAAGAAGCGATGAAGGGTTGCAAAGTTTTGGTCGAGCCTTTCGAAGGCGGTCCGAATCTTAAATGCGCTTTCGTCGAAGTCGACGGGTTGGGAATTGAATTGATGCAACGTTTCTAATCGTTGCAAAACGCGTTCGAAAGGGCGTCGCCCCTAGGCGTCGCGTCGCGCTCGTATCGCGCGCGGAGCTTATCGGCGGCGTTTTTGACGCGTCCCCGTTAAGGAAACAAAACAAGAAAACGGTAAGAGAGGTCGAAAAATGCAACGCGTATACGATTTTCTAAAAAAATGCCAAACGTACTATTTGGCGACGGTTGAAGACGACCAGCCGCGCGTTCGTCCCTTCGGAACGATCGAAATTATCGACGGCGTACTGTGTTTTCAGACGGGCAAGTCGAAGCCGACCTCAAGACAAATTCACGACAATCCGAAAGTTGAAATTTGCGCCTTCGACGGCGACAGTTGGATCCGCGTCCAAGCGCTGGCGATCGAAGACCCGCGCGTCGAGTCGCAAGAGAAAATGCTCGACGCATATCCCGAGCTTAAAGGAATGTACGCGCCCGGCGACGGCAACACCGAGATATTCAA
>JAZRWW010000122.1:0-29295 GCA_045599865.1 Thermoguttaceae bacterium
GCCCGTGGAAAAATTACCGCAAGAATCGGTCGATCTAGTCGCGCAAAACGTTCGAAAACTGCAGGAACTCTTTCCCGAATGCGTAACCGAAGCGCGCGACGACGACGGGCGCTTGAAGCAAGTCGTCGATTTCGAACGGCACAAGCAAGCGCTAACGGGCGAAGTTTCCTACGACCCCGAAGCGTATCAGTTCACTTGGGTCGGCAAAAAGGACGCCTACGCCGACGCGTTCCGTTCCACGCGCAAAATCTTGCGCCCCTGTCCCGACGAAAGTCTCGATTGGAACAATACCAAGAACCTCTATCTTGAAGGGGATAATCTCGAAGTTCTCAAGCTCCTGCAAGAGTCCTACTTAGGGCGCGTCAAATTGATTTATATCGATCCGCCCTACAACACGGGCAGCGACGCTTTCGTCTATCCCGACGACTATACGATGGACGAACAGGAATACGAAGAATTTGTCGGTCGATTCGACAAAATGGGGAATATCCTGTTCAAAGAGAACAACGCCTCTAATCCGAGATTTCATTCCGACTGGGCGTCAATGATTTACGCTCGATTGCTTCTTGCGCGGAATTTGTTGAGCAACGACGGCGCGATCTTTATTTCGATCGACGACAACGAACACGACAACTTAAAAAAGATTTGCGACGAGGTTTTCGGTCCTTACAATTTCATTACGAACGTCGTATGGGAAAAGAAGTATTCGCCGGCAAACGACGCCAAATGGTTTAGCGACAACCACGATTTTATTGTCGTCTATGCAAAAAATAAGGAACTTTGGCGTCCGAAACTGTTGCCACGTAGCGACGAGATGAACAGTCGGTATACCAATAGAGACGCCGATCCAAGAGGCGTTTGGAAGCCTGCTGATATGACTGTAAAGACTTATTCCGTCGCTTATGATTATCCGATAACAACTCCTAGCGGAAAAGTTGTGCGTCCTTCTGCCGGTAGATGTTGGAATACGTCAAGAGAACGTTTTGAAGAACTTGTTAGAGACAATAGAATATGGTTTGGCGAAAAGGGCGACAGCGTCCCCTCCGTCAAAAAATTTCTGACGGAAGTTAAAGACGGAACGGTTCCGACGACCATTTGGAAATACGAAGACGTCGGTCATAATCAAGAGGGACGACAAGAATTAAAGAAGTTGTTCGACAATAAAGGATATTTTGACGGACCTAAGCCGGTTCGGCTTCTTCGTCGAATTTTGCAAGTCGCTAATTTGCCCGACGACGCGATCGTTCTCGATTTCTTTTCGGGTAGCGCGACGACGGCGCATGCGGTAATGGAATTAAACGCGGAAGACGGAGGAAATCGACAATTTATAATGGTTCAGTTGCCCGAGCTTTGCGATAAAAAGTCTTTTGCGTTTAAGGCGGGCTACAAGACTATCTGCGAAATCGGCAAGGAGCGCATTCGGCGCGCGGGCTCTAAAATCAAGTCGGAACACGCGCTCGATCGCCCCGATTTAGACGTCGGTTTTCGCGTTTTTAAGGTCGACGAAGGGAATATGACGGACGCGTATTACTACCCTTCGGAATATACGAAGAGTCTTCTTGATCCGACGATCTTGAGCGTGAAGCCTGATCGAACGGAACTTGATTTGTTGTTTGGTTGCGCTTTAGACTGGGGGCTTCCGCTTTCTTTGCCCTATAAGATTGAACGTATCGGCGAAGCGACGGTTCACAATTACGCGGAGGGCGCGTTGTTCGCTTGTTTTGACGCGCGCGTTTCTATCGAATCGGTCATAGCGATGGCGTGTCGCAGTCCTTTGCGCGTCGTCTTTCGCGAATCGAGTTTTGAACGTAGCGACGAGAAAATCAACGTCGCTGAGTTGTTCAAGCAATATTCGAAATATCCGACGCGCATTAAGACGCTTTGAGATTTGATCGCGTATGAATTTGCACGAGCTTCTCAGAATAATAAATCGCGGGATCGAAAAGGTCTACGCGTCTTGATCGGTTAATTTACGGGGGAAGAACCTTGAAACTTCATTTTAAAAATCAAGCGTTTCAACGCGCGGCGGCGGAGGCGGTTTGCGCGGTTTTTTCGGGTCAGTCTTCTTCCTCTCTTGCCGCTTATACGATCGATCCGGGAATCGTCGGCGGTCGTAGTCTTTTGCCCGACGCTGAAGGTTGGCGAAACGGGCGCGTCGTTCTTTCCGACGCTCAAGTTTTGTCGAATATTCAAGCGATTCAGCGCGCCAATCATTTGCCCGTTTCGTCGAAGTTGGAAGGACGCTACAATCTTACGATCGAAATGGAGACCGGCGTCGGCAAGACTTATACGTATGTCAAGACGATGTACGAACTTAGCAAGCGTTATCAATGGCGCAAATTTATAATCGTGGTTCCTAGCGTCGCGATTCGCGAGGGCGTTCGCAAATCTTTTGAAACGTTGCAAGAACATTTTGCGGAAGAATACGGTGAGAAAGTTCGTTATTCCGTCTACAATTCCTCGCGTCTTTCCGACCTTGATCGTTTTGCAAGCGAACAAAAATTATCGGCGTTGATCGTGAACGCTCAGGCGTTCAACGCGCGCGGTAAAGACGCGCGTAGGATACGTCGCGCGCTCGACGAATTTCAGAGTCGCCGTCCGATCGACGCGATCGCGGCGACGCGTCCTATTTTGATAATCGACGAGCCTCAATCGGTCGAAGGGACGCGGACTAAAGAAGCGTTGCAAGAGTTTTGCCCGCTCTTCACGTTGCGTTATTCCGCGACGCACAAGCGCGATTCGCTCTATAATATGGTTTATCGTCTCGACGCGCTCGACGCGTATAATCGACGTCTCGTGAAGAAAATCGAAGTGAAGGGGATAGTCGAGACGGGCGCGACGGGCACGACCGGCTACGTCTATTTTGCGGGCGTGAATCTTTCCGCGAAAGCGCCGACTGCGACGCTCGAATTTGACGCCAAAGGTCGAAACGGACTCGTCAAACGTCGCGCGAACGTCGACCAAGGTTACGATCTTTTCGCCCGTTCGAACGGACTTGCCGAATATGCGGACGGTTACGTCGTTACATTTATCGACGGTCGAGACGACACGATCGAATTTCAAAACGGCGTCAAAATGCGCGCCGGGGACGTTATCGGCAAGATCGACGAGTCGACGTATCGACGCGTTCAGATACGCGAGACGATTCTTTCTCATATCGAGCGCGAACGGCGTTTGTTTCGACGCGGAATCAAGGTTCTTTCTCTCTTCTTTATCGACGAAGTGGCGAAATATCGCGTTTACGATTCGGGCGCGCCGCAAAACGGCGTTTACGCGGATATGTTCGAGCAAGAATACGCGGACGTCGTTTCGAATCTTCAGCGCGAATTTGGAGACGACGAGTATATTGCGTATTTGAACGCGATACCCGTCGCCAAAACTCACGCGGGCTATTTTTCCGTCGATAAGAAACGAGGTTCGCTCGTCGACGGGAAAACGAATCGCGAAGGCGTTTCCGACGACGCCGACGCCTACGACCTCATTATGAGGAACAAGGAGAAGTTGCTTGATCTCGATCCCGAAGCGTCGCCCGTGCGATTTATTTTTTCTCATTCGGCGTTGCGCGAAGGCTGGGACAATCCGAACGTCTTTCAGATTTGCACGTTAAAACAGAGTTCAAGCGCGGTTCGCAAACGTCAAGAAGTCGGGCGAGGTCTGCGTCTTTGCGTCGACCAGAACGGGGAACGTATGGACGAAGAACGACTTGGGGACGAAGTTCACGAAATCAACGCGCTAACGATCGTCGCCAGCGAGAGTTACGATTCATTCGCCAAAGGCTTGCAGTCGGAAATTGCGGAGGCGGTCGGATATCGTCCGCTTAAAGTAACGGCGGCGCTTTTTGAAGGAAAAGAGTTGACCGACTTCGAGGGCGTTACAATTCGCGTCGATAAAGAATTGGCGTCGGAAATCGTCGCGCAGTTGACGTTCGATCGATACGTCGACGCGCAAGGGCGCCTTACCGACGCTTATTTTGAAGCGAAAAACGCGGGCGGCATTCGCGTCGCGGAGTCCGTCGCGCGCTACGCTTCGGACGTGATAAAAATTCTTGATTCCGTCTACGACGAGCGCTTGATTAAAATTGGGAACGCGTCGTCGCACAACGTCGTCGTTCGTTGCGATCAGGACAAACTTGCAAGCGCGGAATTTCGCGAATTATGGGCTCGCATCTCTCCGAAAACGTATTATCTCGCCAAATTTGACGACGCCGAATTGATTAGAGACGCCGTTGCAAAGTTGAATCGTTTCCTTTTCGTCTCTCGTCCCTCTTACGTCGTGAAGTCGGGCGTTCTCGATCGTATCGAATCGCGCGAGAAGTTGGAACAGGGCGAGGAATTCCAAGCGACGAACGAGAAGCAAATCGAACGCGCTACAATCGGGGGCGACGGGGGCGTCAAATACGACCTTATCGGACGAATCGCCGAGGGAACGGGCTTGACGCGACGAACGACCGCCGCGATTTTGAAGCAAATGAACGACGATAAGTTCGATTTGTTTAAAATCAACCCGGAGGAGTTTTTTATTAAGACGATCGATTTGATTAACGAGACGAAAGCGACGGCGATCGTTCGCGAAATCGAGTACGATCTGACGCGCAACGACGACAAACGGTTCAGTTCCTCGATATTTACGGAGCCGTTGCTCAAGGGCAAGTTGGACGTCGACGCGAAGGCGACGCCGAAAAAGCATTTGTACGACCACTTGCTCTTTGATTCGCAGGTCGAAGTTACTTTCGCGGACGCGTTGGAACGCGCGGAAGAAGTTTCCGTTTACGTCAAATTGCCGCGCGGTTTTTATATTCCGACGCCGGTTGGGAATTACAATCCCGACTGGGCGATCGCGTTTCGGGACGGCGACGTCAAGCGAATTTATTTCGTCGCGGAAACCAAAGGCACGTCCGAATCGCTTGAATTACGCGAGATCGAAAGCGCTAAAATCCGATGCGCGCGCAAGCATTTCGAGGCGCTTGATCCCGCTAAAGTACGTTACGAAGTCGTCGATTCTTACGAGAAATTACGGCAAATCGTAACCGCGCCTTGCGCGTCGTCAAATTCCTAATTTTCCTTTTTTTCGGAGCCAAACAAAATAGGCGGCGCAGACGACGATCGACAGCAAGGAGGCGAGCGGAGCGGCAAATCCGACGTTAAAAAGGGTTGCGTCCAGTCCTCTACTGAAGTAATACGAGACGGGTATTCTTACGGCGAGCGCGGCGAGCGAGTTGTGCGCAAGGACGACGAGCGTTTTGCCTAAACCGCAGAAATAGCCGTTAATATTGAAGACGAACGCGACGCAAATACAATCGATCGAGAAGGAACGCAAGTAGAGCGCGCCTTGTCGCGCGACTTCGGCGTCGTTTGTGAACGCGCTCGCAAGCGCGACGGGGCATATTTGACAAAGCGCAAAGAAGAATAGTCCGAAATATAAGGAGTATAGACCGCCTAATTTGGCGCCTTTCAGGGCGCGTTTAGGCTGTTTCGCGCCTTTGTTTTGGGCGGTAGAAGTCGCGACCGCCATAGAAAACGCGATCGGCGGAAGGAGTAAGAACCCTATGACGCGTTCGGCGACGCCTAGTCCGGCGGAGGGCATAACGCCCATCTGATTGACGATCGCCAGAATCACGAGGAACGAAACGCTTGTCAGCGCGTCTTGCAACGCTAGGGGCGCCCCGACTTTTGCGATATTGTAGACCGACTTTCGACGCAAGAAAAAGGCGTCGCGATGAAATTCGAACGAAAATCTCCGTCGTCGCATGTGAACGAGCGCGTACCCGAAACTTAGCGCTTGCGAAGCGACGGTTGCGATCGCGGCGCCTAGCGGCCCCATATCGAGCCAAGCGACGAGGGCAAGATCGGCGATTATGTTGACGACGCAGGCGAGCGCGACAAATTTTGTCGGCGTTTTGGAATCTCCAAGTCCGCGATAAATCGCCCCTACGACGTTATAGCCGATAATGAAAGGGACTCCGCAAGCGCAGACGAAGACGTATTGACGCGCAAACTGAACCGCTTCTTCCGGCGTTTGAAGCAGATCGACGCAGAAATTCGTTCCGAAGGCGAGCAGAGGCGTCGTAATTAACGCGACGAGCGCAAAGAGCGTCGACGTCGACCCTACGGCGTTTGCGGCGCCTTTGGCGTCTTTGGCGCCGACGTTGAACCCGATGAGAACGGTTCCTCCGGCGGAAAATCCGAGGATCAGACCCGTAAGAGAATGGAGAAGTTGCGCGCCCGTCGCCGTCGCGGCTACGGCGGTCGCGTCGCAGAATTTTCCGACGACGAACAGGTCGACGGCGCCGTATAACGCTTGGAGCAGGTAGGCGAGCATATAGGGCGCCGCAAAGCGCCATAGTCCTCGCGACAGATTGCCTTCGATTAAATACCGTTCATCGTCTTCCGGCTTCACCGTTTCCGCTCCTTTTCTATCGGAAGGATTTTTCAAAAAAGAGGATTAATTTTAACGCGCGTTGAAACTATTTCAAGGTCTTCTCATAGAAGCGAGCGACTTTTGCGTTAAGCGTCGACGTTTGGCTTTTGATAGAAAATACGCAAATAAGCTAAAATAGCAAAAGAAACTTGTTTTGAAGTCAAACGACAATGCGAACTAAAACGGAAAGAAAAGGCTTTTTTTTGCGTTATTTTTCAAAAAACAGTTGCATTTTTCTTTCAGTTCTGTTCTAATAGTTTCCCGTATGCTTGGCGACGCGCTCGAGTTGGATCAAGCGTTTGATTTGCGCTTCGCCGCGATATTATTTTTTCTTGAGGACGTAGATTCCGATGAGTTTTTATAGTAGAACAACTATCGGCTTGCTCGTTTTTTCGAGCTTTTTGGTCGGCGTATGCGCGACTTACGGCGCCGACGCCGAATCCGTTTGGCGTTTGCGCGCGCGCGAAGACGTCGACGATATTTGGAGCGGCGTTTCGACCGGCTACGATTTTATTAAACGTTCCGACGGCTTTTACGTCGCGTATTACGCCGCCGACCGTTCGATGACGGTCGCTAAGTATTCTTTTGAGACGAACGCGTGGGAACGCAAAACGTTGCCGACAAAAATCGCTTGGGATTCCCATAATTACGTGACAATGACGTTCGATTCGAACGACTGCCTGCACGTTTCCGGGAATATGCACGCGATTCCTTTGATCTATTTCCGCGCTTCGCAACCTAACGACGTTCTCTCCCTCGAACGGGTCGAATCGATGACGGGCGAATTGGAAAAGCGCGTTACTTACCCTCGTTTTATGTACGATAGAGACGGACGCCTCATTTTCACCTATCGGGACGGTTCCAGCGGAAACGGCAATCAGATTTGGAACGTTTACGACCCGGAAAAGAAGACGTGGAAGCGTTTGCTCGACACGCCTCTTTTCGACGGACAGGGGTTGATGAACGCGTATTTCGTCGGACCGACGCTTGGCGCCGACGGGTGTTTTCACGTCGCTTGGGTTTGGCGCGACACGCCCGACGCCGCGACGAATCACGATTTGTCTTACGCGCGCTCGCGCGATTTGGTTCACTGGGAGAAGTCGACGGGCGAGCCCTACGAGCTTCCGATAACGCTTGCTTCGGGCGAAATCGTCGCGCCGATACCGGCCGGAGCCGGGTTGCTCAATTCGAACGTTCGTCTTGCGTTCGATCAAGAAAAGCGCGTCGTGTTGACTTATACGAAGTACGACGACAAGGGTTTTTTACAGATTTGGAACGCGCGCCTTGAAAAGGACGGCTGGAATCTTGTTCAAGCGACCGATTGGGACTGCGACTGGCATTTTTCGGGCGGCGGTTCTTTACCCGGCGGGTTGCATTTTGGCGCGGTTTCCGTCGCATCTGCCGACGTTTTGGCGTTCCAATGGAACCGAATTTTGGATAAGAAGTCGGGCGTCGCGTATCTTGACGCGAAAACGCTTCGTCCCTGCGAGGCGCCGAAGAGCAAAGCGTCGACTACGGTCGCGCCCGAATACGAGCCCGAGGACGCCAAGGAACTTTCGCGCGTCGAAGGCGACGCGACGCGTTTGTCGGCTCGTTCCGCCTCTTTTGACGTGAACGGCGAGCGTTGGGTTTTCCGCTGGGAAGCGCCGGACGCGAATCGGGATCGTCGGCCGGAAGGTTGGACGCCCGCGCCGACGAAATTACGCGTTTTTAAATTTGAGCGACGCGCCGCCGACAAATAGGACGTTTGCGTCTGATAGCGCTTTTTCGGTAGCTTGGGGGACGTTTCGTCGGCGAGCGTTTCAGACGATCAGTTTGCAACAGTTTACAATTTGAAGAAAGAAGAAATGTCGGACGCTTATTGTTGGTTCCGTGCCGACGTCTATCATTTGGGTCGAGCGATCGAAACAAAATACGGCGCGCAAGGCGAGACGTTTAGTGAAAAAGTCGCCTGTTTAAAGGACAAGGTTCCGAAAAAAATCTTCGACGGTTTGACGGTCGTCGCTCGAGCGTATGAACGCGGACAGAGCGGCGATATTCCGACGGACGACGAGTTGATGCAATTCAAGTTGAAAATCGACGCTTACTATCGTTTCGTCGAGCCCCGAAATCGCGTCGTCAACTGGATCGTTTGGGGCGTTCTTGTTATGATCGTAATTTACGCTTCTTGGCGTTTTTTACCTCGTTGACGGCGCCGCCGAAAACGCGTTCGTAACACAAACGAAATTACCCGACAAAACACGAACGTCCATTTACAGAAAAAGTAAGCGTTCACGGTAAGCCGCGCGCGTTTTCTGTGAACGATTACGTTTTTTTCTTTTCCTTTTTTTGGATAGACAGGCGCGGTTAAAGTGCGACACGCTCCAACGTCCGATTCCTTCGCGAAGTCGACGTTTCGTTCGTCGAGCGTCAATACGTTTGGCGACTTATTTGCCGATATTCCCGAGGAAGTTCGGCAGATTTGTCTTTTGTCCGAAACAAGCGAGGGGTTCAAGTATCCTGTTCGCAGTCAGTTTGAGGCTCGCGCTTTAGTCGGCGAATTGTCGGACGAATCTCCGTTTTTTATCGGCGCAGGTCGTTACGATCACTATATTCCGCTTTCCGTCGAGCATCTTGTCGGTCGTTCGGAATTCTATTCGGACGCCGCGCCTTGCCAGTCCGAGATTAGTCAAAGTTTGTCGCAGGCGATTTTTGCGTGTAGGAAGGTCGTTTGTCGTCTGACGGGTATGGATTTTTCCAACGTTTCTTTATATAGCGGCGGCAGCGCGCTCGTTCAAGCGTGTCTTATCGCGGCGGAAAGGACGAACCGACGTTTAATTCTTATTCCCGAGACGTTCAATCCCGACCACGCGCAAATCGTCAAGGCTTGCTCGAGTTCCAAACTTTTCGAGCCTTGCGTCGTTCCCGAAAAGGACGGGTTGGTCGATTTGGAACTTTTGCGGGAAAGATTGGACGTCGACGGGGAGAACGTCGCGGCGGTCGTGATTCAATATCCGAATTTTTACGGGAATTTGGAACGCGTTTCGAAGATAATCGCCGCGACGAAAGAGGTCGGAGCATTGGCGATAACGTCGGTCGATCCGATCGCGTTGGCGGCGCTGAAGTCGCCCGGCGAGTGGGGCGCCGACGTCGCGGTTTGCGACTGTCGACCTCTTGGCTTTTCAACGAGCTTCGACGATCTTCGCTTTGGTTTTATCGCTACGGCTGAGAAATCGACGCGCGATCGTCGTTTTCGGCGCGACAAAGCGAATTTGAACTCGCGTTCGAACGACGCGTCGAACGCGTTGACGGCGCTTGCGTATCTAGCGTTTGTCGAACCGTGCGAGTTGAGGCGGGCGGCGAACGCTTCGCGCGAAGTCGCTCAATACGCGCGCGCCGCGTTGAAACAAGCGCGATTTGAATTTCAACACGACGCCCCTTTTTTCCGTGAATTTGCCGTTAAGGTCGACGATCCGCGCGGTATGAATCTTTATTTGCGCCAATGGGGAATTATCGGCGGTTACGAATTAAAAGACGGGCTTCTACTCGCCTTTACCGAAAAACGCACGCGCGAGGAAGTCGACGAACTGGTCTATTTTATGAAAAAGTATCAGTTCGAGGACGCTAAAATTGGGACGCGAAAGTAAGTCGAAGACGATTTTGACGAGCTTGTCTGAGGCGCCGATCAAAAGAAGTTCCTCGCGCCTTGCGATCGATCGCGTCGACGAAACGCTTCGCGGTGAAATATGAGGAACTTGACGAGTAACAACGTTTAATCGACTTGTTAGGAACGGTCAAAGAATGGAAACGCTCGAGAAACGGATGGATCGCGACGGCGCGCTTGCCGTCGCTTTTGATATGGACGGACTGATGTTTGAAACGGAATCGGTCTATTATAAAACGGCGGTCGAGCTTTTGGGACGACGCGGGTATCGTTATACGCAAGAGCTTTGCGACGAAACAATGGGGCGTCCGCCGCGATATTGCTTCGAACGTTATATCGAACTTTTTCACTTGCCGGAAGATTGGAAGACGTTGCAAGCCGAATCGGACGAAATTTTTATTCGCCTTCTTCAAGACGGATACGAGACTACGCCCGGTCTCGCGGAATTGTTTGACGAGTTGGACAGGCGCCGGATTCCGCGTTGCGTTTGCACGAGTAGCGCGTCGCGCGTCGCGCGCAAAGTTCTCGCCAAAGACAAGACGATCGAACGCCTTGACTTTGTGCTGACGAGCGACGACGTGACGCGCGGCAAGCCTCATCCGGAGGTATATTTGACGGCGGCGCGACGTTTTGGCGTCGATTCTTCGCGCGTTCTCGTTCTCGAAGACAGTAGCGCCGGTTGCGCGTCCGCTTGCGCGGCTGGTTCTCCTTGTTGCATGCTACGCGCGTCTCACAATTTCAACGCCGATTTTTCGCGAGCCGTCGAGATTGTCGAACGTCTCGACGCGCCGGAATTGCTCGCGTTGTTGCGGGATTGAGCGCGTTTCGCTTGACGCGTTTTGTCAAAATCTATACAATGACGACCCGCGACGTTTGTTTACGATTTAGTTTCCTAAAACGTCGAAACAAGACTCGTCGAATCGACGCGGTTAACGACGAGTCGAATTTTGCGCGGTCGTCTCAACGGATCGAACGCGCGTTTGGAGAGAACATAAGTTTATGCGCGTGTTGATATTGGGCGGCGGGACGGTCGGAGCCGAAGTCGCCGAGCGTTTGTGCGCTCGCGGACACGACGTTACGGTCGTCGAACGCAACGAGGAGAACGTTTCGGAACTTGACGACAAACTCGACGCGCGCGTTATTCGCGGCGACGCCGCTCAAGCGAGCGTTCTGTTTCTTGCCGACGCTATGGCGGCCGACGTCGCTTTCGCGTTGACGGGCGACGACTCGACGAATTTGGTTGCGAGTCGCGTTTGCAAGGCGATGGGCGCGCGTCGCGCGATCGCGCGCGTTTTCTCGCCCGAGTTGCGTTCTTCGACGTCGTTTGATTATCTTCGTTATTTCGATATCGACCGCTTGTTGAGTATCGAATATTTGACGGCGGTGGAATTGACTCGTCGTATTCGCGAACCGGGCGCGATGCTGGTCGAACACTTCGCTTGCGGGTCGTTGGAGATGCAAGACGTCGTCGTTACGAACAAAAAATCGAAACTGACGAATCGTCCTTTGCACGATTTAAAATTACCGCCCGAAGTGCGCGTCGCGGCGATTAAACGCAGGGATCGAATTACGATCGCCACGGCGTCGGATCGTCTTTTGCCGGACGATCACGCGACGTTAATTGGCGCGCGCGAACAAGTTGAGAACGTGAAATCGCAACTTATGGAGCGCAAGAGCGCGCGCCAAAACGTCGTCGTCGTCGGCGGCGGTGAAATAGGCTTCAACGTGGCTTCGGTGTTGGCGGCGCGAAATTATAACGTTAAAATAATCGAACGCCAGCCCGACCGATGCGATTTTTTGACGTCGCGCTTGAAGAAAGCGACGGTAATTTGCGGCGACGGACGACGCAAGAACTTCTTAGACGAACAAAACGTCGGTCGCGCGGACGCTTTTATCGCGTGCGCGGGCGACGACGAGTATAATATATTGTCGTGCGTCGAAGCGCGCGAAATAGGCGCCAAGAAGTCTCTTGCGGTCGTCGCGAATCCGGACTATGCGAGCGTCGTGGGCAAGTTGGGGGTCGACGAAGCGGTTAGTCCTTTTGCCGTGGTCGGTCGTCAAGCCGAGGGATTGACTCGGGAGGGCGCGTTGGTGTTTCAGAACTCCGAGTTGTTTTCCGGTCCGATCGACGTCCTTGAACTAGAAGTCGCGTCCGATTCCGCCGTAACTTGCGCGCCTTTGAAAGACTTGCAATTTCCGAAGCCGACGTTGCTTGCCGCCGTCATTCGTGAGAACGCGGCGCTGACGCCCAACGCGTCCTTTGAGTTTAAAGCGAAAGATCAAGTCGTGGCTTTGACAATGGAAGAGAACATATCCGGCGTGGTCGGATTGTTTGAAAGCAAACGCAAATAAGACGGTTGTTTGTCGAAAAGAATCGCTGGAGAGAGTTTGTTTATGAAAAGAGCGTATGAATTATCCAACGTCTCCTTGCCGACGTTGTTCGTCGTCGCGTGTTTTTCTTTTGGTTTAATCGTCGGCTGTTCTAACGACGCGCGTAAGTCTGCGGAATTAGCCAAGGCCGGCTGGAAGAGCTTGGCGGACGACTTTGATTTCCAAAACGCCGAAGAATGTTTCAACAAGGCTCTTGAACTTAATTCGGACAACGATTTGGCTTACAACGGGTTAGGACAAGTCTCTTTGCAGCGCCAAGATTTTGAAAACGCCGAAAAATATTTCACTAAGGCGCTTGCGATCGATCCGCAATGTTTTCAGGCGTTGGACGGTCGGGGCGAATCGCGGTTAGGTTTGCGCCGGTACGAAGAGGCGGTCGCCGATTTTGACGCCGCGTTAAAGATAATGCCCGACGTCGGCGCGGTTCATAGTCATCGCGGCTACGCGTACGCGTATCTCGGCGAATTGGACAAGGCGCTTGACGATTTGAACAAATGCGTGGAGGCTTTTCCCAACAAGGTTAGTTACCTAGTCAATCGCGGCGTTCTCTTTCAAAAGCGTCAAGAGTACGATTCCGCGTTAAGCGACTTGTCGCAGGCGATTTCGCTTGAACCCAATAACGCGATGAATTATACGATACGCGGTAAAATATGCGAAGACGCCGGAAATTGGGACGCCGCGCTTGAAGATTACAACGCCGCGCTCGATATTGACGCCGATTGCTTTCCAGCGCTTAAATATCGCGGAATTCACTTCAAAAATCTGAGCGAGTGGGAAGAAGCTCTTAAAGACTTGACGCGCGCTTTGGGAATCGATCCGAACGACGCGGGGACTTACTTCGAACGTTCCGTCGTCTATCGTCAGCTCGGGAAAGAGGACGAGTCGCAGGCGGATCTTGCGAAAGCGCGCGAACTTGACCCGAGTTCCGCTCCGACGAGTGAAAATTGAACGTCGCGACGCGAGTAGACGCGCAAGAAACGAAAACCTATGAACGACGATTCTTTGAGGAACGACGTTTTGTCGTATAAAACGTCAAACGAGCCGATCGACGCGTTGCGCGCGCCCGTGACTTTTGCGAAGGGCGTCGGACCTAATCGCGCCGCAGTTTTGGCGCGATTGGGAATCTTTCGCGCGTTCGATTTGCTGTTCTATTTTCCGCGCGACTACTTGGAAATTAGTTTCAAAGTCGATCCGTATAAATTGACGAGCGACGAGATTCAGTCGATCGCGGGCGAGATCGTCGATTTCCGCACGTTTTATTCGCGCAACGGCGTCGCGATAACCAAATTACACGTTTCCGTCGTTACGGAAATAATCGAGGCGGTTTGGTTCAATCAACGTTACGTTTCCGAGCGTTTTCGTATCGGGAGGCGCGTGTTATTGACGGGCGCGCCCAAAAAGAACGGCGCTTTTTGGCAGTTTAGCCATCCTAATTTGACTTTTTTGGACGACGGCGATTCTCCTGAAGATATTGACGATTCCGTCCCGAGCGTCCTTCCTATCTATCATTTGACCGAAGGAATTACGCAGTATAAACTTCGATCGATCGTTAAAAACGCGCTTGCGACTCTTCCCGATCTTCTTCAAGAAGCGTTGCCTCAAGAACTGCTCGAAAAGCGCGGTCTACTTTCGATTTCCGACGCTATCCGCAAGACGCACTTCCCCGAATCTCTCGACGAAGCGCGTCTTGCGCGTCGACGTTTCGCCTATCAAGAATTTTTAGTCCTTCAGCTCGCGCTTTCTATTTGTCGCGCGCGCCGCCGCGTCAATATGCGCGCGCCGGTTCTTCCGAAAACGGCGAAAATCGACTCGCGAATTAGGGCGCTCTTTCCTTTCGAGTTGACCGATTCCCAAAACGCCGCGATCGCCGAAATCGCGGAAGATATGTCGCGTCCCTTTCCTATGAATCGTCTGTTGCAAGGCGACGTCGGCTCGGGTAAGACGGTCGTCGCAATTTACGCGGCGCTTGTCGCGGTCGCCAACGGGGCGCAGGTCGTTTTGATGGCGCCTACCGAGGTTTTGGCGCGTCAACATATGCAGACGCTGACGCGCTTTTTGCGAAACGGCGCCACGCGCGTCGTTCCTTTCTTCGGCGGTCAAAAGGCGTCCGAACGCGCGTCGATCTTACGCGAGATTCGCGAAGGCGACGCGCAAATCGTCGTCGGCACGCAAGCGCTCGTCTACAACGAAATCGAATTTAAACGCCTTGGACTTGTGATTATCGACGAGCAACACAAGTTTGGCGTGCGTCAACGCGCGTCGCTGAAGTCTTCGACGGATTTGGAGCCGCATTATCTTGTGATGACCGCGACGCCCATTCCGCGAAGCGTGACAATGACGTTGTTCGGCGATTTGGACGTTTCGACGATGCGTCATTCGCCCCCCGGACGCCACAAAACGACGACCGCGCTTCTGACTTCCGAAAATCGCGCGAGTTGGTGGAGTTTTGTACGCGAGAGATTGGACGAAGGACGCCAAGCCTACGTCGTCGTTTCGCGCGTCGACGGGGGAAAAGAAGTCGAAGAGTACGATCCGTTTGAAGGACGTGAAATCCGTAAAATTGAAAACGACGGCTCCTATTCGAAAGACCTTGATTTTTGGAACAGCTGGGCCGGACCGGCGAAAGAACGCGCCGATTTGCAAAAAACGAACGGAGACGAATCGACGGCGGATAAGAACGACGTTGAAGACGAATCGTCGTTAAAATCGGTTTGGACCGTTTACAAAGAACTTTCCGAAGGCGAGTTGAAAGGGTATCGTCTGGGCGTCGTACACGGACGTATGACGACGTCTGAAAAAGAAGCGAAGATGCTTGATTTTCGTAGCGGCGTGATTCAAGTTCTTGTCGCGACTTCGGTCGTCGAAGTCGGAGTCGACGTTCCGAACGCGACGGTGATGACGATCGAAAACGCGGATCGTTTCGGTCTTGCGCAGTTGCATCAGTTGCGCGGGCGCGTCGGGCGCGGTAAATATCCCGGTTTTTGCGCCGTCGCTCTTTCGGAAATAAGATCGGCGGAGGACGAGCCGAAAGAAGGAAAAAAAGTTTTCGACGTCAAACGTAGTAAAAAAGGCGCTAAGAAAGACGTCGATAAAACGACCGCAGAGGGGAAGCGTCGTTTGGAAGCGACGCGTCGTCTTGAATTTTTTACTCAAACGACCGACGGTTTCGAACTTGCGGAAAAGGATTTTGAGACGCGCGGACCGGGCGAACTTTTCGGCGCGCGTCAACACGGAACCGCCGCGATGCGCGTCGCGGATTTGAAGCGAGATCGCGACGCGCTGGAACAAGCGAGCGAGGATGCGCGCGAAATAATCGCCAAGGACCCCGGCTTGGCGGAATCTCGACACGCGGCTTTGCGCAAACAGGTTTTGACGCGATACGGTCGTTCGTTGGATTTAGGCGACGTCGGTTAGCGATCGTCGAACGAAAAGGCTTGTCCTATTTTTTCGATATTTTTATAAATTTTACTTGACGCGCGTAGAAAAAGCGCTAGGATAATTCCCTGAAGGCGACGCGAGCGTTTTCGTTTCGATGCGTTCGTATATGTCGACGGTCTTCGGGAGGCGGTTTTCCATCTTTGGGGGTAAGCCGTTCTTTGATAGAGAGCGAAGATTCTTTTTCTTGTTCTTTGAAAAACGCTTCGTTCTTCCAGCGACTTTGTCAGGTTTGCGCGGGTTCTTTTGGGAGTTTGCGCGGTTTGACTTTAAATTTTGACATAAAGCGCGCGTCTCATAAGACGACGCGTCGGTTTAGTCCTTTGAGCCTGCGAGCGTTGCGACGCGTTCGCTACGGGCGTTAAAACGCGTTTGTCAAAGGGCGCCGTTTACTAAAAGACGTTACGAAGGGAACGATATTCGTCTCTTGCCTGCGTTTTCGAGGCGTCGTTTTCGAGGCGTTGCGCCGACCTCGTTTTTTTGCGACCGTCGTCGGGCGCGAATTCGAATAAACGACAGGTTTTTGTATTTCTATAAGACGTTCGAACGGTCGATAATTTATGATGAACCCGCGTTCAAGAAATAACATCGGAAATCAAGGTTCTAATCCCTATGGCGGGGCGCGCGGAGGATATGCGCCGAACAACGGTTACGGCGGAACAGGCGCCGGAAACGGATACGGAGGACAAGGCGGATCCGGCGGAGTTCCGGGTCGTTTTCTTCATCGTAATTCGAAGAATAGTCCGTTGGCGCCGAAAAAACCGAAGTCGACCGCTCAAATTCACAGCGACGTCGATCCAATGGATCCCGATTCGTTCTATCCTCTTGCGGGCGTTTTGGAGTTGCATCCGAACGGTTACGGTTTCTTGCGCGATCCGAAGGAGAGTTACGTTCGGCAACTTAGCGACCCGTTTGTGCCGGGTAGCGTTATTGAAAAACTGGGTTTGCGCGAAGGCGTTAGGGTCAACGGGTTGGTTCAGCCGGCGCGAGGAAGCCAAGGACCGCGCGTTCGCGAGATTTACGACGTCGACGGTATGAATCCCGACGACTATATCAACGTGCGTCCCTTCGACGAACTTACTCCGATCAATCCCGAGTTTTGGCTCCGTCTTGAGACGGGCGCCGAGCCGCTCTCAACTCGCGTTATGGATCTTTTGACGCCCCTTGGAAAAGGTCAGCGCGCGTTGATCGTAGCGCCTCCTCGTTCGGGTAAAACCGTGTTGCTTCAACAAATTAGTCAAGCGATAACGCTCAATTATCCCGACGTTTACGTGATCGTTCTGCTTATCGACGAACGACCCGAGGAAGTGACCGATTTCCGACGCGCCGTCAACGCGGAGGTTGTTTCGAGTAGTCTCGACTGCGAATTGGAAAGTCATATTCGTTTGGCTCAATTCGTCATTCAGCGTTGCAAGCGCTTGGCGGAAATGGGAAAAGACGTCTTTCTTTTGTTGGACTCGATCACGCGTCTTGCTCGCGCTTTTAACAAGTGGGTTGGCAACACGGGTCGGACAATGACGGGCGGCGTCGACATTAAAGCGATGGACGTGCCGAAAAAAATCTTTTCGTCCGCGCGTTTGAACGAAGAAGGCGGTTCGTTGACGATCGTTGGAACCGCGCTTGTCGACACCGGCAGTCGAATGGACGAACTTATTTTCCAAGAGTTCAAGGGGACGGGCAATATGGAGCTTGTTCTTGATCGACGCTTGGCGGATCGCCGTATTTGGCCGGCGATCGACATAACGCAATCGGGTACGCGCCGCGAAGAAAAATTATTGCCGCCCGACATTTTGCGCGCTTCCAATATGTTGCGACGCGCGTTGACGCCGATGAATCCGATCGAAGCGATGGAACAGCTTTCGTCGAACTTGGCTCGTTGCGAGTCGAACGCCGAATTTTTCAAGAAGTTTCTGCGTAATTGATCGTTTGTTCTTGTAGGAACGCTAGATCGAACGATAGCGAATATAAACGATAACGCGTCGTTTCGGCGCTATGACGAAGAAGTGCGACGAGGAAAGGTTAAAATGAGCGCGAGCGTTAAAAAAGCGGTGGTTTTGGCGGCCGGCAAGGGGACGCGTATGAAGTCCGATTTGCCCAAGGTTCTCTTTCCAGTCTGCGGAAAGCCGATGATCGAATATGTGTTGGACGCGCTGGAAGAGGCGGGCGTCGACGAAATTCTGGTCGTCGTAGGATATAAACAGGAGTTGGTGCGTTCCACGATCAAGCCGCGTCCCAACGTTAAATTTGCCGAACAAAAGGAATTGTTGGGAACGGGACACGCGGTTATGTCTTGTCGCGAGAATCTCGAAGGCTTTGACGGACCGGTTTTTATTGTCGCCGGCGACAATCCAATGCTTCAAAGTTCGTCGGTTCGACGTCTCTTTGAAGAATATGAGAAAAACGACGCTTCCTGTATTTTGGGAACCGTTTATAAAGAGAACCCCTTTGGAATGGGGCGAATCTTGCGCGACGCCGACGGGAATTTCATCGGAGTCGTCGAAGAAAAAGACGCGACCGACGAACAACGTAAAATTAAAGAGATTAATATCAGTTATTATGTCTTTAATACGCCCGATTTGTTAAATTCCTTGGGAAGTATCCGCGCAAACAACGCGCAGAAAGAATATTACATCACCGACGTGCCGGAGATTTTGTTGAAGAACGACAAAAAAATTCTCGCCTTGCCCGTTTTGAAAGAGGTTGAATGCTTGGGCGTCAACACTCAAGACGACGTTAAAATTGTCGAGAACGTCTTGAAGGAACAAGGGAAATAGACGAGAGTTTGACGAGCGGACGTCTTTGCCTGTTCGTTCAAGTCGCTTCAATTTTATGCAAACGCGCGCGTTGGAAAGTCTTTTCCGAATGCGCGCGTTTTTTTGTTGGAAAAATAGTTAGCGGAATAGAAAGTACGAAAAAATGTCTACGCTTGAAGTCGTTCCTATCGGCGAGGCGTCGGGCGCGCTCTATCTTGACGATCGTTCGCCCGTCCGCGTTTTTGGAACCGAATCGATTCGTAGGACGTTTGGCGAAGAGACGTTGCGTCAAGCGCGAAACGCGCGTCTTGCGCCGGGCGTAACCGACGTCGTATTGACGCCGGACGCGCACGTCGGATTTGGCGCGCCGATCGGTTGCGTAATGGCGTCGCCGAGTCATATCTATCCCGGTCCGGTCGGCGTCGATATTAATTGCTCGATGAGTCTTTTGCAACTGGAACTTCCCGAAGAAGAACTTGTCGATAAAAAAATACGTCGCGCGATTATTCAGGCGATCGAACGACGCGTGCCGACGGGCGCGGGATTGCATCGCGCCCCTTGCGGTCGAAAATTTCCCCTTGATTTGCTTGAACTTGGTCTGAGCGAAGGCGCGACGCCTGAAATCTGCGAGTTAATGCAAATTCCTTCGGAATGGGCGACGCGTTGCGAAGTTTCGTCGAACGTCGGACACGACGGAACAAAAGAAGCGCTTGCGGCGCGACTCGAGTATCACAAATCAAGGATTGACGCTTCGGACGGAATCTTTAAACATTACGAGGCGCAACTTCGTCAGATCGGTAGTTACGGCGGCGGCAATCATTTCGGAGAATGCGAGATCGTCCGCTTGTTGAAAAGCGAAAAGAACGCCGCGCGCGACGCGTCGCGTCCAAACGTCGCGCAAACTTTCGGACTGCTTGACGGAAACGCCGCTTTTCTTTCGCATTGCGGTTCGCGCGGATTTGGCAACGTCCTTGCAAGAGCGCAGTTCGCTCTTTTGAAAAAGAAATTCGAATTGTGGCGCATTCCAATGCCGGGCGACGATCCTCAACTTGTTTACGCGCCCTTAGGAACGAAGGAAGCCGACGATTATATCGACGATATGGCGCTTGGCGCCAACTTCGCGACGCTCAATCATTTAACGATCAATTCGCTCGTACTGGAAGCGTTTCAAGAGGTTTTTCCGGGGCTTAAAGGCTCGCTGGTTTATTATATCAGTCATAACGTCGCTCGTCGTGAAATTATCGACAATTCGCCCGTATGGGTTCATCGCAAAGGCGCGACGCGCGCTTTTCCCGCCGGACATTTTGCTTTGCGCGACACGCCCTTCGCCGCGACGGGGCATCCGATTCTTTTGCCCGGCAATCCGACTCAAGGCTCGTCCGTAATGGTCGCGCTTGAGGGCGCCAAATCGAGCTTATACAGCGTCAATCACGGCGCCGGGCGCGCGCTTGGACGACGCGAAGCCTGTAGAACGCTTGTGCAAAACAAAGTCGACGAGCAATTTGACGACGCCGATATTTTGACGAATTGTCGACAATATCCGCTTGACGAGGCGCCCGCCGCGTATAAAGATTTCAACGAGGTCTTGCGAAGCGTCGAATTGGCGGGTCTTGCCCGCGAAGTAGCGCGACTTCACGCGCGATTTGTTATTAAGGACGCCGCGACGCCCGACGATTGACGCGTTTGACGACGAAACGACGGCGACGATCGCAATCTCGTCTTGAATCGGATATGAAACGCGCGCAATACAACGCGCAACAAACTTACGGAAATATGGATGAAAACGAGACTTTTGAGGAATTGGCGTCGCGCTTTTTTTCCGTCTAGCAAAAAAGCGTATTCTTTAGAGATAGTATAATTTTCTAATACGCGGCGCGTCGATACGTATGGGGGGCGATTTTTTCGGCGGCGACCTATTAAAAACAGGGACGTTTTTTCTAGTCGACGCTTTTACGCCGATTGAAATTCGTTAAAAACGACGATTTCATTGTAGAGAAGTCGAGAAAAACGCCGATAATTTCCCAAACAAACAACGCAGAGTCGACGGCGCGTATGCGAAGTCTGGCTTTGTTGATCGGCTATCATCGAAACGTTGAAAAACGTCGTGAGACGCGGTTGTAAGCAACGTTTCATATCACGGAGGAGAAACGCGATGCGTAAATTGCTACTGTCGCTGTTGCTTGGAGCTTTAGCTCTTGGCGCCGTTGGGTGCATAACGCCCGGTTATTCCGGCGATCCCGCGAAGAGAACGCAACAGCTTTATAATACTTCGGAAGACTTGAGACAGTCGGAAGAAACTTGGGAACGTATCTGGATGCTCGATCAACCGAGCCATATGACCCCGTATCGTACGCACGGCGGGATAACCTGATCGATTCCGTCAAGCGCGGCTTGCGCTTGAATTCGAACAATAAAGGCGCGCGTTCTTAATGGGACGCGCGCCTTTTTTTGCCGCCAACGTTTGATTTCTTCCTAGCGTCGCTTTCTTTCTGGAATCTACTCGACTACGTATGCTCCTAGATCGTCGAGCCATACTTCTCCGACTCCGGAGAAAGCGATTCTAATTCTCATTGTTCCTTCGTTCGTCGCCAAACGATAGAACGCGAATCTTTTCCACTCGCACGCGTTTTTGAATCTTAGCGCAAGTCCTTCTCCTCCCTGATCGTCGTAAATTTCAACGCCGTCGACGGAATTCTTCAACGTTTGAGGAATCTTAATCCAGCCTTGCACGCAAATGATCTGACCGACGCGACTTGGAAAGGACGTTTCCACGAACAAGGACGGACTTTCCACTTCGCTAGGACCTTCGCCTCCGTCGCGCGTTGAGACGACGGCGCGCAAGCCTTGCTTTCCCGTTCTTGCCGCCGTTCGATCCAAGAAGGTTTCGCCGCGCGCAAGCGCCGAATCTTCCGTATAGACGCGCCAACCGTTGTCGCGCCACGCCTGCGCGGAATCTTCCATATCGCCGCCCGCTATTAGATTAGGCTCTTGGGTTTTAATCTTTCCAGAAATGATTTTTTCGTATAATTCCAAATAGGCGGGCATATCGTAAAACGAAGTCGAGAGAGGCGTGACGGGTCTTGCTATTTCGTTTTTTGTCGCTTCAAGCCAGAATTTCCGTTCGTTTTCTCTAACTTCTCTCGTCGCGCGTTCGGCGACAAGACACGCTTGGGAGTAGTCTTGACGTTCCAAATATTTTTCCGCTTCGTTTAGTTTCTGCCGCGCGGAATCGACGACTTCTCCCAAGATAGGGGAATGCGGCGACGATTTGGCAAAGGCGCCGTGTTCCTCGACGTATTTAATTTCGTGAACCGTTTGTTCGTATAGGTCGAGACGCTTGCGTCCTAGACTGATCGCTAATTCCGCCGCTCTCTTTCCTATGATCGCCGCGCGCTCCGCTACTCTTTGACTGAGCGCGTCCGATTGCGTAAAAAATATCAAGGAATTCAGCGACGCTTCGTCCAACTGAAAACTACGTCCTCCGGCGCGGCGTTTGGAAACGACTTTACGCAAAGCGCCCGGCGTTAGCAAATCGGGCAAATATCCCTCTCCGACGGCGACTGTGCCCGACCAGTTGTAAGCGGCGTTTTGCCCCATTGCGTATTGATTGTTTCGTTCGTTTGAAACGGGTAAAGCCAACAAAGAACGCGTCGTTCTGGACAGAACGCAGGATAAATTGGGCGAGGAAGTCTTAAGTTCGTCCCGTTTAGCGTTTCCCAACGCGAACCACGGCGCGAGGAAGCGAATTTCTAAATTAATCGATTCTAACGCCGCGCGACGGTATTGCGTCTTGCGGTCGTTGAGATCAAGGCGAGAATTCGAGGCGAAAACGAGCCCGCGACAACCCGCCCTAAGGGAAAGTCGAACGAGTTGACGTATTTGTTCGTAGGAAACGACGCCGGGCGATTCCTCGGGCGCGCCGAAAAACTGTCGTTGTTTCGTCGCCATTGGCGTCGGTTGCGTTTGGATTGTGTTCCAAAAGACTCCAAAACCCGTCGGCAGACTTTGATAACGCACAAGCCAATCGCCGTAATCGTTCATATCGAGCGAAGAAAGCAAGGGCGCGCGATCGAGCAGAAGGACTTTTAAACCGCCTTCGCTCGAGTATTCGTCGACGCCGTTGACGACGGAACCGACGCACGGTCTGAGTTTGGAGTCGAGACTTTGTATTTTTTGAATTTCTTGCCGTAGTTCGGCGACGCTTTCTCTTCTTAGTTCCGCGCCCATATTCCACGCCAAGACGGGCGCGTATGCGGAATCAACTGCGCGACCTCCAAAATAATCGACTGTTTGTCCTTGTTTTGACGAAGGCGAAGACGTTTGAGGACGACGAACTTGTATTTTTGTTTCCGCGTTCTCTTGAGATCGAGACGCGTCCGGGATTTTGTCGAGGTCCGCTTGCGTAACAGTTTCCGCTCCTATCGGCGGGGACGCGACGAGTCTCATTCCGACGGCGGCGGCTTCTTTTAAGAGCGAGGCCGTTGGCGCGCCGTCAATTTTTACGGCGTTAAAACCGAGCTTTTTGAGATAATTTAGCGACTCGCCTTGATATTCTATCGCTCTTACAAAGACGACGCGTCCGTCCGACGTTTCAAAAACTCCGTCGTTAAAGGAGGCGTCAAATTCAATTTTTTCTCCCTTTTGTACGAAGGAATCAAGAGCCGACTCTTCGTTGACGTCAAGAGTTCCACTTCCAGAAATTAGGTCGTCGACGGGACTCAACGCCATATATTCGCCCTCGTTTTCGCTTGGCGCCTCGACTTGTTTTTCCATTTCGTCAAAGCCGACCGAAGCGACTCCCTTCGAGTCGTTTTGCGTACTCAAGAAATCGACTAGACCGATCGACGAATTAGTTCCTTCGATTTTTTCTTTTAGCGATCCAAAATCATATTCGAAGGAAGGAATAAAGGCGAGCGATTCGTCGAAAGAATCGGACTTGTCGAGATATTCCAGCGTCGAACCGAAACCAGACCTTGGTTCTTTCTGGAAGACCTCGTCCGAACGACGCTCTTTTAGCGCCTTGTCGCTAAATTGCAGAGGACGCCGGTTGTTGCGCGCGATTTTTTCCTGATCGAGTCCGAAGGGTTCGGTTCCGTATTCGTCCGTTTCCGTCGCTTCGTCTTGCCAAAAAACGGGGGCGTTGGTAATTTTTAGACGACAACTTAACAGATTGATCGGATTGAATCTCGCGCCCCGTTCCCAACGTCGCAACGAATCGAGATTAGGACGGATATGCTCGGCAATTTCCAAATCGTCGATCCATAAGTTGTAACGTCCGTGTCTTGCTTCCGTAATAAGGAGTATTTGGCGAACATAGGCGCAGTCGCGCTCGACGGCGATTTTATGTTCGCCGCGTAGCGCTTGCGTCGCTTCCTCGAGCGCTTTGTCGAGACCTTGCGGAAACGTCAAACGTTGCCAGTCGCCCGTTTTTTGATACGAGTCTCCCAGCAGAATCGCCGTCAGCGCTTCTCCAGTGTCGGGTCGAGGCGTTTTCGGAAAGACGACCAACGCGGCGATCGTAACGCCCGGTCGATCGCTTCTTGTCCAGACGGAAGGATTCGTTTCTTTGAAGGCCTCCGGATAGTCGACGTAATGTCCTAAGACGACGACGCCGGGTTCTTCGACTTCGTATTGAATAAACTCGGATTGTTTTCCGTCGTGAAAGACTTCGTCGACGCGTTTCCGCGCCGTTGGAATAATTTCTCCGTCTTGATAGAGCAGGCGCCAACTCACGCCTTGCGATTCAAAGTTTTCGCGCCACGCAGACTGCGTTTTTTTTTCTTCAAATCCCCTTTTGTCCAACAGATAGCCGGAAAAACTTTTCGGACGTTCCGATTCTTCAGCGCGTGCCGTTAAGAGCGTTCCAAACGCGACGGCTAGCGTTATTGCGAGAACAAACGCGAAATTTTTTTCGGTTGCAAACATCTGAAGTCTTGCGGGCTAAATTTTTCGTCGCGCGCCGTCCGTTCGGCGCTTTTGACGCTCGACTTCCAAGAGTAACGTTTTTTTCCCGCCGCGACAATAGACGTTCGTCGTTTTGTTTTCATTTGCTAACGTTTGAAAATAAAAAAAAGACGAAGGACTTGCGATCCTTCGTCTCTCTTTCAATTCAGACTCGTCTTTTCAACGAGGAGAACCTTTTGTCGTTCTCATTTGCCCGCGTTAAGACCGGTTGCAAATTCTTCTTCCTCTTCTTGAATGATGATACGCGGGGTAACCGTCATCAACATACTGGTGGTTTCATGACCGATCGAACTGTTGGAGAAGAGTCTCTTGATATAAGGAATCTTGCTCAGGATCGGGACGCCGCCTTCGTTACGACCTTCGCTCAAACGCTTGATACCGCCAAGGAGCGCGGTGCCGCCGTCCGGAACGTTGACCGTGGTGTAGACGGAGAAGCTGGAGGTAACGGGTTCTTGAATCGTGGTGCCTTGACTGACGACTTCGGCGCCTTCGTTACTGGTACGTTCGTCCGTAATGCTTTCAAGCAAGCTACTGCCTTTGCTGGCGGAGGTGCTGTTCGTCGCTACGGAGTCGGAACCTTCGAACTTAAAGGTACGGTCGTTGTCGGTGATCTTGCTGAAGAACGGTACGACCGTCATTCTTACGTACTTGCGATCCGGGGAAGCGGTCGCTTGAACCGTCATGAACTGACCTTCGTTGATGATCGTGATGACGGGTTGTTGCGAAACGGCGAACTCGCCGACGACCGGGATAACCGTGCTGACGTAAGGAACGCTGGTATAATCCATTACGCTGGCGGTTTGACCGTTGAACATCGTAACTTTCGGCGCTTGGAGGACGTTGGTGCGCTTGTCGGATTCTGCGGCGCTGATAAAGAAGTAGGATTCAATATCGCTCAAAATCGCGAAACCCAACTGGGCGCCGACCGAAGGATCGTAACTTCCAAACTGCGGAGTCGCAAGACCGTAACTGTTTTGCGAAAACTCGACGTTCAGGTTGTCCGTGAAGGACTTTCCGCTTCCCGTTCCGTCGGTGGCCAAGCCGTAGACGCCCTTCTTCGTAGGCGCCATACCGCCGTTGACAGTGTTGCTGTCGTAAACAGCGGAAGCCGTATCTTTGTTCACGAAGGACAGGTTCATATTGACGCCGATTCTTTCGAAGTAAGAATCGCTAATCGTAATGAATCGAACTTCGACGGTGACTTGGAGGTCGTTCAACGAACGGAGCTTTTCAAGCAGTTCGTGAATTTCTTCGTGGGCTTCTTCCGTTTGACGAATCGCCAAGGTGTTGTTGAGGGAGAAGAACTGAGGATCGCCGACGGCGTCCCAAGTTTCTTCGTCGCTAACCACGGAGGTGATGAGTCCGATCAACTCGCTCGGGTCGTTCATTCCGCCGCCTTGTCCCGTCGCGATCGGCGCGTTTCCATTCGATTGAATCTGCGCCGTGATATTGGGAGAAAGCAGGGAAGTCGAGCCGAGAACGTTCTGATTCAAGCCGGTAATCGTACTGCTTGAACCTCCGACGCCGCGCAACGACGCTTGTTGGTACGCGCGATTATAACTGGCTTCCATCGACAGCGGCGAAACGACCGCGCCAAAGTTAGGAACGCCGATAACCAAGTCTGCGACCGGGTAATATTTCACGACGGTCTTGTTCGAACGCTTGTTGCTTCCCGTAATCGTCAATACTTCGTCTTCGACGATGTACGACAGGTTGTAAGGCGCCAACACGTGCTTCAAGTAGTTCTTCAACGTGATGTTGTTGAAGTTCGTCGCGACGGTCATATCGGACATAACGCCGAGTTCGCTCAACGCGGCTTCGTCGACCATAATATTGATTCCGGCGCTCGTGCGGATGAAGTCGACGACGACGTCCAGCGGGGTCGGCTGATCGAACGGCAACGTGATCTGCATGTCCAATTTACGCAGAATTTCGCGGTCGGCTTCCGAACGAGCGTCTCCGGGGGACAGTTCTTTGCGGTTCTTAGCGCGATTCCAAACGTTGGAATCGAACACGAGCGGGTTGGCGTCGTCGACGAGCGAAAACGCGGAATTCTCAACGTCGTTGAAGGTTTTCAGAACGCGTTCATTCTTGATTTCCTTCAAATTTTCGTTAAACGCAATTTGTCCGCCAAGTTGCGCCTTGTGAACCATCTGAACGGAGACGACCGAATTATGCGAATAATCGCGGCATTTCTTCGCCAAGACGAGCGCTTCTTCGTAACGTCCTTCTTCGACGAGCGCGTTGAATTTTTCCGTGTCTTCGGCGAGGCGATTTTGCAGGTCAAGTTCGTCTTGACGCTTTTGACGAATATATTCTTCGACGTCGCGGTTGTTCGTTTCGATCGCGATACGAGCGCCGTTTTGGTCGATGAAGCGTTCCGTGTCGGCGATCGCCATATCGATAGGATAGGAGAAATGCGCTTTCAAGGAGGCGTCAAGTTTCGAATTTTCAATTTCGGATCGCAGAGCCTTGAGGTCGCTTAAGGCTTCCTTCGGCGCCGTTTCGCGAACTTGATTTTGCTTCGCGATAAAGGCGGCGACGTCGCTTTGGAGCGCTTCCGGCGATTGCGTTAAATCGACGCCCGTCTTCGATACGACGACTTCGGGCATAGCGGCGACCGGGTTGTTCAACTTGGCGATCTCGTCGTTGATACGACGGAGAGTCGCTTGGTCGAGTTCCGAAGAATAACGCAAAGCGTCGCGGTAATTGGCAAGCGCGAGTTCCGTATTGCCCTTCCTAGCCGCTTCGTCCGCTTCTTGGACGTACAAATAACCGGCGCTTTGACCTTGCGAAACGCCCGGAACCGTCGCTTGAACCTGACGAATATTCGAGGCGTTCGAACGCGAAATCGCGACGTCGCGGAGGAATCGTTCGGGCGAATCGCCGCCGACAAAAGCGTTCTCGGGAACGCCTTGACGTTGAATCTCGCGAACCATCGCTTCGGCTTGAGCCGTTTGACCGTTTGCCGCCAACGCGCGCGCTTCTTTCAGTTGCGCTTGAATTTGCGCGACTTGACGCTTGGTCGTTTCGGACATGCCGACGAGCGGCTTCGAATTGAGTTCGGCGTTTTGCGCGACCAAACGATCGTCGGCAATACGCGCTTGAACGCTTGCGACGTCCATTTTACGCCCTACCGTCGCGACGTCAAACGTAACGTTTAACTTATCGGCTTCGGAAACCAGCGCTTCGGCGGAATCCAAGTCCTTGCAACGACGGAGCGCTTCCGCTTGCTCGAGATAGTTCTTGGCAAGTTCGCGCTTGAGCGTTTCGTTGACGCCTTGAGCTTTGATCGCCTCTTCGATCTTAGCGTATTGAGCGATCAACGGCAACACGTACTCGGGGCGATCGCTGACCGACGCGTACGTCGCGTTTAACGCTTTAGCTTCGTTCGCGTATCTCGTCGCGGAAACGACGTCGCGACTCATCAACGAACGACGCGCTTTCAACAGGAGTTCTTGACTCCGAATAAGCGTAGGATTAGAGGCGCTCGAAGAAGCGCCGTCGACTGCGACCGCCGCGCCGACGGTCGAGGTTTGCGCGTAAACATTATTCGTTCCGCCAAGCGACAAAGCGCTAGAGCCAAAGCCCAACGCGATCGCCAACAAACCTATCTGAATCTTTTTGGTTGGTTCCAACACGATACTCCTTTCGAGACTCGTAGTTATACGCTTAGTGTTACGAGTGGCGCCAATAGTCATCCCTGACCTCCCAGATTCTCCGGAAGAAAAATATCAGTGAAAATAGTCTTCCGACTTCGAACGCGTCTTGGAACGTCGCGGTCGTCGGGCGATCCTTCGCCCTTGGCGCGATAACGCGCCCGATGCAAACGTTCCAAAAACATTACGGTTCGAACGTTAGCGACTCTGCTCCATCGAAAAACATACCTGATTCACTAAAAGCCGATTTCCCAACTTTTCGCCGAGAAAACTGCAACATAAAAAACTCGAACGCTCGTTCAAATTCCTTATTTTTGCCTAATCGACCAAAACGTTTGACAGAACTTACGCTCTCGAATCCTATAATCGGAACGCTACTTGTTTGATAATAAGGGAAAAATAGGATAAGCTATTTTTTTCCGAAATTATGGAACCGATCTTCGACTCTTTGCGCGTGAAGCCGCTTAGACGAAACCTAATAAACAAGACGTAACTGCGCGTCTTGAGCTTCGCCCAAGTCTCCGTCGCCTTTTTTATCGGAAATCCCTTTATTTCAACTGTAAAATTTTTACAGTTTTTCTATCAAAATGGGGAAAAAACAGTTTGTTGTTATAATACGAATAATCAGACGTTCTTTGTAGCCGAACAAACCGCAAGAGAAAAAAAGTAAGCGTTCACGGAAAAGCGTCGCGGACGAATCGGCGCGTAAGCGCCGCGCGATAAGCCGCTCGTCTTTAGACGAGCGGACGGCGCTTCGCTTGACGTGGCGCCAAACCAAATTTTTACGCGTTTCACCGTCGACGCGTCGTTTGAAAGCGCGTATTTTTTTTGCAGACCCCTCAAACGTTAATTTTTCCGACGCGCGTTGATCGCGGTAAACGGGCGCTTTGAGGTTTGGCTGATAATTTCGCTTTTATTACGGACGCGTTTTCGGCGGCGCCGTCCGCTTATCTAAAGACAAGCGGCTTATCGCGCGCGTCTTACGACGCGATTCCAACGCGAACCTTGTTCGAAAAATTCCGTGAACGCTTAC
>JAZRWW010000123.1:0-3785 GCA_045599865.1 Thermoguttaceae bacterium
TTGGTTTGGCGTTACGTCAAGCGAAGCGCCGTCCGCTCGTCTAAAGACGAGCGGCTTATCGCGCGGCGCTTACGCGCCGATTCGTCCGCGACGCTTTTCCGCGAACGCTTACGAAGAATTAGCGTTTGAAGGTTCTGCGAAAACATACGAACTTTCAGACGACGCGTCGCCTGTAAAAAACAAAAATCGTTTGCGCAACGTCAAGCGTTCGCGAACGACCAAAAAACTACGCGTTTAGAGAAACGTTTGCGCAAGAATCCCGCCGAACTTTATCTGTGAACGCTTACGTAATTTAATTATTCAAAGTATCTTGAATTTCAAATTTAGAGAAAGCTATAATGACTAACAACAATCGTTTTGATCGTCGTTCTTTTCTTGGTTCCGTCGCAGGTTTAAGCGGAGTCGCGGCGCTTTCTAGCGTTCCGACGTTGGCAGACGAGCCCGCGACGGAAGAAAACAAGCCGGATTCCGTCTACGATTCTTATCCGCTCCTTCAGAACGTCTCCGAATCGAGCGCGTCGGTCTCTTGGGCGATTAATCGTCCGGCGACAGGCTGGGTCGAATGGGGAACCACGCCCGCTCTCGGCAAAATTGCGCGCAATTCGGAATTTGGACTGAATCCTTACGAATCGGAGTTCCTTTCCGCGCGAATTAACGGTCTGGCGCCGAATACGACCTACTATTATCGCGTCGCGACTTGCGCCTTCCAATATAGAACCGCTTACGACAAAACGGCGTCCGATCCGGAGTATACCGACGTCTATTCCTTCACGACGACGGGCGCGAACGCCGAAAAAGCCTCGCTCTATATGATGAACGACACGCACAATACGATCCCGACGATTCAAGCGCATATCAAGCGCGCCGACGAACTCAAGACGGATTTTATTTTCTGGGACGGCGACTTGAGTTCCGATTATATGAACGCGCAACGCGTCAAGGACGCCATCGCCAATCCTAGCGGCTCTCCTTACGCCGCTCAACGACCGTTGGTCTTCGTACCCGGCAATCACGACCGACGCGGACAATGGGTTCGAAATCTTGACAAATGCTTGACGACGTGGCGCCAAGAAGACGCGGAATTTGACGGACTTGGCTACAACGCCGCGTTCCGTCAAGGTCCCCTCGCTATGATAACGTTGGACACCGGCGAAGACAAGCCCGACTGGCACCCCGCGTGGTCCGGCATGGCCAATTTCGAGCCCTATCGCGAACGGCAGGCGGCGTGGCTTGCGCGCGCGTTGGCGCGTCCTGAAATTCAATCCGCGCCTTATATCGTCGCGTTTTGCCATATTCCGCTCGTCGACGCGAATCCGAAGGCGAATCCGGGCAATCTTCTCGAGAAATTCGCCGATTATCAATGGTCCTGCGCTCAAATGTGGGGGCCGCTCTTCTCGAAATTTGGCGTTCAACTCTTAATTGCCGCGCATCAACACGCGTTTAGTTACGCTGAGCCGACGTCGGAACGACCTTGGGCTCAAATTGTCGGCGGCGGTCCCGAAATGAAGAGAGCGACTTCGATTTATCTGGAAGCGACTCAAGACGAAATGAAATTGACTTGCGAAAAGTTGGAAGATCAGTCCGCGCTTGGATCGTGGACGTTCAAGCCGCGCGTCTGATTCGTCGCGTCGTTTCCTATGCCTTGTAAACGAGCGAACGGCGTTCCGAAAGCCGCGCCGTTCGCTCTTCTTTTATTGAATAAAACGCTAATGAAATCCTTATCAGATCGTTTTTTACCACAAAAACCGCGCGCGAGTTATCGTCGCCGTTCCTTTTTGGCTCGTTCGTTCTTAACAGGGCTTGGAGTCTCTTTCGCGACAAACGCCAAGGCAGACGGGATCGAAGAAAAAATCTCGGACGCGACGCCGTCGAACCCTCGGGAACTTCTCTACCCGACGCCCGAACCGTCGAAAAAAATTTTTACAAAGGAGTCGGGCTCTTTTGCCGCCTCCTTTCCTATGCTTCAAAACGTTGGGGAAAACGGCGCGACGGTCGTTTGGGCGCTTAACGTTCCTTCAACCGGCTGGGTCGAATGGGGCTTGACTCCGGCGCTAGGCAAAGTCGCGCGCAACTCGGAATTCGGACTGAATCCGTTCGAAGAGAATTTCATTTCGGCAAGAATTGAAGGGCTTACGCCGAATACGACCTACTATTATCGCGTCGCGACTTGCGCGTTTTCGTACCGAACCGCCTACGACAAAACGATCGCGGATCCGCAATATAGCGACGTTTATTCGTTCAAAACGACCGGCGCGAACGCGGAAAAAGTTTCTTTTGCCGTAATGAACGACACGCATAATCAAATCGAGACGCTACGCGCGTTCTTTAATCGGTTCGACGAACTTAACCCAGACTTGATCGTTTGGAACGGCGACGTCTGTCATCGTTATATTTCGCCGCTAATCGCCAAAACGGCGATCGCGAATCCGTGCGACGTTCCTTACGCGTCTTCGCGTCCTTTGCTTTTCGTTTGCGGCAATCATGAAAAACGCGGTCCTTACGCGCATTTGCTCAAAGAATGTTTCACGCCTTGGCGTCAAAAAGACCCGCGATTTCGCTCGTTAGGTTGGAACGCCGCGTTTCGTCTCGGCTCCCTTGCGATCGTTTCCTTCGACACGGGCGAGGCTGGCGGCGACGACTTCAAAGTAGGACAAGGAATTACAGACTTTGACGCTTATTGGCGATTGCAGGCGGAATGGCTTGAAGAGACTCTCAAGCGTCCCGAAATCGCGTCCGCGCCTTTCCTGTTGGCGTTTTGTCATATTCCGTTGGCAAACGACGCCCCCGTCCCGAACGTCAAGCCGACCAAACCGCTCGAGTGGGGCGCCTATCACCCGTTATGCGCGAAGCATATCGGTCCGATTCTTGATCGAAACGACGTTTCGGTTGTAATTTCTGCGCACCTTCATCAATTCGGATTCACGCCCGCCTCGAAAGAACGACCTTGGGCGCAACTTCGAGGAGGAGGTCCTAAGTTAGACAAGGCGACTTGCATTCGCGCCGAAGCGACGAAAGAGCGCTTGACGATCACGGTCGAGAAGTTGGAAGATCGCTCCGTATTGGGAACGTGGGATTTTGAGCCGCGCGGGAATTGAAAGACGATTAAACCAAGTAAAAGCCGTTTGTCAACGCTGGAATCGCCGCGTATGCGGCGCGCGAAAGCCGCCCGCATTGCGGGCGGATGGGTTCGTATTTATGCGTTTTGTTGTGGAAATAATATCTTAGGACGCTTAATAAACTTGTTTGTCGAGAGTCTAGTAAAGAGCCGCCCATCCGCCTGTAATGCAGGCGTCTTTCGCGCGACGGCATACGCCGTCGGTTCTTACGCGGCGTTTATTCAAACCGAACGCAGATAAAAAATCTGCGCGACTTTCCGCGAATGATCGCCTAATCTATTCGTCAATACCTTGACGCGGCGCAAACGTCAGCAACTTGTCGCGATAATATTCGTACTGCTTCCGACGCGCCGCGATCTCGGCGGGTAGCCCCGACGTTAGGTCGCTTGTTAATTCGGAAAATTTGTCTAATACGTTTACGATTTCTTCTTGAACGGAAACGGGGGGAACGGGAATATTCAAAGAAGCAACGGAAGATTTCGCAAGCGCGGGGATTCCGGCTCCGTACTGACTCTCTTGCAACTTGCGTTCCATAGACTTTACTATATGAAACAAAAATCTATGGTTGATCTTGCCGCAGGGCTTCAAGACGTAACAATGAGCCCCGGCCCAAAATTTCGATTTCTGCCAATTAACATATCCGGCAGACGCCCCCCCTTGGGATATTGT
>JAZRWW010000124.1:0-27595 GCA_045599865.1 Thermoguttaceae bacterium
AAAACGAATCCTCTCGCGTCGCTTTCTTCCTGTCCAACCGCCGATTTTTTGGGAATACTTTTCGTGAACGCTTACCCTTTACGTCAGGTTGCGTTGATTGTAATCTAACATAGGGGAAAGGGCAAATCGTTTTTTGAGAAAACGGCGAAAATATGGAAAGTTCGCGTTAAGCCGCCGCATATAACGCGGCGGTTGACTTACCGTGCGCGCTTTCCGTAAACGCTCGCAAAAAAACGCCGGTCGTCTTGCCATTCGCCCCTCTTTTGGTTATACTCTAGCGACGCGCGCGGGTCGACGCTACGATTCCGCGCCGCGAAAATTCGAAGCGCGTTTGACGGAAAGGAACGTAAAGTCGATGCGAACGATCGCAATTATGAATCAAAAAGGCGGGGTCGGTAAGACGACGACTTCGGTGAACTTGAGCGCCGCGTTGGCCGCGTCGGGAAAAAAGGTTTTGTTGATAGACCTTGACCCGCAGGCGCACGCGTCGTTACATCTCGGACTAACCTTTGAAAAGGAATTTCCGTCTGTGTACGACGTTTTAGTCGGAGACGACGCCATCGGTTCTGTGCGGCGACAAGTCTCGGATAATTTATGGCTTGTGCCCGCGCACTTAGATTTGGCGGCGGCGGACTTCGAGTTGGCCAGCGTACTTGGTCGCGAGATGATTTTACGCGACAAGATCAACGCGGACGATATGAAGTTCGATTATATCGTAATCGACTGTCCTCCTTCCCTCGGCGTTTTGACGTTAAACGCGCTTGTCGCGGCCGAAGAAGTAATTATTCCTCTTCAGCCGCACTTCCTCGCGTTGCACGGACTCAGCAAGCTGTTGAAAACGATCGAGCTTGTTTCGTCGCGTCTGAACGCGAAATTGCGCGTTTCCGGGGTCGTCCTGTGTATGTTCGAAGCGCGCACGACGTTGGCGAACGACGTGAAAAAAGACGTCGTCGATTTCTTTGCGCAAGAAGGCCATCCGGCGGCTTGGCGAAACGTCAAAGTCTTCGACGCGGATATTCGCCGCAACATTCGTTTGGCGGAAGCGCCTTCCTTCGGCAAATCGATTTTTGATTACGACGCGAAATCGAACGGCGCCGAAGATTATTTGAAGTTGACCGAGGAAGTTTTGAATATGTAATCGGCTTGACGCCAAAGGAGAAACAAAGTGCCGGACGTAATTAAAAAGCCTTCCGTCGATATTTTGGATTTGTTCGACAATCCCTACCCGAATCGCGATTATCTGATCACGCATATTTGCCCGGAGTTTACTTCGCTTTGTCCGAAAACGGGTCAGCCCGACTACGGAACCTTGACTTTCGAATATATCGCCGACAAGAAATGCGTCGAACTTAAGAGTTTGAAGTTCTATTTGCAGGCGTATCGTAACGAAGGAATCTTCTACGAAAGCGTTACGAACAAGATTCTCGACGATATGGTCGCCGCGTTAAATCCGCGTTATATGAAGTTGACGGCGGAATTCACGCCGCGCGGAGGGATTCATTCGACGATTACCGTCGAACACGTTTCGCCCGAATGGTCGCCTTGCGGACGCGGCGGTTGTTGTTCAAACAAGTAGTTTTGCCTTGACTAACACAGATTAGGCAAGATATGCAAAACGCGCAAACGTTTTTTTGAAACGCGTGGTAAAACGAGTCAAAAAAGCGTCGCGCGTTTCTTTTCGCCCTTGCGACGAAACGCGCTATCGTTATAATATGCGGGGATTGCGTCGCGTCGACTTGCTTGAAGGGTTCGAGCGTCGACGCGAGCCAAAACGAACGCGCGTTTGACGCAAATTCGGTCGCGCGACCGTTATCAAAAGAATCGAGCTAACAATGAGCATTGAAATTTCGAAGATTGTTCAGGGAGTCGAGCCTTCGGCGACTTTGGCTATGTCCGCTAAAGCGAAGGAACTCAAAGCGCAAGGCGAAACGGTCTATAATTTGAGCGTCGGGGAGCCCGATTTCAACACGCCGAAACACATTTGCGACGCCGCCGTCGAGGCGATGAACGCCGGGCTCACGCGTTATACGGTCGCCAGCGGTATTCCCGAGTTAAAATCCGCCGTTTGCGACGACTACCGCGCTCGTTTCGGACTCGATTATAAGCCGACGCAGTGCGTCGTTTCCAACGGCGCCAAGCACGCGTTGCACAACGCTTTCTTTGCGACGCTCAATCCGGGCGACGAGGCGATTTTGCCCGCTCCGTGCTGGGTTAGCTATACGGAACTAATTAAATTGACGGGCGCGACTCCGAAAATTATCGCGACTCGCGAAGAAGACGGTTTCAAGTTGACGCCGGAAGCGTTTCGCGCGGCGATCACGCCTAAAACGCGCATGCTTCTTCTATGCAATCCGTCTAATCCGACGGGTTCGTGCTATACGCGCGCGGAATTAGAAGCGTTGGCGGATATTGCGATCAAAAAGAATCTCTTTGTCGTAGCCGACGAAATTTACGAACGTCTCGTATACGACGGCGTTCCCTTTTCTAGTTTTCCGACCTTGCGCGAAGGCTTGCAAGACCGAACGATCGTTATCAACGGCGTGAGTAAAACTTACGCGATGACGGGCTGGCGTATCGGCTGGATGTTGGCGCCGGAAAACGTCGCGAAGAAAGTTTCCAGCTTGCAAAGTCAAGAGACGTCGAATCCGTGCAGTATTAGCCAATACGCGGCGTTGGCGGCGCTCAAAGGCGACCAAACGTGCGTCGCGACGATGAAAGCGGAATTCGAAAAACGACGCGATTACGTCGCAAGCCGAATCGCCGCGATTCCGGGTATGACCGCGCCTAAGACGGGCGGCGCCTTCTACGCGTTCTTCAATATTAAAAACTTCCTTGGGCGCAAATATAACGGCGTTCAAGTCAATACGGATAAAGAATGGTGTTTGGAACTTCTCCAGCAAAAGAAAGTCGCGACCGTAATGGGCAGCGCGTTCAGCGCCGAAGGATACGCGCGCGCCTCCTTTGCCGCAAGCATGGAGACGTTGAAAACCGCGTTTGATCGTATTGCCGAATTTGTTTCGTAAACGAAGTTCTTACTCGAGCTTTATGAGCTACGAACGGTTCCGTTTGCTGGAATAAAGACTTTTGCAATAACAAGGTCGGATTCTATTAACCGCGTTTTTTACGAAGCGCGGTTTTTTTATTGCGTTCCGCTTTCAAGTCTTTTGAATACGCCTCGGGCGCGTTCCTTCCAAAGGCTCGCCTTCAACTACCAAAAAATCGGGTAATCGTTCGCGCAAAATTCCGACCAAGGTTCGCGTTGGAATCGCGCCGTTTTTCTATGAACGCTTGCAAAAAAACGGTAAAAGGAGACGGCAAACGCTTGTAAAGAACGTTTTGAAGGGATACAATAGAAGAGGTTCGAAGCGACGACGCCAAGCAAGTCGACGCTTCTCTTAGTTTCAAAAAACTAAGCAATATGCAAACAATCCTTTCAAAAGAACGAAATCTTATGAAACTTGCCAAATTATTCTCTTTCGTCGCCCTTGCGGCGTTTCTTTCCTTGACGACCGTCGTCGACGCGCAAGACGCCGCTCAAACGTCTTTGCCGAAATTCAAACCGAACTCCGTTTCGATTTGGCTGAGCCCGTCTAATCAAATTCATAATATCGGATTCGGCGAGTATCGTAGCGAAAAGGAACGTATGAACCAAGTCGCCGACGTCGTGGAGCCGATTCTGAAAAAACAAGGCGTCGTCGTTTATCGCAACGATCCAGAAGAGTCGATTCGCGACTACACGCGCCGCGCCAACGAATTGAACGTCGACCTCTATTTTGCGATCCACTCTAACGCCGCCAATAAAAAAGCGCGCGGCACGGAAGCGTTTTGTCATCGATTCGGAGGCGAAGGCGAACGTTTCGCCAAACGAATCAACGACGCCTTAATGACGATTTACGACGGTCCTAATCGCGGCGTCAAAGAGTCGTACAAGATGTACGGCGGCAAGCCGATGTGGGAGACGAGCGATTCGAACATGCCCGCCAGCTTGGTCGAAATCGCCTTCCACGACGAAGAACGCGACTCCAAATGGATACTCGAAAATATCGAGCCGATCGGAAAAGTTCTTGCGCGCGCGGTCTTGGAACATCTCGCCGCCGAGCATCCCGAAGCCGTTGAAAAATAGTTCTTATCGTTCGTTGCGTTCCTTCAATCAAACGACTATTTCAAAATGAAAACAGCATATTTAACCGCCGGCGTCCCTAACATTAATATGACTCTCTACTGGAAAATGCGATTCCTAGTAGGCGATCCCGCCGCCGTTCTCGAATTTGACGAAGCGCTAACCTTTCCCGAAGCGAAACCGAGCGAGAATCTCGACTCCGGCGCGACGCCCGGCAAAACGCGTTTACTAATTTTGCGCGACATTGAAAACGAACGCGCGCGCGCCGCCGCCAAAGCCGACTTTGTCGCGTGTCCGGCGGATTTCGCGCCCTCGTCGGGGCTTTCGGGCGATCGCGAAGTCGCGACGGCGCAGAGCGTCGCGGAGGCGTTCCGACGCGCGGGCGCGACGCGCGTAATTTCCGACCGTTCGTTGCCGTTGATTTACGTCGACGCGTTGCGTAAAATCGGAATCGAAGTCGAATGCGAAATCGAACGCGGAGTCGTCGAACGACGCTCAAAGGACGCGTCGGAACTCGCGCTGATTCACGAAGCGCAACTTGCGACTGAAGAGGCGATTCGTCGCGCGTGCCTGCGCGTTTCGACCGCGACCGCCGACGCGCAAGGTCGACTTGTCGCAACGGACGGCGAAGCGCTGACGTCGGAAAATTTACGCGCGTTTATCGATCGCACGTTACTCGACGCGGGCTACGCGAACGTTCCGTCGATCGTAGCGGGCAAAAAAGACGGAGGCGACTGCCACGCCTACGGCTCCGGTCCGCTTTATACGGGCGAGCCGATTATTATCGACGTCTTTCCTATGAACAAGTCGACGTACTATAACGGCGACTGCACGCGCGCGGTAATTCACGGCGAAATCAAGCCGATTTACGCGAAAATGCTAGAAGCGATTCGCGCGGCAAAGGCGGCGGCGACCGCGACGATTCGCGCGGGCGTCGACGGCGAAACGGTTCATCGCGCGACGATTAAGGCGCTTGAAGAACGCGGATTCGGTTACGCCGCGCCGGGGTCGGTCGAAGCGGAAACGCAAATTCGACTCACGCACGGCACAGGGCACGGACTCGGACTCTCGATTCACGAGCCCCCTTTGCTCGATTTCAAAGGTCCCGAACTTGTCGTCGGGGACGTCGTTTCCGTCGAGCCGGGCTTATATAGTAAAGAATTCGGCGGTATTCGCGTAGAAGATATTGTCGCCGTTACGGAAGACGGTTGCGTCAATTTGGGCTCGCCTTTGCCTGAAACGCTGGAATGGAAGTAACAGTTGAGAACAAAAGCCGTCCGCACGCGCAGCGGACGGTTTTCGCGCGTTTCAATTCCAATCTTCTTCGGCTTCGGCGATTTTCTTTCGCAACGTCTCTTCCAAGGTTGCAAAGGCGGGAATAAAGGCGTCGCGAATCGCAAGAACCGCGACGTTAATCGCTTGTTCGTCGTAAATATGAGTCGATTCGTTTCTTTTTTTCAACATTTCGAGCCAAACGTCGGCGTCGTTTACAAATCCAAGTTTATAGCCGACCTTTAAAACTTCGCGCGGCGATCCCGTCGCAAATTCCTCTACGCCGTAAAGTCGCAAAACAGCCTGCAACGCCTTCCAAGCGAGTTCAAAAGTCAAATAAAATTGTCCGATCACGCCCGTGCGATAAATTTCGTTTTCACGCGCCAAAGTAAAATCGGCGTTTTTTAGGACGTTCAAGCAATTTACAAAATTATCGAACTTCCTCATAAATCGTTACGCCGTCTCGTTCAATTTCCTTTTTTAGTTCGTCCGAAGCGCTTGACGAAAGATTAACGACGTCGAAACTTAGCAGAGAATCGATTCGTTCCTGAACGTCCCGGTAAAACGCGCCGAAATCGCCGCCGACTGCGGCAATATCGACGTCGCTTCGTTCTCCGTTCGTTCCCCGCGCGCGAGAGCCGAACAAAATAACTTTGGCGACGTTACGCTCGCGCGCAAAGGTTCGGATTCTCTCGACGATTTTATTCGGCAAATTAGCGATCATTTTTCCGCGCTTTCTCAAATCTTCGAAAAAACGGAACGCGTCGACGCCCGTAAAACAAAACGCGCGAGAATCAAACGAATTGCTCTCGCGCGTTTCTATTTAAAAGAAGAGACCTCGGTCTCATTTGACCTTCGCTGCGTTTTCTTCAATTTTTTCCGCCGATTTAAGCGTTCTTACGAGCGTTTTCTTCGTCGATTCGATTCTTACGTCGGCAATACGCGCCCAATCGCCGTTCGGATTTTCACCGGCGTCGGCGATAAGAAGCAAGTTAAGTTCTTTTCCTGCGTACTCGGTCAAATCGGCTTCAAGAGGCGCCCAAGCGTGTTCCTTCAAAACCGTTTCAGCAAGCGTCTTTTCAGTCTCGGGTATCAGCGCCCCGGCTTCGTCAAATTCGACGACGGCAATTTGGAACTTAATTCCGTCCCCGACGTCGCTTCCGTCCCGTTTTCCGACGCTTAAACGAATCGTCGAAGGCTCGTCGGGCGCTTTGAATTCGCAACGAAGCATCGTTCGACCAATTCCGCCCGCATAAGGAGGATGAACGCACCAGCAAGCCTTGGAAACGTCGCCGCACGACTCGGCAAGGCTATAGTTTTTCGTCGCGTTGGTTCCTTCAAAAACGGTCGTCGCTTCGCGTCCGCGTACTTGAACGTAAGGAGTAACCCGCGCCGCCGATTCTTCGCCGTCGAACTTATACTGTTCGAACGGAACGAACGCCGACTTCGTTTCGAATTTTAGTTCGTAACGTTCGGAACCTTGCGCGTCGCCCGAAACGTATTCCAAGGAAGCGTTTGCGACTTCTTCGCCTTCTTGCGTCGGGGGCGTCAACGCGTCGCCGAACCCCAAAGCGCCCTCTCCGCGCAACTCGCCGTTAAATTCAAATTTTTGCGCTTCAAATTCGATCTTTCCGCAGACTTGAAGACTCGGCAATCGCGAAGAAAAGACGCGTTTCAATTCGTTCGCTCCGCGCGCGCCCTCGTATTCAAAGGCGACGTCGGCAAAGGGAACGACATCGAAATCGACGAAACAACCCTGCGAAGGTTCCGCCCAAATATGCCCCATAGGCGCGTCTTGCGGAACGCTCCAGTCGACGGTTTGAGTTCCGTTCGTCGTTTGAATCGTCTCGCAACGCGCGACGCGATAACGCGGGGAATTCCAGCTTTCGGAGGCTTCCCCCTCTTTTTTCGGCGTTACGGTCAGCATATACGAAAAGGCGTTTTCGACGGGCTCGACGTAGACGAAGCCGCGCGAACGGCGTACTTTGACGGCGCCCAGTTCGTTCATATCGTAATCGAGCGCGACGGCGGCGACCGTTTCGTTTTCGTCGGCAATTTTAAATCCAAGTTCGGCGCCGTCGGTCGGGATAATTTCAAATTGCCCGTTTTCTAAGATTCGGCAAACGCCGGCGCCGGCGCCGCAAGCGCGCGCGCGAATCGTCCATTCTCCTCGACCGTCGATATAAATATATTCGGGCGACTCGCAATAGTCGAAACGCTTGCCCGAGTCGGAAAGGAAGGATTCGACCAAAACTTTGGCGTCCGCAGTCCACGCCGTATAGCCGTTCGGAGGCAACTTAATCGCGCGCCCGTCGACTTTGACGTCAAGCGTTTCGTCGTTCGACCCGTTCGAGACGACGACGGTTCCGTCGGAATATCGCACGCAAACTTGCGAACGCTTCACGACGTCGGCAATTAATGCGGCGCTCGTATCGAGTTCTTCGCCCTTTTCGTTGAAATATCGAATCGACGCGACGGACGCTTGGGTATAATACGAGGCAATTTGTTGAATCATAAAGTAACAACGCGCGGAATTCGCCCAACCGTACTCGCGCGCAAGGAACCCGGAATGTCCGAAGGCGATCGTCGCCGCGTTGAAACGGTCGACCAAAGCAAGTCTCTCTTCCGGCGTCTTCGGCGAATAACCGGGCGCGAACATCTGAAGATTGCCCATGCCGAAGTCGACTTCTTGCTCGTGAATTTTCAACAAATCGAAATCGAGCAACCATTGATTTTTGAACATATTATACGGCTGGTCTTGCGCGTAATTACCGTCGGTTAGCCCGGCGTAGAAGCAATGATGCGGTCCTTCGGAATAAGTCGGTCCCTTCCAATTTTTCTTTTGCAGAAGGAAAATTTCCCCGTAAGGATAGAAGACGCTCATAAACGTCCCGGCGCCCGGCACTCGCGCGTCGTAGTCGGTTCGCGTCCACGCGGGAACGGAAGAGTGGACGTCGCAATAGGCGCAACTGAATTGGAATTTTTCCTGATTGATCGGCGTAAGTTTCTCGCAATATTCGACCGCGCGCGTCGGCTTAGGCGCGTAACAACGCATCCACGCGTGCTGAAGGGAACCGTCGGAAAAACGATTGATCATATCGGGCGACCAATATTCGTTGACGGGCGCGAAGTCGGTGAAATTGTTGTAAGGACCGTAAACGAATCCCAGTTCGTCTTGCATAAAGCGCGAATAATCGATCCAGCCGGCGTCGCCGCCTTTTCCCGGCGCGGGCTTGGTTCGATACGTAAAGCTCTCGCCCCCGTCGCGCCAGCACGTCTCGTGATCGGTAATAATCATACGTCGCGCGCCTCGTCTCCATACGTCGCGCCAAAGTTTTTTATCGACGTCGCGATTCGTCGCGCCGTAAGCGTGCCAAACGCCCTTGCCCGCGACGGCGCGATAGGGCGATTTCGGATTGGGAATCGACGGAAGCGTTTCGTCGAAGTCGGGCGAAACGGTCATAATAAAACGTTCGTAAACGTCGTTGCGCTTGCCGTCCGTCTTGGTTCGATACTCGGCGGCGCCATTAAGAACCGCGAAATCGAAGGCTTGTTTTTCCGTCTTGAATTCGCCCGGCTTACCGACTCTGACGTCCTTCTCATATTTTCCGACGTCGCGCGCGCCGCGCAAATATGAAGCGCTACTGCGATACCAGTCGACGTGCGCCGACGCAAAAAGCGAGACGTCCGATTTAAACGGTTTGAAAACCGCGACGCCCGGTCGCTTGCCGTAATCGTAAAGATAATACGGAATCGCAAAGACGCGCGGTTTGACTACGTCTTCCATTCGTCCAAATTCGACGGAAGGAACGGCGCCGCCTTTGGCGATCGTATCGACGATCAGGCTCTTGCCCTTCATTTGCAGACGATATTCGACTTCGGCGCTCGCCGTCTTAGAACGCAGATTCCAACGAGCGACGACGCCCTTTTCCTGCTGCTTCAATTCAATTAAATCGGCTTGTTCGACCGCTTCCGATTCGCCGTTTTCGTTAATCAGGGCGACGACGCCGCCGCCCGCGTTCGTGTGGAACGGCGCGCTAGAATCCCAACGCGCCGTAATATCCGAAAAATTGCCTTTGCTAGGCTTATAGTCGTAAACGAGCGTTCCGTCGGAACCTTCGTAGACAAAATCGCAAGCGTTCCCGTAGAAATGCATCGCCGGTTTGCGTAGATTCTTAGAAGAATCGGGCAGAATCGTGTCTTCGGTCGTCGGGAACGGGAGTCGTCCCTCGCCCGAATTAACGCCTAACGATTGACCTTCAAACAAATCGATTCCGGGCTTGGCGCGCAATTTGATATCCAAGGGCGCGCGTTCTTCTTTGAAGACGCAAAACGAGTCGAAATAGAGCGTCCTGTCTTCCGCGTTCGATCCGCCCGAGACGCGAAAACCGACGAAAGTCGAGCCTTCGCCAAGCCGCTTTTGATTTTCGTGCGCGATTAATTGATAGCACAAGAACCATTCACGCCAGTTGACCGTCGCAAGATGAAGCGCGATTTCTTGTCCGTCGCTAGCGCGGAAGATCGCGGCGACGTTGACGCGCGGGGTTTTCGGGTCGGTCGTCCAGCCCCAATTATTGCCGACGATCCAACACGAAAAAGCGTCGGAGTCGGAAGGAATCGCGATCGGTTCCGGCGCAAGTATGTCGACGGACGGCGCGCCCGACTTGGGATCGTCGATACGATACGTCAATTTTCCGACGTATTGACCGTACATTTGTTCTTCTCGACTCTTTTCAAAAGTCGCGACGGCGTTGTTCGTTTCGACTTTCCAGCCGTCCAGATTTTCAAAATCGACCAACGCCGGACGCGCCTCTTCGGTTCGTCCCGCCCAGTCCATTTCGTAAGGACGCGCCCCAACATTTTCCGAATCGCCGACTTGCGCGTCCTCTTGCGTCAAGACGAGAGGCGATGCGGACGCGGAGTCCGGGCGCGGAATAGTCGCGTAGATCGCGATTATCGCAAGTAAGAGTAAAATTGACGAAAAAACGTTGTCGGCTAAATGTTTCATCAAGGCGTTCCTTCCTTTGCGAACAACTTCAAATAGATCGACGTCGGAACCGTCGACCATAATAAATATAACGAGATTATAGAATATTGCGGTTAAAACTGCAATTCTCGTTATTCAAAAAAGCAAGAAAGAACGCAAAATTTTGTCAAAATTGTCAACTCGACGCCTTTTCAAGCCGTATTGAGTCGACAAAATTGACAAATCGCGCGCCCGAGTCGACAAATTTTTCAACGCGCCTCTTTTAGAAAGGACGCGCGTCGTTTCGTAAACGATTCGTTTTTTATTCTATGCGTAAAACGCGATAATCCTGCGCTTCGACCGCGTCCTTTAACGCTTCGTCGACGTTTGCGGGCGCTTGGTCGTTTAATTCGACGATCGCCGTTCCTTTCGTATGATCAACCAACGCGCTTGAGACAAAGGACGACGCTTCCAGCGTCTTCTTAACGCGCGCCTCGCAATGTCCGCACATCATACCTTCAATACGCAACGTTTTTTTCATTGTTCGCTCCTTTCTCGATTCGACGCCCTTTTGATCCAGACGTACAAAATTTAGCCGTAAAGCGTTCGACAAAACGCAAAAACTCGACAAACTCATCGCCAACGCGGCAAAAGTCGGACTGAGCGTCCAACCGAAAAACGGCTCCCATAAACCGGCGGCAAGCGTAATTCCGACGACGTTGTAAACAAACGCCCAAAACAAATTCTCGCGAATATTGCGCAACGTCGCGCGACTCAGACGAATCGCCGTCGTTACGTCGCGCAGGTCGTCGTTCAATAACACGACGTCCGCCGCGTCGATCGCAACGTCGGTTCCGGCGCCGACCGCTATTCCAAGATCGGCGCGCGTCAAGGCGGGCGCGTCGTTTATTCCGTCCCCGACAAACGCGACGATCCCTTCGGCGCGTAATTCGACGACTTTTTGTTCCTTGCCCGCAGGGTCGACGTCGGCTAATATTTCGTCGATTCCGACGCGCTCCCCGATAGATTTTGCGACGCGCCAAGCGTCTCCGGTAATCATAGCGACGCGCAAACCTAAACGTCGCGCGTCGTTGATCGCCTTCGACGCTTCCTCTTTAGGAACGTCGAGCGTCGCCAACGCGCCAAGAACGCGATCCGCGCGCGCTAAGAAAAGAACGGTCTTTCCTTCCGATTCCCGCTGAACCGCCCAACTTTTGAACGCGTCGGAAAGCGCGCAAGATTTTTCGATTAACGACGTCTTGCCGACGAACGCCGATTTGCCGACGATCAACGCGCGCGCGCCCGCGCCCGGCAAGGTCTGAAATTCTTCGACGCCACGAACGGAAACGCCTCTATTTTGCGCGTAAGCGACGACGGCGCGCGCCAAAGGGTGTTCGCTCTTCGATTCGAGCGCCAACGCGATCTCCAAAAGCTCGTCGTCCTTGACGTCCGACGCGGTTAACATATCGACGACGCAAGGTCGCCCCGTCGTAACGACGCCGGTTTTATCCAAGGCGACGATCGACGCTTTTCCGGCGGTTTCTAACGCTTCCGCCGTCTTGAAAAGGATTCCTCGACGCGCCCCGACGCCCATTCCGACCATAATTGCGGCGGGCGTCGCCAATCCGAGCGTGCACGGACAGCTCACGACCAAAACGGCGACTGCGCGAACAAGCGCAACCCCGACGGAACGTCCGGCGCCAATCCAACAGAGCGCGGTAATTAGCGCGATCGCCAACGTCGTCGGCACAAAAACGGCGGCGATTTTGTCGGCAAGTCGCGCGACGGGCGCTTTGCTTGACGCGGCGTCGCTTGTCAGACGAATAATCTGCGCCAACGCCGTATCGTCTCCTACGCGCGTCGCCTCGCAACGCAAAAATCCAGACGCGTTCGTCGTTCCCGCCTTCACGACGTCGCCCGATTTTTTGTCGACGGGCGCGCTTTCGCCCGTCAGCGCCGATTCGTCGACGGCGCCGACGCCCTCGACGACGCGTCCGTCGACGGGAACGCGTTCGCCCGCGCGCAAAACAAAGACGTCCCCGACGCGAACGTCTTTGATCGGAACTTTCGTTTCAACGCCTTCGCGTTCGAGCGTCGCAAGTTGCGGAATCAACTTCGCCAACGCGCGCAAGGCGTCGGTCGTCTTGCCCTTCGCGCGCGCTTCCAAGATTTTGCCGACGCTGATAAAAACGAGAATCGCCGCCGACGATTCGAAATAATATCCGCGTCCTAATTCGTAAGCGCGCGCGGAATCGTTCGACGCCAACGCGTCAAGAACGGCGAAAAGAACGCCGACGCTATATAAAAAAGACGCGCTAGAGCCCAACGCGACGAGCGCGTCCATATTTGGCGCGTGTCGCCGTAAGCTCTTCAAACCGTCGACGAAAAATCGACGATTAAGCAAAATAACGACGGAACTCAAAAGAAGCTGAATCAGTCCCAAACTTGCGGGATTGTTCAATCTTCCCCAAAAGGGCGCGTCAAACATACTGACGCCCGTTGAAACATAGAAAAGGACGCCCAACGCGCACGCGGAAAACGTTAAATTGAAAACGCGTCGAGTCGACTTGTCGCGTTCTTCCGTCCGTTCAAGCGCGGCGTTTTTTTCAGAATCGGCGTCGTAGCCGTCGTAACCCGCCGCGCGCAACGCGTCTACAAGAGCTTTGATCGACGCGTCGCCGGTAATCGTCGCGGAATTCGTCAAGAGATTAACGCGAACGCTCGTGACGTTGGGAACGGCTCTAAGCGCGCTTTCAACGCGCGCGGAACACGCCGCGCAAGTCATGCCGACGACGCGTAAACGACTCATAACGACCTCTTTTGAGAAAACGCCAAAATCAAACGAATCCAAAAAACAAACGCCGCGCGTCGACTAGACGAACGGCGTTTATTTGCGACGCTGAAAAACGAAACTCTGAAAAACGAGAAGATTACAAACTCGACAAATCGACGTCAAACGTCGCGTTGCGAATATGTTTGCTTCGAGGATCAAAGACGCGAATTTCAATTTGCAAGCTATTCAGGCGCGTGTTGTATGGCGGCGGATAGTCTTTTAGTTGCGAAGCGGAAATAAAACCTTCCGAATCGACGTCGGTCAGCGTCGCGCCAGGATCGGCTATTTGGTCTTCCGTCTTCGATTCTCCACTCGCGTTGCAATAGTCCGTATACAAATAGAGCCCACGCTGGTATTGTTCCGTCCAAGTATCGTATACGCACGGAAGCCAAAGATATTTATTCTCGCCTTGCGTGTTAGGATTCTTTAAACTAGGAATCTTCCCGTAATACCCGTAAGAACGCAAATCGTTAGGATCGTCTACAGTCGACTCGCCGGATTGAACGCCCGATCCCAAATCGACGTATGCGCAAACCTTTGGATCCCATGCCTTCACGTTAAAACTGATCACGTTCGTCAGGATAACGTCCTGATTAAACAACAAATTGGAATCGTCGCCATTGCCGGTCTTATAGGAGTTTGTAGCAAAATCGACTGCGGACGTCGACAGATCGCCCGTTTCGTAATTGACTTCGCTCCAAGGATTTGGCGCGTTCCAATAATCGAGAAAGGGAAAACGACTCGCAACGTTGTTGTTAAGGAGAGGCAAATCCCCGCACGAATACGCTCCTCCGTCAAGCCGTGTTTCGCCGTTTTCAACGCTCAACGTTAAAGCCTGCGTCGCGCCCGCCCAATAACCCAAAATATTGCCGCCGCCGGTTCCGTATCCCTCGCCGGAGCCTGAATCGTTCATACTACGCGCCGACAAGTTGGATCCGGCGCTTCCCGGCGTTATGGAGTCGAGAGCGTTAGCATTCTCTCCAAAAGGCGCGCCCGCGCGGAAATTCGGCGCCGCGCTCTCTTGCAACGTCGCCATACGCAACCAATACCACGCCCCGGAGTCGCCGTGAATATTCAACGCGTGAGCCGAAGTATACTGCGGATTGCTCGGATGCAATTCCAATCCGCAAGTGTTCCAATAAAAGTATCGATTCGCGCGATTCGTCAAATCGCCAAGCGTATTGGCGACTAAACGACCGTTCGCTCCCATATGAACGGAAACGTCGTAGAACCGAAAGAATCCAAATCCCTGCCGAACGTTTTGATAGGCGACGCCCGCGAGATTGTCGTCGCCGTTTAGCGACGCGTATCGCAACGCGTCAAAACTGTCTTGCAAGGCTTTGTCGGACATAAGAGGCAACACGCGCCGATAGAGCGTCGTTCCGCGAACAAACCAAATAATCTCCGCGTGTTGCGATTCAAACGTCGATTCCCTACCCCCGACGAGTATGGAATTTCCGTTGGCGTCGACGTCGTAGATCGGTTCAATATAACGTCCGCGAAAAGCCTGACCGTCGGGCGCTTTTGCCGTGAAAGAAAGAATATCGTCCAAATCGCCGATCGTATTGTCGCAATAGTCGTAACTATCCGTCGAATTTGGTTTCGCTTGGAACCGTTCCGCGTCTAGAGCAATGTCGCCGACGGCAAAAGGACCGTGTTGGGCGACTTGCGTAAAAGAACCGCCCAAACCTTCGACGTAGCACAAATAGCCTTCTCCACTGCGTGAATTTCGCGGCGGCGCGGGGGTCGTCGAAATCGACTCCAAATCAAGCGTAAGACGATTCTTGGCGTTTCTCAAGGCGTTCGTCATTTCCATCGTGCTTGTCGTCTCGTTCATCGCGCCGCCGACGCGACTGAAAATACGCGCGACGGCGTACATCAACATCAACGCCAACGTAACCGAGGTCATAATTTCTAACAGCGTGAATCCGAGTCTTCGGCGAACGTTTTGGCTCTTAATCATCGTTGAATTGGCTCCTTTCCGACGCTTTCTTTGTCCGCGCGCTACGACGCGCCAAGAAAGACGACCGTAAACTAATCGACGCTTGCCCGCCGCGCGCGTCGGCGCCGTCGACGAGTTAATGAGGCGAAGTTTAGACGCGCCGACCCCCGCGTTTGTTCCCAAACGCACGACGCGAGAAACGCCCGACCTATTTTAACGTTTTTCCTTCGTTGCGTCTAGCTTTTTTGAGCGAGTCGCGCCAAATTTTTTTTATTTTTCCTTTTTTCTTTTCGGGTTGTTTCGAATTGCCCTAAAAATAAAAAAACAGTTGACAAACGCCTTGTCGGCTTGTATCCTTTTGACAAAGCATACGACGCGTCTTTTGCGTTAAATTTAATACGAAAGGGTTCCGCTTCAATGAAACGACTATCGACGTTCTTACTCGCGACGTTCGCGACGACCTTGTTTTTATCCAACGCGTTCGGTTTCGAACCGAATATCTCGTTAAAATATTCGGGAGCCGACGTCGCAATGAAGGCGTCTTCCAACGCTAACGCGGACGGCTCGACCGATTGGCAGTTCGTCGCGCCCGACGAAAAACTTGCCGTTTGCGTCAACGTCAAAAAAGAAGGCGACTATCCGGCGTGGCGTATGACGACGCGCGTTAAAAATCTCTCGTCGACGGAAGAAACGGGCGTCGTTCAAGATTTGAGCGTCTTTTCGCCGTCTATCGCGCTTCCGTCGCAAGACGCGCCCGCGACTATCGACGCCATGGTCGGCTCGCTCTGTTGTCCTCGCGACTTCGAACCGCTCGTCTACGCGCTCAAGCCGGGCGAAGAACAAACGCTTTCGACGCCTAGCGGTCGTTCTTCAAGCGAAGTTTCTCCGTTTATCGAAGCAAACGTCGACGAATCGACCGGCTATCTTTTCGGAATCGGCTGGACGGGTTGCTGGCGCGCTAAATTTGCAAATCAAGGCGGAAAATTGGGCGTTGAAATCGGAATGTTGCGTTGCGGTTTCAAACTGAAGCCAAACGAATCGTTGTTGCAACCGTCGGTTCTCTTCTTTGAACGCAAAAATATGACGCGCCGTCAATTCAAGACGCTGGTTCACGCTTACACGCGCGACTTCAACTCGCCGCGCGACAAAGACGGAAACTTGCGTCGTCCTTTTATCGCGCTCACGGCCGGCGGCGGCAACAAAACGCCCGAAATGATGCGCGACGTCCTTGAATACGGTCTGAAGGCAAATATTCCGTTCGATACGTACTGGGTCGACGCGGGCTGGTACGGCGCCCCGCACGAAGACGAACACTATTCGAACTGCGGTCCGAATTGGTATCGATTCGTCGGCGATTGGAGAATCAATACGACGACGCATCCGACGGGCGATTTACTTCCCATCGCAAACGCGCTTCACGAAAACGGCAAGCGTTTCCTTCTTTGGTTCGAGCCGGAAAGAATACACCCCGAAACGCCGACGGCGGGACTCGAGCCGTTTAACAAACAACACGGAATGTGTTACTACGGCGATCCTGAATCGTTCGCGTGGATTGAAAACGCCGTTTTCAGTATTATCGAAAAACATCATATCGACGTCTATCGTCAAGACTTCAATATGGAACCGACGGGCTGTTGGGCGGCGATCGAGAACGACGAAGGCGCGGATCGCGTCGGCGTCGCGGAAGCCAAACACATCGAAGGGCTCTATCGTTTCTTAGACGATATGCGCGCCAAGTTTCCTTGGATCGAACAAGAAAACTGCGCGGGCGGCGGGCGGCGTATCGACTTAGAAATGGTCAAGCGCGCCTGTTCCTATTGCCGTAGCGACTACTATATCGGTCCTAAGGAAGGCGACACGGCGTTCAATCTTGGGCAAAATATGACGCTCAATCTGACGCCCTACATCCTTTGCCAAGGCGGCGAGACAAACTGCGTCAACATTGGCGACGACTACGGTTTTATGAGCGTTATTTCTTCTGGAACCGTCTTTACGCCGACCGATTACGACGGCGGAATTGTGCGCAAGCCTTTTACGGCGGAACAAACGGCGTGGTTCCAAAAAATGTTCGGCTGGGCGGATCGGCTCAAGGATTATTATTTGGGCGATTTCTACCAGTTGACCGAGCCGACTTACGCCGTCGACGACTGTTGGTGCGCGTGGTCTTGCGACCTGCCCGAGCAAAAAGCCGGATTCGCGATCGCGTTCCGACGCGCGCAAGCGGAAGAAGCGACAAAGACGTTTGAACTGCCCGCGATCGATCCGAACGCCAAATACGAAGTCGAATATTTCGACGGCGCTAAGAAAGTCGTCGACGGAAAAGAATTGGCGGCGTTGAAAGTCGAATTGCCCGAAAAGCGTTCGTTCTTCTTGGTTGTTTATAAGCAAATCTAATCAAAAGAAAGTTTAAAGGCGGCTTGTCTTTCCTAATCGACAGGAGACGCGCCGCCTGCGGAACGTCCGTAAAAAATGAAGATTAACTATGCCGCCGAACAAATCGCGCAGGTTGTCGATCCGTCGTAAACAAAACGACAAAACAGGACGCGTTGAAATAAAATGTTGAGAAGTCGATTCCAATTTGTCATACTTGCCGTTTTCTTCTGGTCGTCGTCGTTTGTTCTGAGCGCCGAGCCGAACGTTTATTTCGCGTATCGTTCCTTCTGGCCGGAACACGAAACGATGAAACGTTTCGCGCAGGCGGGCGTTCATACTTACTGCGTTTTCCCGGCGAACACGACCAACTCGCTCGGGGAGCCTTATTCGAAATACCCGGCGAATTGGAGGTATCCTAATTCCTACGATTGGAATTCGCTCTACCGTCAATTTGACGAAATTCTGGCGTTCGATCCCGACGCCGAATTCCTGTGTATGGTCGATCTAAACACGCCGATTTGGCTGACGCGAATGTTGGCAAGCTACGGCGACGGTTCCTTCGACTCTTTTGTCGATTTGTCGAATTGTCTGGCTAGTCCAAGTTGGCGCCAACAAACGGAAAAATACCTTGTCGATTTTCTAGCGCAAACGGAACGTCGTTACGGCGAAAAAATCAAGGCGTACATACTCGCGTGCGGTCAGACCGACGAATGGATGGATTATTGCGCGGGGCGTTCGAGTCGCGCCAAACTAGACGCGTATAAGAAGTGGGAAGAAGCAAACGGCTTGGCGCCTCGTCCTTGGCCGACCTTCGAAGAATTTGACGTCGCGACTTTTGAAAATCGTATTCGCGATCCGAAAACGGAACAAAACGCTCTGCAAGCGCAACGTTTCGAACAAGAACTAATCGCCGACTCGATTCTCGATTTCGCCAAAATCGCCAAAAAAGAAACGAATTATAAAAAAGAAGTCGGCGTCTTTTTCGGCTATATTCTCGAATTGACGGAATGGCGCGCCGTTGGTTGCGGACACTTGGCGTATGAAAAAGTCTTCTCTTCGCACGACGTCGATTTCTTCATTTCGCCGGGCAGTTATTCCGAACGTCTAATCGGCGGCGGAAGCGGAGCAATGGCGCCTAACGAAACGATTTTGCTCGACGGAAAACGTCGTTTGCACGAAACCGACCACCGCACGACGACTTATAATTGCGATCTAAACGAATACGTGTCGATTACGCCGATCGCGCGTTGGTCGAGCGAAGACGAAGACGTCGCGGGCTTGCGGCGCGAGTTGTGTTTCGCATTAATCGATCGTTCGTCGATTTGGTTCTTCGATATGTGGGGCGGCTCCTATAAATCGGCGCGCGCCTTCGAAAACGTCGCGACGATGAAGCGCGTTTGGGACGAAGAAGTCGGCAAACAGGGCGAACGCGTCGCGGAAGTTCTTTTGGTCGTCGACCCGCAAAGTATGGCGCGAATCAACGACCGCGCGCCTAAATCGGGCGTAACGTGTATCGCGACGCGCAATCGCCTCAACCATATCGGAGCGCCCTACGCCGTCTGTTCCTTTAACGACCTAAACAAAATCGATTTGTCGAACGTCAAGCTGGCGATTCTGCCCTGTTCGTATTATTTGACGCCGGAACGACGCGAACTTTTGCGCGAGAAACTTCTGCGCGACGGAAGAACCGTACTCTGGATAGGCGCGGCTGGAATCGACGACGGAGAATCGCTCGACGTCGCGCGCGTCAAAGAAACGACCGGCGTTGAATACGGAAAAGCGGAATTCGTTCAAGTCGAACGTCAAGGTTTCTTCGGCGTCGGCGAAGAAAAATGGAAATCGGCGGCGCTCTCGAATATCGGAAATATCGACAAAATTTCGTTGAAAGAAATAGCGCGGCAAGCGGGCGTTTCTCTTTACGTCGAAGACGATTCGCCCGTCTACGCGTCCGAACGTCTCGTCGCCGTTCACACCAAGGCGGGCGGCGTAAAAAAAATTACTCTGCCCCGTCAAGTCGCGCGCGTTAAAGAACTCTTTTCCGAACGCGTCGTCGCGGAAAACGTCAAAGAATTCGAATACGAATTCGCCGAACCAGAAACGGCGTTGTTTGAATTGGAATATTAAGCCGTCCGATTAAAACGGACGACGTTTTGGCTACTAAAGTTAAAAGCCTTGCTAAGAAAGGCGGCAATGTATCGAATTGGCTACGGTTGCGATTTGCACCGATTCACCGAAGGAACGTCCTTGAGATTAGGCGGCGTTTCGATTCCGTTCTCAAAAAAATTACTCGGTTGGTCCGACGCCGACGTCTTGTTGCACGCGATCGCGGACGCGTTGCTAGGCGCGGCGGCGCTCGGCGACATTGGCGAACTATTTCCAGACGACGCGGAAGAAAATCGAGGACGGGATTCGTCGGAAATACTCGCGTTATGCAACGAAGCGATCGAACGAGAAGGCTGGAAAGTTTCCAATCTCGATTGCGTCGTCTGCGCCGAACGCCCTAAGCTGGGCGCGTTAAAAACGGCGATGCGCGACAGAATCGCCGCAATTTTAGGCGTCGCGCCCAATCAGGTCAACGTCAAGGCGAAGACGGGCGAGAAAGTCGGTCCCGTAGGGCGTCTCGAGGCGATCGAGGCGCGCGCGGTCGTACTTCTTGAACCGCTCGAATCAGAAAAATAATTGGGGTTTTTATGACGACAGACTCAATAACGCTAGACCCGCCGGGCGCGTTGACCGTTTATCGCCGTAAGGCGATGGCGTCTGATTTTGAAGTGGCGTTAAACGAAACCTCCGACGATTTCGGCGCAGACGCGGCGCTTGACGCGCTCGACGAAGTGGATCGAATCGAGGAGGTTTTGTCGATATTTCGTCCGACGTCGGCGGTTAGTCGAATCAATCTACTGGCAAGCGAAATAAACGCGCGCGTCGACGACGAGCTTTGGAACTGGATTCAGACGTCGATTCGTCTCGGAAAAGAAACGGAAGGCGCGTTTGACGTCGCGTCGGCGCCCTTGTGGCGCGCGTGGGGATTTGCCGATCGAGACGGCGAATTTCCGTCCGACGACGCCCTTGAACGCGCGTTGGCAAAATCAGGCGTTCGACTTCTGCGCCTCGACGACGCCGCGCAAACGATCGCCTTTGAAGAAGAAGGCGTCGAATTAAATTTCGGCGCGATCGGCAAAGGCTTCGCGCTCGACGCCGCCGCAAAGAAAATGGAAGAAAAAGGAGTCTGCGACTTCTTAATTCAAGGGGGAAAAAGCGGAGTCGTTGCGTGCGGACGACGTCTAAACGATTTCCGGCCGAACCCTTCCGACTCCGCGCCTGTCCAAGCGGAAAACGACGAAGAAATCGACGAAGAAAGCGGCTTGCCTAAACGAACGGCTAAAGTCGACGTCGACGCCCTAACTCCGAAAATATTCAGACGAGACGAAGCGTTTATCGCGGCGAAAGAACGCGAAAACCGCGAGGAAGGGTGGACGATCGGATTAGCGCATCCGTTGGCGCCGGAAAAAAGACTTGGACAAATTTGGTTGCGCGATCAGGCGTTGGCGACGTCCGGCTCAACCTACCAATTCTTCCGTAGCGGAGGAAAACGTTATTCCCATATTATCGATCCGCGCACTGGTCGACCTTCGGTCGGCGTTCTGTCGACGACCGTTTTAGCGTCGACGGCGACGGAATCGGACGCGCTGTCCACGGCTTTTTTTGTTATGGGCGTCGAAAAAATTGAGGAATTTTGCGACAAACGCAAAGACGTCGGCGCGATCGTCGTAATTGAACGTCCAACCTCGCCCGGTTATGAAATTAAGACGTTTAATTTAGACGGAAACGTCTTTGTTCAAAACAAGTAACGCCGTTTTACAACGTCTCGACAAATTCGTCCACGCTTGAACAAACCTCGCTTCTATCGAGCGCGGCGTCCAATTCCTTGGAATTCTTCCCTTCCAACTTTACGTTGCAAGTCGTAAAAAATTTCTCGTTCTCGTCTGGAAAACGACGACGCAACGTTCGAACGATAAACGCGCGCGTCGCCTTAGCCGCCCCCTGCGACAGCCCCTGCGACAGCCCCTGCGACAATCCCTGCGACAGTCCGTCCGCTTTGCCGTTCCCATATCCTTCCGCCAGCGCCAGTCCCACTCGTCGAATCTCGCCGCCGCCAAAAAATAGACCAAAAAAGTCCCGCATTTTTTCCCTCGCCTTTTTGATGATCGGATATGTTTTTGCCAAAAGTTTTACGTCTTCTTCCGTCGTCAATTTCGGATAGCCGAACATTTTCAACCAAGCCGCCAGTTCAGAATCTTCGATTCGCGTCGGCGTTTGACCTTCGTGAGTCTGAATACGAATGAAAATCGTCGTCTTACCGTCGTAGACAAAAGTCGGATCGTATTGCGACGTCTCGCGATAGACGTCAAACCAAACGTTCTCGTCGTCTCGAATAGGAAACGCGACAAAGGCGATCACGACGACGCGACGCAACGAGGAATAATCGTCCCCTTCGTCCAACTGTTCCGCGCGCAGACGATCTCCGTAAGCGAACATACGATCCCAAAAACCGGGTCGATTCCGTTTCTGTATCTCGATATCGTATACGACGCCCTCTTCGTCTTCGGCACGAAGATCGAGAATCATCGTTTTTTGACGTCTTCGACGCTTCAAAAGTTGAGGATTCTTAACGACTAAATTCTTAACCGCGTTCATTTTCGCGTTGCGTAAGACGCTGTTCACAATACTAAAAAGCGCGTTGTCGCCGTCTTTGTCGGTTTGACCGTCGAAAACGTGGTGAAAAACGTCGTCTTCGCAAAGCCAAAAGGGTATTTCTTCAGCGTCTGGAATAGGCTTTGAATCGATAAACGCGTTATAACGCTCAATACGGCGTTGCAAATCAAATCGTTTACGAAAGTCAAACATTGCTTCTCCAGGCGATTTTCTGTCCTACGCGTCCCAACGCGACAATAATAAAAATATAATACTTTTTTTTCCAATTTTCAAGGGGAGCTTTCCCCGATTATTTCAAAAAAGGTATGTTCTCACGAAAAGCCGCGTATTGGCGATACGCGGCTTTTCGTGAACGCTTATACGGCTGGAATCAAGTCCAACTTTCCGACGCGGTCGAGCTAGGCTTGGTCGGCTTAGTGGTCTAGCGCCTGACGCGCGCCCATAATCGCTCGCAACCTCGGCGTCTTCTGATCGATTCTATTAGCGATACTCGCAACTTTTATCGTTTTCCTCATTCGTATCGCGTTGACAATGCTTTCGAAATTCAAGTCTTTGCACGCCCCCCGCTTGAAGATATTGTCGGTTTCGTTAAAATAGAATGGAGCGACGGGAGACGGTTTTCGACGGACGACAACGCTTTCCAAGACGCGCGTTTAGAGCGAATGAAACATAACCCGTGCCCAAATTTATCGCCCCCGTTCGTTCACGAAACCTACCGACGCCAAGCGTGCAACGGCTTCCAAATTACCTGCGTCTGCTGAAGGAAATTCAAGCGCGAGGAGAAAACGTCGTTTCTTGCACGCGCATTGCGGACGTGTTTGGGCAGTTAAGCGTTCAAGTTCGCAAAGATTTGGCGATAACGGGCGTTTCCGGACGTCCGAAAGTGGGGTATCGCATCGACGAACTAATTGCCGCGATCGAAAGATTCCTCGGATGGGACGTCAAAACAAACGCGTTCCTCGTCGGAGTCGGCAATCTTGGTTCCGCCATTCTCAACTATGCCGGGTTTGTCGAACACGGGTTAAAAATTGTCGGCGTCTTTGACGCTAATCCCAATCTTTTTGGAAAAGTCATTAACGAACGAACAATTCGTCCCTTTGCAACGATCCTCGAACGCGCCGCCGAACTCAAAAAAAAGGGAATAAACGTCGATATGGGCGTCGTCACCGTCCCGGCGCGCGCGGCGCAAGACGTCGCGGATCGTCTTGTGCAAATTGGAGTTCGCGCGATTTGGAACTATGCTCCGGCGCAGTTGGAACTGCCGGAAAACGTCGTCTGTGAAAACGTCAAATTGTCCGAAAGTTTCGCCGTGCTTACCAATCGATTGCGCGCGCTCGGTTAACTCGCGCTCGGTTAAATCGTCAAAAGCGTTTTAATATTGCTCTTTTCTACAAAAAACTCTTGATTTTTCTCGTTTTTTTTGCTAAAATGCGCTTGGTAGCTTGGCGCGTCCTATTATTTGCGGTTCGAGACGTGAACGCGTCCTGTTGGCGAAAGGAAGCAAGTTATGTCGATACGTCGAAAATATTTGCCCGCGTTCGTTTTGGTCGCGTTAGCGATCGTCGCGACGTTGCACACGAAATTCTTTCTCCAAGGCGAAACTGCGGATTCGTATCTAAATTCCTCCCAAGATTTGTCTTCCAGACAATCCGACGATTCAGCGCAAACGTCGAGCGACGACGGGCTTTCGGGCGGTTCGATAGACGTTGTCGATCCGTCTCTTGCCAATCTTTTTCCACAAGGAGACTGGCGTCGTACGTCGGGCAATTTCTTGACGCTTGGCGACGACGAAGGTTTTTTTATTTTCAAAGGCGAACCTTTCCTTTCCGAAGACGGAACGACGGCGACGTTTAACGCTTGTACCTTGGTTGCTTTACCCCCTAAAAAAGACGAAACAACCGACGAAGAACGTTATTTGTCCGCTTTTGTCTTCGAATCGAACGAATGCGTTTCGTTGACTTTGGAACGTTCGTTGGCGGATTTCACTAAATTACAAGCGAGCGACTTGGGAATTTCCAGCGTTAAGGAAGGACGCGTTCAAGGCGAAATTATCCTTCGGTCCGCAATGGGCACCGCCGATCCAGAGGACGATTTTGAACTTCGCGCGCGCGACGTCGTGTTTAACACGCATCAAATCGTCGCAAATCTGGAGGCGTCTCTTCGATACGGAAGGAACTCCTGCTCGGGACGCGGACTAACGATCGATCTCGATATTCCGTCCCGTTTGACGTCGCGAAACGGCAAGCGTTCGCGAGTCGAGGCGTCGGGCGAGCTGGGTCTGCAAGAAGTCGAAGAACTTGTCGAAGAAGGCAATATTGGAGGCGGTTTTTCCCTTAAATCGGTTCAACTTACCGAAATAACCGACTGCTTCCGTTATTACTATAAGGAGTCTAACTCGTCGAAACAGAAAGCGTCTTCAAACGACGAACAAAATTCTTTTGACGATCCGTATCTTGAAATACGTTGCAATCGCGGCGTTTTTTTCTCGTCGATACCGGGCGTGATTGGAGGATGGTGCGCGAGATTCAATAAGGGCGTCGATCTTGTCTCCTATCGAGACGGCGTAAAATCGGAACAGGCGCTTTGCGAAACGCTCTATCTATATCTTCAAGACCCCGACGTCGAACGCTTGGCGCAATCAAGCGCCGAAGCAAAAGAACGTATGCAAAGAAAAAAAGTAACCGGCTCCTTGGCAAAACTTGAACCGACGACGATACGCGCGCTAAAAAAGAATTCCGACGACGCGTCGAACGAAGCTCCGCAAGTTGAGGCGCGGCTCGAAACGCAAAAATTAATATTAAAAACCAACGAAATCGTATACGACGTCCGCGAAAGACGACTTGTCTTAGCGGGCGCGGAAACGCAAAAAACGCGCGTCTATTCTTCTGACGAACTGGATTCGGTCGGAGAATTAAAGCGTTTAGATTTCAGCTCGGAGTCCGTGCAAGCGCAACTCTCTGAACAAAACAACCTCGAAACGATATTTGCCGGAGAAAACGGAAAACTGACGACGGAATTTGAAAGCGAGTCGGGCGAGAAACGCAAATTGAACGTGACTTGGGAAAAAGGGTTGCGAATAGCGCCCGAACCGCAAAACGCAAACGTATTGAAGTTAACTTCGTCCGGCGACGTCGCCTTTCAGATGGACGACCTAGGCTCCTTTAACGCAAAAGAAGCGGATTTCTGGTGCAAAATCGATTCGCAAGAAGATTCAAAGCAAGAGAAAAAAAATCCTGCGTTTCAAACGGTCTCGTTTCTCGACAAAACTCAAAACGACGAAGAAGACAAAGGCGTCTCGTTTAAGCGTTTTAAAGGAATCGCTCCGATCGGAGCCGAATTTCGAGGAGGCGTCTCCTTCGAAGCGGCGCGCGGGAAAGCGACGATTCACGATAAAGTCGTTCTGAGGTTTGCCTCCGAACTCAAAAACGAAAATCCAAACGACGAGGCGCCAAACGTTTCCCGATCGTTTTTTTCGGACGGTTCGCTTACCGGAGACAAAGACGAGTCGCAATTTGATATTCAGTGTCGACAAATGTCGCTCTGGTGTATGTTCGACGATTCCAATCAAAAAAACGTCGACCTACGAAGATTGCAACTCCAAGGCGACGTCTCGTTAGTCGAACGCGCGACGAACGACGACTCGGAAAAAATGAGAATTGACGCGGAAGTCGCGCAAGTCGATATGCCAAGTTCCTCGAACGCCAGCGTTCGTCTTGCGGGACGTACCGACGCGCCCGCTCTATTCCGAACAAATAATCTTGAATTGGCGGGCGCCGACGTTTTCGTCGATCGCGCGACGAATTCTTTTCGCGTTCTGGGAGCGGGCAAGTTGGATTTCCTTCTTTCTCGCGACGCGCTCGACGCGCGCCAAAAAAACGCGGAAATTTCGGGGTTCTTTGCCGACGAACCTATCGAAATTCGCTGGTCAAATTCGATGACGCTCGAAAAAAACGTTTTAAGTTTTAAGTCAAATCCGAAAGATCGCGTCGTCGTCGCGCAAAAGACGCAAAGTCTGGCGTGTTCGGAATTACGTCTTACGCTCAAAAGCGACGTCTCGCTTTTTGACGGAGACTCGTTCAAACAGAAAGAATTTGATTTCGAGCGTCTGGATTGCGTCGGTTCCTTTGAAACGCCGGTGGAAATTAACGCGTATGTAAACAATGGAGAAGAAGTACAAGACGACGAGATTCAGGAAGCAAGATATTACGCAAAACTTAATAACTTGAGTTTTTTACGCGCCGAAGACAAAATCGTCGCAAGTTCGGGCGGGGAATTTCGCGCCGCTATTCGTTCAAAGCAAGGATTGAAAGTTCCAGAGCAAATTGGTTCTTCTAAAAAAGATCAACAAAAAGACGCTTCCGCCCCCGAACGCTCGTTAGAGTGGGCGCTTGTTCACGCAAAATTTCAAGGCGAATTAGTCGGACTAACGAAATTACGAGAAGCGACGGTTTCAAACGGCGTGAGAATCTTCGTCGGACAAGCGAACGCGCCAAACGTAAGCGTCGACGTCGACGTTCCTGCCTCCTTTACCGAAAAGTTCGCGTTAATTACAGGAAGAAAAGCGAACGTCAAAGTCGACGCGCCTAGCGCGACGCCAAACGACGAAAAACAAAGAGCGATCGAAATAGAAACGCGAGAATCGGTCGTATTCAGAAGCGCCGATCTTGTGGGACGTTGCGACGCGTTGCGATATTCCTCGCAAAAAAACTCCGTCGTTATGACGGGTTCAAGCGTTCGAAAAGCGGAACTATACCGACAAGAAGGCGCCGGACGCCCCAAAGAATTGCTCGGAGAATTTGCGCGCGCCTCCTATCGTCTCGATACGGAAGCGTTCGAAATGGAGTCGTTCTCGCTAGGAGGAGACTAAGCTAATTTCAAAGAAACGCGCAAATGCGCCGCGTCGATTTCGTAAAAAACGAATCAACGCGACGCTTTTGTATTATTAGGGCGCAACGCTACGCGCTTACGCGTTCAACGATTACCAATCTTCCGGCGTGAGGTCTGAACCGTCTCCGAGGCTTCCAAGATTAGCCTCGCCGACCCCGCTCGTTTGCAACAAGTCGGACGTTTCAAAGGAAAAAACTTGGTAAGTCGGCGCGGAATACGACTCGCGCGACTCTTCTGACTGAATATGTCGTTCGTTCATTACGAACCTCCTCTATTTTTAGGTCTCTCGATTTATCTTCTTAACATTAACGCAAAAACGCAGGTCCGTAAACGCTAGGATTCTCAAATTCGACGAACGCGTCCTCAAAAAGGTCGTCGACGTCCTCGAAAATCGTCGAAAGAGCTTCCGTCTTCGCAACGGAAGCGCCGATCGTTTGCGTCGAAAACGCCTCAAAAGTCTCGCTCGTTCCGTCGATATAGACGACC
>JAZRWW010000125.1:0-23813 GCA_045599865.1 Thermoguttaceae bacterium
CGCCCAAGAGACCGACGCGCTCGATTCGGAGACGTTCTGAAGGAGCGGATAAGAATCGTAGACGGAATCCGGCTTGTTCTCTTCCGTCGCGGGCTCGTCTGCCAACGTCGGAACGCTAGAAAGCGCCGCGACTCCGCTTAAACCTGCGACGGAACCAAGAAAAGAACGACGATCAAAACGATTGTTGTTAGTCATTACAGCTTTCTCTAAATTTGAAATTCAAGATACTTTGAATAATTAAATTACAGTACGTTTACGCGTTAGGGAAGTTTAAAGTCAACGTATGTTCATTAAGCGCCTTCAAATAGGCTTCGACGTCCTTTTCCGGCTCCTTGACGTAGCCCCATTGCGCCCATAGATATTCGTCGATATCGGGTACGAAACACGCCTCCTTTTCAGAAACGTAAGCGGTGACGAACCCAAGATCGCCCCAGTGTCCGACGGACGGGAAGCACATAATTTGGACGTCTTCTTTAATCGACGTTCGGTAATAATGATCGTGTCCGTGAAGGTAAGCGGCGAATTTCGGGCACGCTTTGAGAACGTCGGTCAGTTTCGTTTCGTGAATGGGATGATGACAGCCGACAAAGACGGGCTTGTCCGCGTATTTTTTCAATTCTTCGACGAGCCACGCCCTTTGGGCGGGATCGATTTCGCCCCGAACTTGCCCCTTCATATAGGAATCGAGCAAAATAAAGTCGGCGTTCGGCGTTTTCACGACGTTGACTAGACGCCCTTCGACGTTCGCCTTCTTTTCGAACCGTTCGGGAAAGACTTGACGATAATTCGCGATTCGGTCGTGATTGCCCAGCGCGATTTCCCACTTGATTCCGGCGTTTTCGATCGGCTTGATTAGCTTTTTGAAAAGCTCGTATTCTTCGATTTTGCCTTCCAAATACGCGACGTCGCCGTAAATCAGCAGATTTGCCGGACGCGGGTTCATCGCCAAGACTTTCGCGACGCATTTATTGAAGCGCGCGACGTGTTGAACCGTCTCTGGTCCGTGTAGATGCGTGTCGGAAAAAATCGCGACGATATTGGAATCGAGCGGGACTTCGTCGTCGGCAAATAAAAAATTGAAATTTACTTCTCGAGCGGTCAACGAGGCAAGAAAGACGGTTTTAATAAAGGAACGACGATCCATAACGAGAAAACCTTTGGTTAAGAAACAACGTTTGCGGCGAAAATTTACGAGGAACGCCTTACGTCGCGTCGTTTCTTCGCCGACGTAAAACGTTCCTTAACTAGATTGGCGCCTTGCGTAAAAATCACGCCTTTCGTTCGGCTTCGATCGCTTTCAGCGAAGAGCCGATATTGTCGATGAATTCGTCGACTTGCGAACATTCTTCGAAACCGACGATATACACGTCGACAATTCCGGAACGAACTACTTTGTCGATCGACGCTTTACGTTCTTCATAGTCGCGAATTGTGCCTTCGCCGATGAGCTTCATACAAATAATACCCTTGCCGTTCTTTTGCGCCTCGCGACCGGCTTCGACCGTTTCGTCGAACGTTCCGCCCATACGCGCGCCCTTCGTGTTCAAGGGGAGGTGGAACGCGTCGACGTAGGAGCTTTTAGCGGCGACGCGAATCGCGTCGATCGTATGGCAGGAGACGCCGTGCCCGCGAATAAGACCGGCTTCCTTGCATTTTTCCAATTCGTCGATATAACGCTTATATTCGTCTTCCCATTTCCCGTTCGACATACAGTGAATTTGAACGAGATCGAGATAGTCGGTCTTCAATTCTTTCAAGAATCGCTTGACGACGACTTCGCACGAAGGTCTTTCGTCGCCGATAATTCCGCCTTTGTGCGGCCAAACTTTAGACGAAAGCGTAAAGCTGTCTCGCGGCTTGTCTTTGAGCGTTTCCGCGATCAGTTCGTGAGAGCCGTACAAATCGGCGCAGTCGTAGAATCGAACGCCGGAATCGTAGCAATGCCTGATGATTTTTTCCGACTTGGCGCGATCCATACGCGTCAACGAGCTAGAATGATTGTAGCCCGCCATACCGGTGCCAAGCCCTATTCGCGAAGTTTCGACTTGAGGCGTCAATTTGACGCGTCCGACGGGATCGGTTGAAAAGGGATATTTTTCCCAAACGGTACTAGGCGTCGCGAAGGCGTCGTTCATTTCCGCAACAACGGAAACTCCGCCTAAGCCGACGAGCGATTTGCGTAAAAAACTACGACGTTTCATATCCATAACGTTGCCTTTCGTAAATAATAGCGGCGCTTCGACTTATACGGTCGAAATTTCTATGATCAATAAAATAAAGTTTGACGTCAATACGCGCGTCTAACGCGGTTTTCTTCCGCGCCTTTCGCAGGAAGTTGAAAGTTTCATTTTTTGACGCTTTCGAGCGCTTTAAGAAAAAGCTCGTAATTCTCCGAACTTTCAGCGGTCGTCAACACGTCGTTCAATTTTTCATACGAAGTTGCGCGTTCCAAATCGTCTACAACGCTCTGCGGCGTTTCCTCAAGCCAACGACGCGCTTTGATTGTAACGCGGATACGCTTGCGCATTGATTCGCATAAAAGACGATCCAAATTGTCTGCTCTTGCGTTAGCTTCCGCCTCTATTGCGTTAGCTTCCGCCTCTATTGCCTTTGCTTCCGCCTCTATTGCCTTTGCTTTTGCCTCTCTTGCATTCGCGGCGGCTATTTGCTCGCGATAAGGTTGGAGTTCCCTTGGAAACATATCCGCAAAAATTTCAGGATACAACGCGTAATCCATATCGCATTTCCTTAATATGGAATAAAGACGGAACTGTCGTTCTATTTTGAATTTGTCAATAATCTTTCAAAGGTTTTAAGAAAATCGACATAGTTCTCCGCGTTTTCTGCAGTTGTTAACACGTCGTTCAAATTTTCATACGACGTTATGCGTTCCAAATCGTCTACCAGACTCTGCGGCGTTTCCTCAAACCAGCGACGCGCTTTGATTGTGGCGAGGACGCATTTGCGCGTCGATTTGCATAAAAGACGATCTGCTTCGTCCGCCCTTGCATTCGCGACGGCTATTTGCTCGCGATAAGGTTGGAGTTCCCTTGGAAACATATCCGCAAAAATTTCAGGATATAACGCGTAATCCATATCGCATTCCTTGTCTTTGTCGATCAAATTGAATACAAATCGTCCAACTTTGAAATCGCGATCGCGCATCAAATACGAAAGGTAATTGCACGACACTTTAAAAATAAGATCCCAGACTTCGCGTCGACTTCCTTTTTTTGCCGCGTCGTAACGCAACAACGCTTGAAAAAGTTTGGCAAGTTCGTTTTGGCGTTCGTCCTTTAATTTGTCGGAGTAGCCCGCAAATTGGGACAACCCTATCGCGATTTGTAGGAAGGGCTCGTCAGACAACGAATCAAGATCGACGTCGTTAAAGTTGACCTCTTGAAATCTTGTTCTTGGTCCATATTCGACGCCTTGGAATCGGGAAGTAATTTCTTCCAGTTGCGGATGGCGTTTCTGACAAAGAAGAATAGAATAGGGAATCGGTAAAAGTCCGTTTTCGTCCACGAATTTATCCGCGTTGCTTGCCATATACTCGAGCGCGTCGACTTCATAACGGAGAATTTGCACCGCGACAAAATGAGCGTAACCCGACTTATGTTCCATTAGAACGGCTAAAACGCCTCGTTTTCCCGACTTAAAACGGAATTTATAAAAAACGTCCCCTATCGAATTACGTCCCTTTTCGTCGACGTGACGGGGCGACGCAAGTTCCAAGGAATCCAAATCGATTTCACGCGCGATTTCCGGCGCCATAAAACGCGCTATGAACAATTTGGCGAAAACAACGTTCGTCCAGATAATATAGACGAAGACGTCGTGCGCCATTTCGCCCGAAAGTTCCTTTTCTTTCCGATCGGAATTCGACGCCATTGCAACGCTCGTTTTTAATTTTTTTAATTTAAAATTATTGAAGCGATCATAAAACGACAATTTTTTCGAACGTATTTTCGACGAGTCGAAGGGCGCTTTGACGTCTCGACTCGTCGTTGCTTTTTTCAAGTTCGTCGCGCCGACTCTATCAAATTTGCGATTTTGGAGACGGCTTCAGGAAGAGATTACGAATCCTCGTCGCGGTGCGCGCGTAAGTCGGATCGGAACTCAGTTTTTTCCAGCCGGGCGAGGTCACGAATTTCTTCCAGCCTTCGCTTCTTGCTTCGTCGTTCGGGAAACTAAGCATATAGGTCAAGTTCGGCGCCCAACTGCCAAAGAGCGCGCCGCCCATAAAGACGGGAAGCATGCCCGAATTACGGAAAAGCTCCAATTCGCCGTTGTTGAACATACTGATCTTGGCGGCGTTGCGGTCGTAATTGGGGGAATTATAAGTGCGAAGTTGAATAATACGTTCGGGATTGTCGTAGGGAACTTCGAGACGAGGCTGCCCCGAAACGGCTTTGAGCGCGATTACTTCTTCGTCGACAAAATCGAGATCGTCTTCCAAATTGAAGAAGGAGCCGACGGCGGCGCTACGTTCTTGATATTCAAGCAAAAGTTCGACCGAATCGCATTCTTGCACGACAAAGACCGCAGAATCATACAGATCGGCGCGGTATCCTCCTTCGTCTTTCATTAGGTCTTGATTGACGGTAAAAACGCCGACTTTGTCAAAACCGATTTGATTGCGCAGGGGGATTAATTTTTCGTCAAACTTTGCGACGAGCGCGTCTCGTTTAGCGGTCGATCGCGTGAAGAAGATTTCAAGCAGAATATAACGTTGTTTGGAATCGGACTCGGCGGCGGATTCGGCGCCGTCGACCGTCGGAACCAAAGACGCCAAACCAAGAGCGGTTGTCGTCGCTAAAAAATCTCGGCGTTGCATATTACGCGTCTCCTACGTAAAAATAAAATAAAATAAACAAGGGAAGGTCGTTTGTTTGTCGAAAATCGCGTCGGAAAATCCGTTCGTCGTCGCTCGTTTGAGCGCGAAGGAGCGCGCTTGTCAAATTTTAAGACGTCGACTCGTCGACAATTAAATCATACGACGCAAAACGTCGTCGGCTGGAAGCCGATCCAGCGCTTTTAACTATACACGCTCGAAAGGACGTTGGCAAGTTTTTTTTTGTTAATTTTGAAAAAAAAACGTAAGGAACAATTTGCGAGGCAAACGGCGAGTTTGTCGACTTTGTTACGGAGAATTGGAACGCTTTTGACGGCGCCCGCTTTTAAAAAGTTAAGAACGTTGTAAAATTCAAGGAAGGCGTTTCGTTTGACGCCGTTGGTTTTTGTTAGTCGTCGCGTAAAACGCGTAGGTTTTAGACGCAAGGATTTAGTTGTGGATAGTCGATCTTTAATTCTCAATACGATTAAGAAAGCGCTTGCCGACGTCGACAAGTCCAAATTGACGGCGCCCGAACTGCCCCCGATTTGGGACTTCAAAGGCGCGACGAAGGAAGAACTTCAGCCTCAATTTGCGGAAAATTTAAAGTCGGTCGCCGGCGAAGTTGTTTTCTGTTCCAACGAGAAAGACGCCGCAAAAGAGATCGCGCGTCTGTTGAACGAGCTTGTCAAGGACGCGCCCGACGCTTCGCGCGAGCTTGGCGTTTACGAATCGCCGATCGCGCGCTCCGTCGGATACGAGGCGCTCAAGGCGGCCGGCGAGGGGTGGAAAGCGCTGGAAGAGCCGAAGAATCCCGACGCCGATCCGAAGGTTTTCCAAACGATGACCGCAAGTTTGATTTCGCCGCTCGTTCTATTGACCGACACGGGGTCTTGCGTGGTCGAGGCTTCGTCCGCTTTTGAACGCTTCCTTTGTTATCTTTCTCCGGCTTGTTTCGTCGTCGCGAAAGCGAGCCAACTTCGAGAACATCTTCCGCACGCTTGGAACGAAATCGAAGCGAAAATGCGCAACGAGACTCAACGCGGCGAAGTCGCGATTATTACCGGTCCGAGTCGAACCGCCGACATTGAGAAAAAGCTGGTTCTCGGCGTTCATGGTCCCAGAAGATTGATCGTTTTTCTTATTCAAGACTAAGGTCGACGAGCGAGACGTCGGAAAGAGTTTCTTAGGTTTCGTCAAACGTCCTTTTGCGTCGTTTGACGAGACTTGGGGTTTCGAACGCGCTTGCCGTTTCTTTGACTCGTATTTTGATTGTTTTTCTATTTTGATCTTTTGTTCGTCGTTACGATCAAAAAGTCGTCGAACCTAAACGAGCTTGTTAAGAAGGCGCTTTTTGTTTATAATAGAGGTCGTCGTCGCGTCGTTGGTTGCGACGGAGACGTTTCCTAAACGATCGGTAGGTTGTGTTCAAATGCAGAATCCCAAAGCCGTTTATATTTGTCCGGGCGACCCGTGGAATAATCCGCGCGGAGGTCAAACAGCCTTTGCAAAGCAGATGTTGAACGCCTTCGGCACGAAATTTGCGATCGTTTCGCCGGCGGAAGTAGGCGATTTTCCCGTTGGACGTTGGTTCGAAGGAGAGTGGCGCGGCGAGCCTATTTGGCGTTTCAACGTCGGTTCTTACGCTCCGAAAAATAAAAGTCGCAAGCCGTTGATTCCGCGTCGGATCGTTTTTCGACGTCTCGTTGCGAAATTCCTGCCCGAGATTCGCAAAATCTCAACGCGAAATTTATTTTGCGATTCGCCGGAAGTTTTAGGAGTCTTGCGAAAATACGAATGGTCGTCTTTTTGCTATCGTTTTGCCGGTCTCAATAATCCCGTCGGCGTTTCTCGTTACGCGCGTTTGCGTTTTTTGGCGAGTTGGTTTCACCGTCGTATGATCACGAATTTAGCGGGACTTCAGCCCGACTTGCTCCTTGCGTCGGCGGATTCGGAGCGTATTGCGACTTTTGAAGAAGAGAATCGTAAACTTTTGGGAAAATACCCGCTTGTGCAGTTTCCGACGCGTTTTGATCCAGAAGCGTATTATCCGGGCGACCGAGAATTAGAGTCGAATCGGCTTGGGTGGAACGGACGTTATCCGCGTTTGACGATCGTCGGTCGACTCTGTTGGGTCAAAGGTTGGAAACTTGCTTTGGAAGCGCTTGCGATCCTGCGCGAAAGATTTCCGAATATTCTTTTGACTTTCGTCGGCGACGGCGAAGATCGTTCCGCGATCGCCGACGAAGTCGAAGCGCGCGGATTGAACGAAAACGTCCGTTTTGAGGGCTTTTTACCCCCCGTCGAAGTGAGATCGCGGCTTGTCGCGTCCGATTTGTATCTTGTCGCGTCTTGTTACGAAGGCTGGTCCGTCGCCACGACCGAAGCGCTCGCGTGCGGCAAAGTTTGCGTGTCGACCGAAGTCAGCGGAGCAAAAGACATGATCGTCGACGGCGTGAACGGCAGAATAGTTCGTTCGCGCGATCCTGACGAATACGCGCGCGCGATAGTCGACGCGTTGGAACTGATCCCGCAAGAACGCGGAGGAGAAAGCGCGTCCTTGGAATTGTCCAAGCGCTTTTCGACGCAAGCGGCGGCGGAAGAATTGCGCAGACTATGGACGCCCCTCGCGGAATAACGCTTGAGCCGTCGTCCGTTTAATTAAAGACGTTTTATTTTATTTTATTTTGTTGTTAGGCTTGCAATGTATTTCAACGGAACGACGCTGAAAGGCTTGGCTTTTGCTTTTTTGTGCTTTTATGCCGTTTGTTATCCGATCGGCGCGTTGTTGCTGTTGAACCAAGATTCTGAAGGCGTCGGTTCTTTGGCGTTGCAAGCCTTTCAGGGCGCGACGGTAATCGCCTTGCTTTTCTTTTGGAATGTTCGGCGCTTGTCGCGGATTTTTAATTTTTGGTTCTGGGCGAGCGTCTATTTTATGATCGTCGCCCTGTATATGGCTCTTTTTCGCGCCTTTGACGAACGAACTGTTGAAATTACTTACGCGCTCCGCTTTGTACTGTGGTTTATCTTTGCGCTCGCGTTGGAAATCGACTTCTTTTCGCCAAAACAGATCAAAACGATCGTTCGTTGCTTCTGGTTGGGAGCGATCGTTCAGTGTTGCGTCGCGATCGCCTGTTATGCGTTTGGTTTAGGCGGAGGGTCGATTTATAGCGATATTAACGCCAGCGCCGGTTCGAAGTATGTTTCCGGCAAGATGGTCGTGTCCTTTGTCTTGTTGGAAATTATTCTCTCATTGTATTGGTTTATTAGAAGTCCAAAGTTCCGCGCTCCTTTTTTATTCGCTCTTCTTTTAGGTTTTTCCGTAATTTTATTTAGTTTCAACAGAGCCGGTCAGTTAGGTTTGGCGGTCGCCGTTCTTTGGGGAATTAGTTGGTTGGTTCGTAAGAATCGCGTAAAACTACTCTCGGCGTTGTTTTTTGCAGTCGTAGTTGCCGCCGCTTTTTTAGCGAGTACGAAAGGAGATATATTTTTAGATCGTTGGAGACAAATTGAACGCGACGAGGGAAGCGGGCGCGTTGAAATTCTTAACACGGCGGTGAACAACATATTGGATCCTAAATCGCCGGAAGCGTTGTTTATAGGTCGCGGATACCATAAAACCAAAAATCTGATGAACAACGTTTTTGGGATTCGTATCGGCACGCACAGCGACCTCTTGGATTTCGCGACTTCTTACGGATTAGTCGGTCTTGCCTTTTATATAGGGATCGTCGGTAGATTTTTTTCTTTTAGCGGAAAGATTGCCGATAATTCCTTGGAACGGTTTTGTTGTCGAGCGACGACCGTCGCTTTTGTTGTGATGAGTCTTGTAACAGGCGTGTTTCAAGGAACTTACGCCGTGTTAATGTTTCTCTTTATATCTTACTATTATAGAAATCAAGTTCGAGAGATTCCGGCGTTAGAAGGCGTTCCGAGATTAGGTTCCGTTTCGGATCTTCCCTTAGAAGAAGAACTGTTTGATTCGTATGATCCGCAATACGACGAAGAACTAGCGCAAGAGTCTTTAGAGTATGACGACGATGAAGAGTATGACGACGATGAAAACGACGATATTGAACCGGCGGAAATCGAATTCGATACGGACGATTCAAGTCGCGGTTATGAAACGGAAATCGCCGACGATTCAAGTCTTAGTTGCGAAATAGAAACGGCGGAAGTCGAAACCGAGAACGACGATGCGCGCGATTCAAATCGCGGCGGAGAAACAGAAGCGGCGGAAGTCGAATCGGAAGTCGAATCGGAAGTCGAAGACGCGGAGAATCCGAGCCGTCTAAATAAAAACGAGATTGTCGACAAATTCGATGAAAAAATCGACGCAAACGATTCGGAAATCGACGGAGCAACGTTAAGCTGGCTTAATGAAATCGACTCCCTATTTGGCGATCTTGGAGAAATTAATAAAATGTTTCCGCAGAACGTCGGTCAAACGGAAACGCAAGAAAGACCCGCGCAGTAACTCGCCGTTTGGGTATTATTTGAGTTTGAACGCCGACTAAGCGAGCGTATTGGATTTTTTAGGAGGACGTTTTGAAGGTAGTCGTCGCGCACAATCATTATGGAGAATTTGCGATCGGAGGCGAGGCGAACGTTTTTCGTCAAGAGGTCGATCTGTTGCGACGTTTCGGGCACGAAGTCGAAACGTTGGAACATACGAACGCGGAAATATTGAAACTTCCGACGTTGCGAAAGCTGACTTTTCCTTTGCGAACGGGATTTTCAAAGGAAGTCTACGCGGAAGCGACGGCGCTTTTTCGCCGTTTTCGACCCGACGTCGTCCACGTGCATAATTACAAATACGCGCTTACGCCCGCGATTTTTCAAGCGGCGCAAGACTACGGCGTCCCGTCCGTGTTGACGTTGCACAATTTCCGCTTAATTTGCCCCGGCGGTCAGTTGCGACGCGGCTCCGTCTTGTGCGAGGAATGTTTGACTCGCAATCCGATTAGAGAATTGTGGCGAAAAGACTGCGCGTCAAAGACGTCCGCGCGATTCTTGCAATATCTCTTTTATTGTCAGACTCGTCCGCGCGTGTTGCGCGACGTCGACGGGTTTGTCGCGTTGTCGCAATTTGCTAAAGAAAAATTTGCGCTTGGAGGAATCCCGCGAGAAAAGATTTTCGTCAAGCCGAATTTTATCTTCGATCCGCGAAAAGACCCGAAGTTTCAAGGTTCAAACGCCAACGGCGCGGAAGGTTCCGCCGCAAAAAAAAGCGCGATTTTCATCGGTCGGTTGGCGTCGGAGAAGGGCGTTCGTTTTTTAATCGACGCGTGGCGCGATTTGGATATTCCTTTGATCGTCGTAGGAGACGGTCCGGAAGCCGAGAGTTTGCGTAAAGACGCGCCTAGTTCCGTTAGTTTCCTTGGCGCCAAGTCCCGCGAAGAGACGTTGGCGCTACTTGAAAACGCTATGTTTTTAGCTTTTCCTTCCGTTTGGTACGAAGCGGCGCCCTTGGCGTTGACCCTTATGGAGGCGGCGGCGCTGGGCGTTCCTTCGATCGCGACGAACATTGGCGGACGCGAAGACGTTATCGGCGGCGCTCGCGCGGGCTTGTTATTCGCTCCGAATGATCGCGCGGCGTTTGTCGAAGCGGTTAAAAAATTGCAAAACGAGCCCGGTTTGGCGCAAGAATTGGGGCGCAACGCGCGGAAAGCGTACGAGCGCGATTTCACGCCGGAAGCAAATTACGCGATTCTTGAAGGTATTTACAACGCGACGCGCGAAAACTTTGAGCGTAAAAGGAAGGCGTCGTAGCGACGCCGTAGAAAACGCGCCGATTTTTCCGCAAAAACACAAACGTCGACCGAGAAAGAGAGGGTAGGAAAACGTCGTTTCTTAATTATTTGAAAAAGCGACTTGGAACCGCGCCGCGATTTGTTGGAGAAGCGATCGCGCGCGTTCCTTATTCGGCGCGTCCAGGTTTTGCGAGTCAGTACGTCGACGCCGCGTCGAGAAGACGACGATTCGACGAACAAGCGTCGACGGAGGAAAAACGCGACTATATTTTCGCGCATATAAAGCAAATTGTCGACCACGCCTACGTCAACGTCCCGTTTTACCGACGTTACTACGCCGAAGCCGGATACAACCCGGCGGAATTGCGTTCGTTCGACGATATTGCTAAAATACCGATCGTTTCCAAAGACGTTTTGCGCGGTTTCGGGCTCGAATCGCGTTCGTATAAAGTCGCCGGTCGTTCCGTAACGTATACGGGCGGTTCCACCGGCGAGCCCTTCAAATTCTATTCCGACGCTCGACAAGTCGGCAACGAATGGGCGCATATGCACGCGATATGGGGAACGCTCGGTTATAAGCAAAGCGATTTGCTTTTGGGCGTCGCTTTGGACGAGACGCGCGCCCCCGTCTACTACGACGGCATGCGCCACGCGCTCGTTTTGAATATTCATTATCCGCGCGAAACGCTGGTCGACGCCTTTTTGAAGATTCCGGCGCGCAAGCGTCGCGCGAGGTATTTTCGCGGTTATCCGAGCGCGATCTCCGAATTTTTGTCCTATTGCGAAAAGAACGCGCGCGAAGTCGTCGATTTTTTGCGCGAGAACTTGCGCGGCTCCTTCTTGGCCTCCGAATTTCCCCTTCCGAATTATCGCAAGACGATCGAGCGCGTCACGGACAAGCCGACCGTCTCTTGGTACGGACACGCCGAACGCGCGATTTTAGCTTGGGAAAAGACGAAGCCTTACCTATACGAGCCCTTTCAGTCTTACGGATATTGCGAGACGACGACCGACGACTCGGGCTTCACTTCGCTCGTCGGAACCGCGTATTGGAATTTCGCGTCCCCGCTGATTCGGTACAAAACAAACGACGGCGTGAAAGTCGTTCGCGAGGAAGACGGGATTCTTGGCGCCTTTGAAATTTCCGACGGGCGAATCGGCGATTATATCGTCGACAAAAACGGCGAAAGATTTTCCATTACGCACCTGAATCTTTCGTGCCGCGAGTCGACTTGGGCGCTCGCGCAGTCCGTGCAAGTCGAACAACGCGAGCCCGGAAAGATTATTTTGTGGACGACGCCTAGAACCGGGGGCGAATGCGACGTCGAAGCTCTGCGAAAAGCCTTTGACTTCGGAGCGTTGAATCTTGAAACTGAATTCAGAATCGTCGAGCGTCCTTTTCGCGCGCCAAACGGGAAAGTTTTGTTGAAAATTTCAACGCAAGAAACGTAATTTTATGTGAAGACAATGTATTCGATCATTACCAGCCCCAATAATCCGCGCGTGAAGAGCGCGGCTCAGTTGCGCGAAAGTCGCGTTCGACGTCGCGAAGGACGTTTTTTAGTCGACGGCTTGCGCGAAGTCTCGCGCGCTTGGCGGTCGGGCTTCGAGTTTGTCGAACTCTATTGGAACGCCGAAGACGCCGTTAGGGAAGGGGATAGAGTCGATTTAGACGCGACTTTCGCACGACCTGAAGCCGTCGGACGACGCGCGGAGTTGCGCGACTTCTTGAAAGAGGTCGACCGTTCGTCCGTTCCTTTGATTCCGCTGGCGAAGTCCGCCTTCGACAAATTGCGGTTCGGCGAACGAGACGAAGGGGTCGTCGCGCTTGTCAAAGAAAAATTCTGGTCGCTAGACGCGTTGGAAGAAAAATTGAGCCGCGCGTCGAACGGCGAAAACGCTTTGATCGCGGTTATCGAGGGCGTCGAAAAGCCGGGCAACGTCGGCGCGATCTTGCGGAGCGCCGACGGCGCGGGCGTGAACGCGTTGATTATCGCCGCCAAAGAATACGACGCGTTCAATCCGAACGCGATTCGAGGGAGTTTGGGCGCGATTTTTAACGTGCCGATCGTCGTCGCGCAAGCCGAAGAAACGATCGCGTGGTTGCGACGCCTAAAATTCCAACGCGCGACCGCGCTTTGCGACAAAGCCGTTTCTTACGCGCAACTCGATTATAAGCGTCCGACCGCGATTATCGTCGGAAGCGAAGCGGAAGGTCTGACGACGCTCTGGGCGGAAGAATCGCCCGAAGACGCCAAGTTCGACCTACTGAAAAAAGTGCGATTGCCTATGCTTGGCGTCGCGGACAGCCTAAACGTTTCGAACGCCGCCGCCGTCCTGTTTTACGAGGCGCGAAGAGCGCGTTCTTTCTAATAATCGATCGAATTGCAAAGGGGACGTTATGCCGAAGCGAATGAAAGACGTCAATAAGCCCGTAAAGCTACTCGCTTTTGGGGAAATTTTGTGGGACATGCTTCCCTCGGGCAAAAAAATGGGCGGCGCGCCCGTCAATTTCCTTTATCACGCGCAGACCGCAGGCGCCGACGTCCGCGCGTTGACGAGAGTCGGCAAGGACGAACTCGGCGACGAAATTCTCGAGAACGTTCGACGCTTGAATCTCTCGACCGAACTAATTCAGACCGATCCGACGGCTCAGACCGGCGTCGTCGAAGTCGCCCTTGACGAAAAAGGAACGCCAAGTTATCAAATCGTCAAAAAAGTCGCGTGGGACAATATCGCGACGGAAAGCGAGACGTTGGAAAAAGTCAAGGAATTTTTTGCAGACCCTTCCGTTCCGTCCGCCTTCTGCTTCGGAACGTTGGCGTTGCGAAGTTCGAACAACAAGAGCGCGATCGTTCGCCTAATGGAAGCGCTTCCGCGCCACGTGAAACGATTTGCCGACTTGAATTTTCGAGCGCCCTTTTACGCGTATGAAACTACCGATTTCTCCGTCGGCGTCTCCGACTTCGTTAAATTGAGCGTCGAAGAAGCGCTTGAATTGAACCGATTATTGCCCCCGGTCTTTCTTTTCAAGTCCGACGTCGAGGCTTTGAACGACCCGAAGGTTCGCGAAGAAATCGCCGCTAGCGACTCCGACGACCACGAAGTCAAGCGCTCGTTTCGCGAGTGGGCGACTTCCTTGCAAAAAGAACGCAACGCGGGGACGATTATTCTCACGTGCGGAGAAAACGGCGCGTTTATTTTCGACCGAAAGAAAACGTACTACGAGCCCGCCGTGCCTGTCGCCGTTAAAGACACTGTAGGCGCGGGCGACGCGTTCGCGGCTCTTTGCCTCGTCGGATTGCTGCGCGGCGTCGATTATAAAACGATCCTTAAGGTCGCTGCGAAACGCGCCGCGTTCGTTTGCGCGCAAGACGGAGGAACGCCGATTATTCCGAAAAAATTACTCGCGCCCTTTGGAGCGTGATTCGGAAAGTCGCGCGAGCTTCCGTTTTAACGCCGCTTGACAAAATAATAATAGTCGGTAAAATAATCGCAACTCGTTTTGATTTGCCGTCGACGCGTCTTGACGCTCTTTGGTAAAGACGAACTTCAGCGAGCGCTTCGTTGGGTTTGGCGCGCTCGCATATTTGATTAATCTATTGCCGACAAACCTTTAGTTTTGTCGGTCGCGTTGTCGCCTAAACGTCGTAGGTCGTTCTTTAAAAGAACTTGTAACGATGTGCCGAACGACGACAAGAAAGGAATAAAATGTCCGACGTAGCTCTCTCTCTCAAGGCGTTGATCGATTCCGGCGTTCACTTTGGACACCGCGCCAGTCTCTGGAACCCGAAAATGCGTCCGTATGTTTACGGTCGTCGCAAGCTGATCCACATCATCGACGTTCGTGAAACCGTCCGCGGCATTCTCCGCGCCCGTAAGTTTCTGAAGCAAGTCGCCGCCGAGGGAAATCTTGTTCTGTTCGTCGGAACGAAGCGCCAAGCGTCCGAAACGATCGCGACGCAAGCCGCCCGTTGCGGAATGCCTTACATCTCCGAACGTTGGCTCGGCGGCACCTTGACCAACTTCGAAACGATCCGCAGTCGTATGCGACGCCTTGAAGAACTCGAAAAGATTATGCAAGGCGATATCCTTTCGACTTACTCCAAGAAAATGCAAGCGTCCTTGGCGCGCGAATATCGCAAGATGTATCGCAACCTGAACGGCTTGCGCAATATGGATCGTTATCCCGCCGCGATGGTCGTCGTCGACCCCCGCAAAGAAAAGAACGCCGTGCGTGAAGCGCGTAAATTGGGCGTCGTTTCTATCGCTCTTATCGACACTGACTCCGATCCGGACGAAGTCGATCTTCCGATCCCTGGAAACGACGACTCCATTCGTTCGATCGACTTGGTTATGTCCTATTTGGCGGACGCTGTGATTGACGGCGTTAAAGAGTTGGAATCGAACAAGTACGACTCCGCTGAAGCCGCCCCGGAAGAAGCGAAGGACGAAGCCGAAGCCGAAGAAAAAGTTGAAGCCGAGTGATTCTGCCAAACTTTGTTCGTAAAGACGTCGACCTTGCGTCGACGTCCGATAGATACGTAAGCGTCGACTTTGCGTCGGCGTTTGATAGATACGTAAACGAAATTTAAATCAAAACAACAGGAGAATTACGATGGCCGATATTACCGCCGCTATGGTTAAATCCCTTCGCGACAAGACCCAGCTCCCGATGATGGAATGCAAAAAAGCGCTCCAACAAGCCGAGGGCGACGAAGAAAAAGCGATCGAAATTTTGCGTAAATCCGGCAAGGCGAAGATGAGCGGACGAACCGACCGCGAAACCGCCGAAGGGCGCATTGCGACCTTCACCGCCGCGAACGGCGCTACGGCTATGATCGAAATCTTGTGCGAATCCGCGCCGGTCGCGGGCGCGCCCCAATTCGTCGAGCTTGCGAACAACCTCGCCAAGCAACTTGCCGAAGGTCCCGGCGCCGCTACCGCTGAAGAACTGCTCGCGCAAGGCGATTTGCAACTCCAATTCGACGACCTGATGAACAAGATTCGCGAAGTCTTCAAGATCAAGAGAATCTTGCGCGTTGAAGGCGCCGTTGGAACTTACGTTCACCACGACGCGAAATTGGGCGTCGTTCTGGAAGTCGAAGGCGAAAACGCCGAACTCGCAAATAATATCGCGATGCAAGTTTGCGCAATGGCGCCGCAAGCGGTCAACGCCGACGACCTTGATCCCGCCGTCCTCCAAAAGGAAAAAGAGATCGCCGAAGAGCAAACCCGAAATCAAAACGTCGGCAAGCCGGACAACATTATTGCCAAGATCGTCGAAGGACGCGTCAAGGCGGTCTTGAAGGAAATCTGCCTCGAAGATCAAGCCTATATCGTCGATTCCGCGAAGACCGTCGGGCAAGTCGCCAAAGAGGGCGGACTCAAGCTCAAGAAGTTCTATCGCTGGGGCGTCGGTCGTTAATCGTTTGACGACATATTTGAGCGTTTAAATAAAGCCAAGGGCGTGTTTTTGCCCTTGGCTTTTTTGTTTCCTTGCGCTATGTTTTCCCGTCGTTTTCCCGTCGAAAGGCGCGTACGCAACGCCGTCAAATAAACGTAGCGCGTTTTCCGTGAACGCTTACGACCTGCGCGCTACGATTTGCGCAATTCCAATTACGCGTCTCTTTCGGCGTACTTGCACAATTTGCTCAGTTCGTACTCTTTTTTGAGCTTTTCTTTATCGTTATAGAGCTTGACGTGTTCCCAAGGCAATTCGGCGTCGAGATCATACGCGGTATGAACTACGGCGTCGACGTCGTAATTGTTTTGCTTGACGGCTTCATCCCAGAGATCGGGTCGAAAATGTTCGCGCCACGGGTCGAGTCTTGCGCCGAGTTTCCACGCAGTCTCGATCACGCGCCCGAGCCGTCTGTCGCCGCGCGCGGAAAGACCTTCCAAAAGACTGACGTTGAGATCGTGATATTTGACGTCGACCGATCGTTCGCGACGCGTTTGACGCAAAATACGATGCGCTTCTTCGAAATATTCGCGCGGCTTCATTGGCTCCCACTGCAAAGGCGTGTGCGGCTTCGGCACGAAATTCGAAACGCTCGCCGTAATTTGCGGGTACTTGCCGCGAACTTCTTTGCCCAAATAACAGAGCTGGTTCGCAAGTTCGACGATTCCGGCGACGTCTTCCTCTTTTTCGTGAGGGAACCCGCACATAAAATAGGTCTTAATTCGGAAGAACCCGTTTTCAAACGCCGCGCGACAGCCGTTGAACAAATCTTCGTTCGTCACACGTTTGGCTATGCGGCGCCGCATTTCGTCGCGAGCCGCCTCGGGCGCGATCGTCAGGCTTGACGAACGTTCCGTCGTCAACTTTTGCACGACGTCGCTAAGTTGGTGATTGACGCGAAGACTTGGCACGGAAACGGCAAGTCCGCGGAGACAAGGCGCGTCGTGAATTTGATTCAGCAATTCTTCAAATTTCGGATATTCGCTCGACGAAAGAGAAAGCAACGTCGCTTCGTCGACGCCGGTATTCGCGCGCGCGGAGCCAAGCGCTTCGACGACGACTTCGGGCGAACGAAAACGAATCGGACGTTTCAGTTGCGCGCTTTGGCAGAATCGGCATTTTTGCGGACAGCCGCGCATAATTTCGACGGAAATTCTGTCTTGAACGCTTTCGATAAGGGGCAAAAGCGGTCTTTTTGGGGGCGGAAAAGCGTTTAAATCGCGAACGACCGCCGACTCGACAAACTCGGGCGCGTCGTCGACGTTCGGACGAGGGCGTCGCGCGCGACCGTCCGCGCCAATTTCCACGTCGTAAAATTCAGGAACGTAAGCGCAAGGGAATTTCTTCGCGACTTCAAGCAGGGCTTCCCGACGCGACTGGTAAGAACGCGCGGCGTCTTCGCAAGTTCCTAAGCCCTCAAAAACGCCGCCGTCGGAACTTTTCGGACTTTTAACGCCCATACGCGCGCGCAAATCTTGCCAGAATTCGAGCAACGCGGGCAGGGATTCTTCGCCGTCTCCCAATAAGAAAACGTCGATAAAGTCGGCGATCGGCTCCGGGTTGCACGCGGCGGGACCGCCCGCGACGATCAGCGGCTTCGTAAAATCGCGGTCTTGGCGACGGAGCGGGATGCGTCCTAAATTCAGCATCGTCAAGACGCTCGTATAACATAGCTCGTATTGAAGCGTGAATCCCACGAGATCGAACGCGTCGAGCGGCGTGAACGTTTCGAGCGAATACAGGGGCAAGCCGCGCGAAAGGAGCAGTTCTTCAAAGTCCGGACTAGGGCAGAAAGCGCGTTCGCAAGCGAGATTCGGGCGCGAGTTAACGACGTCGTACAAAACGCCGAGCGCGACGTTCGACATACCGATCGAATAGACGTCGGGAAAACAAAAGCACATTCGCGCGTCGACCGATTCCGCCGGTTTCACTCTTTGCCCGACCTCGCCGCCGATATATTGACCTGGTAGGCGAATGTCGGGAAGCAAAATCTCTTCGATCGAACGTCGTAATTTCTTGTCAAAAAAGTAGGGAACCGAACTCATTTTAGCCCCGCGCGTTTCGATTGTCCACATATTGATAAAGTCGAATTCAAAGACGTTTGGTCAACGCTTTGCAACTTATTTTATCGTCAAAACGTTCCGTTTCAACCCCGAGCGGCGTTTGACTCGCCGTTTATAAGCCTCGCGCGCTTATTGAAGTTCGCGAATTATAGGTTATAATACGAGTAAAAACGAGGAGCGCCGTTTTGTCGCGACGCGTCGACGCGCTCCAGGCTCAAAACGGGCGAAGCGCAACGAAACAGACGTTGGGGGTTGAAAGATGAATTACTGTCAAGATTTAGCGACCGCGTTTTTGAACGATTACGCAAGTCAAGTCGCTTCCGATTTACTTAGGACGGATTTCCAAACGTTGGCGCGAATCGCGGGGGCGATTCTGGCGACGAAGAAGACCGGCGCGCGAATCTATACCGCAGGCAACGGCGGAAGCGCCGCGACCGCTTCCCATATGTGCAACGACCTGCTCAAAGGCGCGCGCGTTTGCGGACGAGAAGGGTTCAAAGCGGTCTGCCTCAACGACAGTACGCCGATCGTCACCTGTTTGGCGAACGATTTTGCCTACGAGGATATTTATTCGATTCAGTTGCGCAGTTACGCGCAACCGGGCGACTTGTTGATCGTATTCAGCGGAAGCGGAAACTCGCCCAATATCGTCAAAGGGCTCCAGACGGCGCGCGCTATGGGCTTGAAAACTATCGGGTTCGGAGGACGCGACGGCGGCAAAATGAAGAACTATTGCGACGAAATTCTGATCGCCCCGACCAATTCGATGGAGCAGTTGGAAGACATGCATATGCTCTACGAACACGCGATCGTCTCTCTAATGCAAAAAGTCCTTCCGTTAAATTTTGACGTCGAGGTCGTTAATTATCCTCGCGTAGGGCGCAAATTCAAAGTCGCGTTTTTCGATTTCGACGGCACCGTCGCCGCGTTGCGTTGCGGGTGGCAAGACGCCGTTGCCGAAAGCGCTTGCGCGACGCTTGCGAGTATTCAGGGCGTCGCGAAAGAAGAAGTCGAGCCGATCGTTCGCGGGTATATCGAAAAAGAAACGGGGCGTCCGATGATCGCGCTTGGCGAGCATTTGGCGGAAGAAGTCGCGAAACGCGGGGGAACGCCCGAGGCGCCGATCGTCTATAAGGAACGATACGACGCCGAATTGGACAAACTCGTCGCGTCGAAATTTGCGAAATTGGATTCGGGCGAAGCGACGGTCGACGATATTGTCACGCCGGGAGCGATCGCGTTTCTGAAAACGCTCAAAGCGAACGGCGTCGCTTTATGTTTGGCGAGCGGCACCGACGAAGGACGTTTGAAGTCCGAATGCGATCGTTTGGGAATTACGGAACTGTTCGACCAAGGTATTTTTGGCGCGAGAGAAGACGGAACCCCCTGCGAAAAGGACGACGTTATCCGCGACTTGTTGGCGAAAAACGGCTGGTCGGGCGACGATCTCGTCGGGTTTGGCGACGGCGGATTCGACGTCGCCGCGATTAAACGCGCGGGCGGATACGCCGTCGGACTCGCCACCGACGAAAAAGCGCGCGAAGGCGTCAACGAACATAAGCGCGGATTCCTCCTCGCGGCCGGCGCCGACGCCGTCGTTCCAGACTTTTCCGATCCGAATCGACTCTGGAGTTTCTTGAATCGTCAATAGAGCGGTTCGCATAAGCCTTCGCGTCCTTTCAACGCCCGACGACTTGCGCGCGTCGGCGTTTTGAAAGCCTTTAGAAAACGAGACGGAACAATAAACAAGATTTTCAGAAACGGAACTAAAATGCCAGAACCAGCGAATAAAGGGCGCGACCTCGCGACGCCGACTTATAAATTGACGTTGACGGCGTTGAGCCTCGTTTTTGTCGTTTACGTCGTTTTACTTGCGTGCGGTTTGCCTCAAAAGTGGACCCGCGCGCAATTTACTCGCCACGAAGAAGCGAAAGTCGCCGCGACGGAATCGGTCGAAACGCACGACGTCGCGGAATCCGTCGAAGAGGAAAAAGTCGCGCGAAACGCCGAAGAAACTTCTAGTTCTTCGCGCGTTCCGTCGCGTGTTCCGCCTCTGTGGACGTCGGCGCCGTTCGTGATTCTGTTGCTTTGCATTGCGATTCTGCCTTTAATTCCGAAAGTCGAGCGTTGGTGGGAAAGCAATTTAAATCGTTTTATCGTCGCGGCGGTTTTGGGCGCTTTGACGCTGGGATATTACGCCTTCGTTTGCGATTTTCCGATCGAACGACACTGGCCGGCGCATAAAGTCGTCGATCCGCAGACCGACGGCGCTTTTGCGATGGCGTCGACCGTCTTCGTCAACGCCATTCTTGGCGAATACGTCTCCTTTATCGTGTTGTTATTCGCGCTTTTCTCGATAACGGGCGGCATTCGTATTTCCGGGAACTTAAAGGCGACGCCCCTTGTAAACTCGATTATTTTGGCGCTCGGCGCGGTTATGGCGAGTTTCGTCGGCACGACCGGCGCCGCGATGTTGCTGATTCGCTTGCTCTTGGAAACGAATCAAGAGCGTAAATATAAAGTTCACACGATCGTTTTCTTTATCTTCTGCGTATGCAACGTCGGAGGCTGTCTGTTGCCGATCGGCGATCCGCCGCTCTTTTTGGGATATTTGCGCGGCGTCGGGTTTTTGTGGACCTTGCATCTGTGGAAAGAATGGCTTTTTGTCTGCGGAATACTCGTCGCGCTTTATTTCTGCCTCGACGCCTTCGTTTATTATCCGAAGGAGTCGGCGGAAGACAAGGCGCTTGACGACGCGCAACAGACCGCGCTCAAGATTCGCGGAATTTTTCCGAACGTCTTCTGCTTGATCGGCGTGATTCTCGCCGTTATGCTGTTGGACCCCGCGCAAGAATTTTTGGCGCTCTTTAACGTTAAGACGGGCGTTTATCCCCCGATGTTTTTGCGCGAGATCGTTCAGGCGCTTATGGTCGCGATTTCTTTTGCTTGCGGTTCCAACGCCGTTCGCAAGGAAAACGGCTTTAATTTCGGCGCGATTATCGAAGTCGCCGCGCTCTTCTTCGGTATCTTTATCTGTATGCAGGCGCCGTTGCAGATTCTAAACGCGAAGGGCGCGACGATCGCTGCCGCCGTCGACAAATACGGTTCTAAAATCGGGCTAAACGAGCCGAAAGAATTCTTCTGGATTTCAGGAACTCTTTCGTCCGTGCTGGACAACGCGCCGACTTACGTCGTTTTCTTCGAAACGGCGCGCGCGGCTTCCAACGCCGAACTGCAAGAAGCGCGAGAGTCCGGCGACTTGGAAAAGGCGGAAAAAATCGAGGCGGAACTTAAAGCGGCCGAAAAAGAGGCCGGAGTTCCTATTCCGATCGCGTTGCTTGTCGCCGTTTCGCTTGGCTCCGTCTTTATGGGCGCTATGACTTACATCGGAAACGGTCCGAACTTTATGGTGAAGGCGATCGCCGAACAGAGCGACGTAAAAATGCCAAGCTTTTTCGGATATATGGCGTATAGCGTTTGTCTTCTGGCGCCGATCTTGATTCTGACGACGATCATTTTCCTCTAATTACGAACGTCGACGGTTTCTATTGAGCAAAAGGACGCGTTGAAAGAGAACGCGTCTTTTTTTTCGGCGCTACGCGAGGAAACGCGCGACTTTAATAAAATGAAAAAAGAAGTTTTGAGGAAAGCGCCGTTTATAACCTTTACAATTTCGTCAAAATAGGGTTTAATATAGCGACGGAGCGTCCTTTTTTTTCCTTTTAAGCAAGAGCGCATTTCGGCGGTTTGACAGATGACGATTTCGCGTTTTAATCGTTTTACATTCGCAAAAACGACGTTTTTTTCCGATTCAAAACGGAAATTTGCGCGCGCCCTTGAATTGGCGTTTTGCCTGTTGGCGTGTTGCGCGCTAAGTTGGCAACGTTCGTTTGCCGACGAGCCCGCGCAAGTAGGAGCGAGAACGGGCGCCGCGACGCTTGGAAGCGTCGACGTCGAGTCCGGCGTTCCGGCTTCTCTTAGCGACGGTTCGGTCTTTCCAAGCGTTGGCGATCCTTTTTCGTCGACGTTTCAAACGCTTGCGGAACCGACTGAACCGACCTCGAATCCGACCTCCGAGTCCTTCGGCGACGCCGGGCAAAAAACGCCGTTGGAAAGGGAAGGGGACGGGAATAATTTCGATTTGTCTTCGTTCGGAGAAGAAGATAATTCGAGCGTTTCGGAAACGCCGACTATCGGAGGCAAAGCGCCGACGTCCTTCTTGACCGACGGAACTAAGGCGTTGTTGGCGCCGACTGGAATTTCGACTTCCTTGAAAACGATTCTCGTAATGTCGCTTTTTACCGTCGCGCCCGGCGTCTTATTAATGACGACTTCTTACGTGAGAATTTCGATCGTTTACTCGATCTTGCGCCAAGCGCTCGGCTTAGGACAGATTCCTTCGAATCAAGTCGTCGCGACCTTGTCGATTTTTCTGACGATTTTAATTATGTTTCCCGTATGGTCGACGATTTACGACGAATCCATCGAACCTTATTCGAAGGGAGAAATATCGGGCAAGGCGGCGCTAGAAATCGGGCAGAAGCCGTTGCGCGATTTCTTATGGAAGCAAATTGAGAAGTCGGGCAACGCGGGCTCCGTCGCGATTTTCGCGCGATACGTTCCAGAAGTCGCGACGGCAAAGACTGCCGACGAAACCCCTTGGCGCGCCCTTGCGCCCGCGTTTTTGTTGAGCGAACTGAAAACCGCGTTTCTGATCGGGTTCCAGATATTCTTACCCTTTTTAATTATCGACGTCGTGGTTTCCTGCGTTTTAGTCAGCGCGGGTATGATGATGCTTCCGCCCGTCGTCGTGTCGGCGCCCTTTAAATTGATTCTGTTCGTCTTAGTCGACGGCTGGACGCTAATTACGGGCTCGTTGACGTCAAGTTTTGCGTAAAAAACTCATTTCGATTTAGATCACGAAATAAAATGGATTCGGACGCGATCGTTTCATTAGCGCGCAATAGCGCGACCTTGATTCTTCTGATTGGGAGTCCCGTTTTGCTCGTCGGGCTTTTGGTCGGCTTGGTCGTCGGATTGGCGCAGGCTTGCACGCAAATTCAGGATCAGACGATACCTTCTATTGCGAAGATCGTCTCGATGCTTGCCGCTTTTGCCGTCTTTCTTCCTTGGAGCCTGTCAAAACTGGTCGAGTTTTCGCAGAATTTGTTGGGTAATCTTTCCGATTTTTCGTCGTTCATTGGCGTTTGAACCTTGGAAAAATCGCAACGCGGCGACGCGCAAAACGTCGATTTCAAAAAAAACGACGAAGCGGAACCCCGCCGTTAGGCGGGCGCGGAAGCCGCCGATTACATATCGGCGGAAGGGATCGGTTCGCAAAACGTCGAACTCAAAAAAAACGACGAAGCGGTTCCCCGCCGTTAGGCGGGCGTGGAAGCCGCCGGTTATATACCGGCGGACGGGATCGGCTCGCAAAACGTCGATTTCAAAAAAAACGACGAAGCGGAACCCCGCCGATAGGCGGGCGCGGAAGCCGCCGATTACATATCGGCGGAAGGGATCGGTTCGCATAACGTCGATTTCAAAAAAACGACGAAGCGGAACCCCGCCGTAAGGCGGGCGCGGAAGCCGCCGATTACATATCGGCGGATGGGATCGGTTCGCAAAACGTCGATTTCAAAAAAAACGCCGAAGCGGAACCCCGCCGATAGGCGGGCGCGGAAGGAGCCGAATAAATA